>NZ_DEXW01000039.1:15902-16417 GCF_002364335.1 Winogradskyella sp. UBA3174 | reverse complement strand
TTTTTTACTGTTGCGCTAGAATAAGGACTTTGGGCAACTTGATTTGGTGTTCCATTGTCGCCAATAAAAATTATTATAGTGTTATTTCTTTCATCTTCGGGAATATCATCTAATAATCTTCCAATTTGAAAATCCATTGCTTCAATTGCTGCTATATAGTAAGGAATTGGGTCTAATCCATTGTTATATGTTGGTAAGTTACCTTGACTGTGCATATTACTCGGTGGTGCATGAAATGGAGTGTGTGGTGCATTATATGCCAACCACATAAACCAAGGTTTAGATTGTTGATTAATCCAATCTATTGATAAGTCTGTAAAAACTTCTGTGATGTATTCTGTATTTTGACTTGTAGCACCATCTTCGCTTAATTGCCATTGGTAATAATCATCTACTGCACCACGAATAAGTCCGGCGTAATAATCAATCCCAAATGTTTCTGGGTTTATAGCTGAATTGTAGCCTGAAAGATGCCATTTTCCAACAATTGCAGATGCGTATTTATTGTTAGTTTG
>NZ_DEXW01000039.1:9617-15666 GCF_002364335.1 Winogradskyella sp. UBA3174 | reverse complement strand
CCAAAAATTACTAAAAGAAATTCCATTATTTCTAATGGCATCTATGTTTGGTGTATTAGGTTTTATAGTGCCTTCTGAAAAACCATTTATAGCGTCTTTACCTAAATCATCTGCAATAATAAAAAGAACATTTGGTGATTCTGTATTAGGTACTTCAATGCCAGTATTTTCGTTTGTGTCTTTTGAACAAGAAAAGATTACTAAAACAATTGATACTAATAAAACTGATTTTATTTTTTTCATTTTGTAGCTTGTGTTTATTGAGGTGTTCCTTTGAAACAACCTATATTATATGGAAAATCATACGTCCAATGATAGTGGTATAAGTCTACCATCTCGCCATCCCAAAGAACTGGATGTGTATGTCCGTGACATTCGTCTAAATCTGCAGAAGTAAGTAATTCGCCATTTTCACCATAAGGACCAAAAATCCCAAAACCATCTAACATATAACCCATAAGTGGTGCGTGTCCAGATTCGTGTTCGTGAATATGGTTTTGTAGATCTTCGGAAGGAAAATGATAATGATATCTTTCTGTTCCATCTGTGTGTCCACCAAATCTATCAAGCATTTCGTGTGCTGCAGCATCCGTTCCGAGTGTTGATGCACCATGGTAAATAGCAGCGCCAGTTACAGAAAATCCAGCAGGTCCAAAAAATACGCAATTTGCTTCTTGGGCAATTTGAGGTAGTGCAGGTAATGTATAATTTATAACTTGTTCAGAAATAATGTTTGGATTTCCATCGTATTGAAAAGCTACAGTCCCAGGTTGTATTGGGAATATACCAGTAGGATGGTCTGGTAAATTATTGCCTGTAATAATTCTGTTGCCATTTCCATCTAAATTAATGTCAAATATGTGGTTCCAAGTGACATTTCCCTCAACTTGCGGTTTCAATTCGTAATTCCAAGTGCCATCGGTATTCGTCCAATCACTTGCATTATTTGCACCTGCTCCGTTAGATGGTAGTCCGCAAAGCCACAAGGAAAGAAAATCAGGTAAAGGGTCGCCTTGATTTCTTATCAAGATTTGTGTTTCTCCTACACCTCCAAATGGTAAGCTCGTAAGATCAATAGTTTCCGGTAAAGTTTCATCAACAGTTCCATTTAAATCATCTGATTTGTTACAACTAATAATTGTAAAGAAAGTTACAAACAAGCAAATGCTAGTTGTTTTGAAATAATTTTTATAGGTCATAATTGATTTGTTTGGAACTTGGACTTTCTTCTTACCAAAAGGTTTAATTTGAAGATGGATTTTTATGTGCGTTAAGGGACATAGTTTAGACAAGTTAAGGATTAGACTTTAGACTAAATTTTGACTAATCCTTATTGATGTTTGTTTATTTCAGATGTTCATATCATCAAAGTAACCTAAAAACACATTATAATAAAATACGCTCCGAATGCCATTTCCTAATTCCTCAACACCCACATATTTTCCTTTAAGAGCAATGCTTAAATAGACCCAATGTTTTGACTTCCATCTCACCGCACCTTTTTGTATCACTTTCGTTATTTATTATTAAAGACGCTAACTAAACTGTCCTTAATTCTTTTCAATTTTCTTAAATTTTTAAAGTCATTTTATTTTTTAAAACTAAGTTTTCAACTTATTACATTTTTTCTAAATGAGTAATTAATTCCAGCATTCGGATTTGGAATAGCACTATTTATGTCAAATAGTTCTTTTTGGCAATCAGAAAACAGATGCGATAGAAAAAACCACCAGCATTTAAAATATTTTTTAAAAAATATTGATTTAGATGAAAAACGCACCGAAACCTAAAAGACAATAATCTTTAAAAATAAATTAAACCATTTTGTTTTAGAATAGTCTTATATGAAGAATGTTTAAAAATAATCACAACTAAATAGAGATAGGAATTAATGTTAAATAATAAAAATCAAATGAAAACAATTAAAAAAAGTATCAATATCCTTTTTATAATAATAGTATTTAGTATCCCAATTCTAACATTTAATTCATGTAGTAATGATGATGAAAATGATACTGTCGTTGCAGTAGTGGAAGAGGAAGGTGATGATGATTTTGAAGCCTCAGACTGGACAGCAGAGACGCATAGCAAAGATGCAGACCTAAATTTTGATGAGGTATTTGAGGATAATACTGTAAAACGAATAGATATAGTTATTACAGCAAACCGTTGGCAAAATATGTTAGATGATATGACAGATACTTTCGGCATATTTGGTTCTGGTGCTGGTTCTAGTGGTGGACTAGGTGGAGGGTTAGTTGATTCTGACGAAGACCCTATTTTTGTTCCTGCTGAAGTATTTTATAACGGCATAGAATGGTATCGCGTAGGTGTACGTTTTAAGGGCAACTCTAGTTTGCAAGGTAGTTGGAGAAATGGTGTGTTAAAATTACCATTTAAATTAGATTTTGATGAGTTTGAAGACGATTATCCACAAATAGATAATCAACGTTTTTATGGATTTAAAAAATTAAGTCTTAAAAATAATTATAATGATGACTCTATGCTTAGAGAAAAAGTAGCAGGAGACGTCTTTAGAAATGGAGGTTTGGTTGGTTCTCATACTGCGTTTTATACAGTATATGTAGATCATGGAGATGGACCAATATATTTTGGTTTATATACATTGGTTGAAGAAGTTGACGATACGGTTTTAGATACCCAGTTTTCTGATGATGATGGGAATTTATACAAGCCAGATGGCAATGCTGCAACTTTTGCCTCTGGTACTTATAATGAAGGTGAATATGTAAAAAAAACTAATAAAGATGAAGCCGATTTTACAGATGTTTCAAGTTTATTGTCAATCTTACATGATGACACCAGAACAACAGACGCAGCAGCTTGGAGAACAAACTTAGAAGCTGTTTTTGATACTGATGTATTTTTAAAATTTTTAGCAACAAATACAGTCATTCAAAATTGGGATACTTACGGGAGAACGAAACATAATTATTACCTATACAATAATCCAGATACTAGTAAATTAACTTGGATTCCTTGGGATAATAATGGCGCTTTAAAATATGGTCAATTAGGTTCGCCCGAATTAGATTTTTCTGATGTAATCCCTTCACAATGGCCATTAATAGGTTATTTATATCAAGATGCTGTTTATAAAGCGCAATATGATATTTATGTACAAGAAGTTGTAGATGATACTTTTAATACTAGCACAATGCAATCTTTATACAGTACATATTCTGCACTAATTCAGCCTTATGTAACTTCAGAAATTGAAGGTTATACATTCTTAAATAATAGTTCAGAGTTTCAAGCTGCAATAGCAGAGTTAAACTCACATGTGGTTTCTCGTGCAGCAGCTGTAAGTGCATATTTAGATTAAAAGACTTTGATTGGATTGATGGTTTTTTTGATTTAAGCTTCGTGAGAAATCGCGAAGCTTTTTTTTTAAAAAAATAAAGAAGAAGCACAAGTTTTTAAATGACCAGTCCTGAAATACGGCTACAGGTTAAAATTGATTTTACGCTGTTAATAGATATATCATATTGGGTGTTTTATAGTCTAAAGATAAATGTAATCTTATTTCGTTGTATAATTTAATTGCATTTTCATAGCAATGGTTCTCTTCTGTCATAATGATGTATGAGTCCATTTATGGTTTTTTTTGATAAATCGCTTTATTAAGCGCTCTTACGCATCCATTTAGTTCCGACCTATCACTAAGGACATAACTGACTATTTTAGGAGAATAGGTATCTGTAATAAGAGCCATGTAACAAAAGTCTTTTACGGTTCTGATGTATGTGATATCCGATGCCCAAACATGATTTGGTATATTGATCTCAATATCCTTTATGATATTGCCATACTTATAAAAGCGATGATGAGAGTTCGTTGTCCTCATTCTATATTTCTTTCTAAGTGCAAGTATCTTATATTTTCTAAGAACATTAAACAAAGTGTCTCTACCGACTTTTAGGTAGGCTTTAGTAAATTCTTGATCCAATGATATTTTAAGTTTTCTTATACCTTTTCTAGGAAGGGATTTGCATCTTTTCTTAACGATATTTATAACCTCTTGTTCTATTTCTTCTCGTTTGTCAGCTCTACACTTATACTTGTAATAAGCATCACGCTTAAGCTCAAAACAGTTACATATCCTAGATAAGGAAGCAAATTCCTTAGATTTTTATTTGGCCTTGCTTAAGGCTTTATACTTCGGCTTTTTTAGTTCGCCAACAGATTTATAGCCTAAATCTTCAGCAGCTACTTCAAGGTATGAATCTAATACCATAGCATCGAGGTCTTTTTTTAGTAGTAGTTTTTTAAGCTGTTCAATCGCTTTTTAAAGTGCTTTGATTCTAGATATTTCGTCTTTGGTTTTCTCTTTTACTCTGGTGTTCATTAAGTCTATACGATTGTACTTTTTGATCCTTACATTAACTGTTGAAGGAGCAATAGAATAGAGTTTGTAAAGTTCACTTTTTGTGTGCTTTCCAATACTAAGTTCGGCTAAGATTTTTAATTTGAAAGGTTCACTGTAACGTCTAACTACTTTGTAGTTTTTGTACATAACTGTTTAGAATTATGTAGCCTTATTTCAGAACGGGTCATTCATTTGATTATTCAATTTCTCAAATTCAACTAATAGCGTATTAAGTTTTGCGTTCTGTTTCGTAATTGCTTTAGGTCTTAAATAAAACCAATTTACAGCAAACCAAAGTATGGTTATAGCGTAGGTGATTATTCCCCAAGTAATTGTCATTTTAGAAACATATTCAAACATATATAGACCAATTCCTAAAGAAAGAAGTATAAAATAGATACTCAACATTGTAGTTTGTTGGTATACTTTTAGTTCTTTTAACTTTATAAGTTGTTGAAGGTATTCCTTACTATTCGGTTCTGTTTTATTCTTCGTAAGTAAAGAAGATTGTTTGTTAAAAGGTAGTAAAAAAATAAGTATAGCTAAAATAATTAATATAATACCAATCTTAGCAGTTACTAATTCAGGCTGATAATAATACCAAATAAAGCCAAAAAATATAATGGTTAGTAAAAGTGAAATGTTGACTACTATTAGCTTTAAAAAGCTTCTACTTTTTAGTTTATTTGCTTTGGTATAAAGAATTTCTACATTTGGAGTTTCTATCTTTTTTGTATTCCATATTTTTTTTAAATCTATATTAGTTTCCATTTTTCTTGAATTTTTGTGTTAATTTTTCTTTTATTCTGTGAATCTTAACTCGAACGTTGCCTTCAGACAAACCAACAATTTCAGCTATTTCTTTTTGATTCATATCTTCTAATTCCAATGATATGATGATTCGTTCTACTTCTTGGAGTTCTGAAATATATTGATATAATAACTGTATATCTTTCTCTATGTTTGTTTCTAAAATTTCATCCTTAATCTCCAATGGCAATTCAGACTTAGGCATCTTCTTATCTTTTTGAATTTGACGCAAACAAGTATTGGATGCAATTCTAAAGATCCAAGTTCCAATAGAAGATTCGTTTCTAAACTTGGGTAATTGTTTCCATACTTTTATAAAGGTTTCTTGCGCTAAATCTTTCGCTGCAGCTGTATCATTTGCATACCCCATACATAGCCTAAAAACCTTTTGCCAATATGTTTTATAAATAGTTTCAAAGTTCATTATTCCGTCCATTTTTTTAACGCGTCAATAAATTTAGTTTGCTGGTCTATAAAGAGGTTATGAGAACAGTTGAATAGATATTCCAAATTATTTTCCCCAATTAAATTTTCAATGTTTCTTACTTGACTTTCTGAAAACAAACCATCATCTTTACCATATAAACCGAAAACAGGTATACCATTCTTTACTACTCGTTTTAGATTTTCATTTAAATCTAGCGTGGTATATTTTTCGTTTTGCCAAAATCCTCTTGATGCTTCATAAGTCATTTTTGAACTATATTTTACAAGCAGACTATCTGTTTTAAACGTTGAATAGATATTTAAAGCGTCTGTGGTTGGCTCCTTTGGAAAATAAAATCCATTTTGCATAGCGTGACTAAAACTGTACGAACTATATTCTATAGAATTTTTATCCATTTTTTC
>NZ_DEXW01000039.1:5077-9456 GCF_002364335.1 Winogradskyella sp. UBA3174 | reverse complement strand
TATCATAAATTAAATTTATATCCTCAAAAGTTTCATTAAAAGTGAATTTTGCATTTTTATCTGGAGACCTTCCTTCACCACGTCTGTCATAAGAAATGACATAAAAACCATTTTCCGAAAGTTTTTGAGCGGTTGTTGCCTCAAAACCCACAGAATTATATCCTGGACCACCGTGAAGGTATAGTAGTGGCTTATCATTTGGATCGCCAAATGCTTTTGAATAAATGGTTTGCGAGTTAATTACGAGTGTAAATACTATAAATATAAATACTGTTAGTGTTTTTTTCATTTTGATTCCTTTAGTTTTCATTTAGAGACAAGGAATGTCAAAATGTTACAAATTATTTTTTTTAGGATGCATATAACCTGATTCGTATGGTTAGTTACGTGTTTTAAGCACTAAATTTCCTAAATAAAACATAGATAGAAAGTCCGTTTAGACTTTTGTAAATAGGCAAAAACCAGTAATTAATTTTATACGGTATTGGCATTTCGTTATTTATTTAATAATCTTTCTTTTTCAAATTCTTCCGACCTTTTTATTTGCTCCTCAAGATTCCATTCAAAGTCAAATCTGTTTTTCAGGAATTCAGTGATTGGTTCAAGTCCGATTTTAGCTCTTCTTTTATCTAGGTTTATAGGATTAAAAACTGGCCAGACATTGAAGCTTTTAGTTTTCGGATAGTATTTCATTTGTCCTCCGTAAATTTGTAAATGACCTTTATCTGTTGCAATTCTATCTTTAGCACGAACGAGATACCTTGGCTCTAGTTTTTTGTCCAACACAGCTTGTTTCATTAAAGGAATATAATGCTCTCTTGTTTCTTGATCTGCATGTTGAAGAACATTTGCGATAGTCATATTTCCTTGATTTCCAATCAATTCATTTTTAGGCCAACCATAAGTATCTAATATTCTTTTAATTTTTATGATATTAATTTTATGATTCTTTCTGTATTCTTTTTGATATAGATCAGCTTCTTTTGATTCTGCACCGTAAATATTAATCAAAGAATCCCTTAAACTTATAGGTGTTTGTTCTGTCCATCTTATAGTATCTAGAGTTGCAATTAAATTTTTAGTTTTATGAACAGTATTTATAGATTTTTCTAATTTTTTTTTATTTGAACAAGAAGCTATTATTAATAAAAATAGTAAAAATAGAAATCTCATATTTTCATTTTAGGTTCGATCGAGTAATGAATGCAAACGTGTTCGAGTATGGTTAGTTGTGTTGGCTGGAACTAAGTTAGCAAAAGAAAACGAACTAGTAGGGAAATCTGATAGGATTTTACGAGTACACACTAACCAAGCACTTAATTATAAACGTTGTTGTGCTTTTGTTCTACAATTTCTTTATAAATTGAATATAATATTTCATTCATCCTTTCAACTCTTTTTAAATCAGATTAAATACTCGAAAAATCGCTCAAAGGGCAATATGATTTAGTTAACGTCAATTTCATTAAATTTAAACTATATTTAGTCTAAATTACTTATGATTAGTTATGTTAAAATTATATAAAATTATGAAATTTAATAAAAAAATCACAATCCTAGCGATCCTTTTTATTGGACTAATGTCTAGCTGTAGTTCAGAGATAGATTCTTTAGAACTTGAGGAAGAAAATTTAATTATTACGCAATCTAAAACTTTAATATTACCTGTTGATCTTGGTGTTTCTGGAAATTTTGCGATTCTTTCAAAATCAGGAATCACTAATGTGCCTCCATCTGTCATTACAGGTAATGTAGGAACAAGCCCAATAACGGGTGCTGCTCTTTTATTAACTTGTCCCCAAGTTATTGGAGACATATATACAGTTGATGCTGCAGGCCCACTTGCTTGTAGAATAACGGATGCTCCAGGACTCACAACAGCTGTGCTTAATATGCAAGCTGCATATACACATGCTGCAGGACGCTCTAACCCAGATTATCTAAATGTAGGAGCTGGAATTATAGGAGGACAAACGCTTGCACCAGGGCTTCATAAATGGACAAGTACACTTTTAATACCAACGGACATCACAATTTCAGGTGGTCCAAATGATGTATGGATATTTCAAGTTTCAGGAACACTTACGATGAGTTCTGCAGTTAGAATGACTTTAGAAGGAGGCGCAAAAGCCAGTAACATTTTTTGGCAAGTATCAGGCGCTGTTACCCTAGGTACCACAAGTCATTTTGAAGGAAACTTATTAGGTGCAACCTCCATCGCTTTAAAAACAGGAGCTACTGTAAACGGAAGGTTACTAGCACAAACAGCGGTGACATTACAAATGAATACCGTTACGGTACCAGCAGAAAAGGTGAGGTAGCTTTTGCAAAAACTGATTTAAACCTTTATGCACCATACAGTTCTTTCGCAACTGGAAAAGACACGAATGGAAATGATTATGTTTTTTATATAGAAATGGAGCAGGCCTCAGAATATATTACGATGCACCAATTCATAAATGAGTGTTACATGTTTATTTAGAAGACTTTAGCTGTCCAGGGCATATTTAGCCTGTAATGACCAAGATAGTTGTGGTTTTGTTTTTATGATTTCTGCAGAGGATGCCGCTATATTAATAGATGAAGCGTTAGGTTTAGAGCTCTAACCAAAAACGAATAATCATATCTATAATTGTACCACTAAGACTATCAAATAACTAAAAACCTTTGAGTTAATTATTTAAGCCCTGCTTCGGTGTGGCTTTTTTATACCTTATAATTCTAAACATGATTATCACCATTAAGTACTAGCAATTTGGGTCGTTCTGTAAATTCGTAGTCAATACTTAGTTTTCTTAAAGCTCTTAAAGCGGAACCAGAGAAAATTTTGATACGATTTTCCGAGTACACACAAGGCAAATAATTTGTTATATACTTTGTTAGCTAATGCCTCTTATTCCATTTTAACAAGGCCAAGACCTTCTGCATAATAACTAAATTGACTGTATTCATACTTCTGTTTGGTTTTAGAAACTTCTATTTTATAATTACCTTTAAATTTTAAAGCTTTTTAACCTTTACCAAGAAAATTGATTTTTACTTTTTCGACGAATTCTTTTTTCTTTTCAAAAGTTGCTTTTCCATAATGTTTTTCTATTGTTTCTGAAGAATATCGATAACTACTTTCAGTTTCCCATTTGAACACATTCAATTCAATTGTTTTATTTATTACAGCACTTTGTTTTTGACCATTAGATTCAGCTCTATAACTTATAAATCCGTATAATCTTGAGCCTTCATTAGTGTATTCTTCTTTGAATAGTTCGTACTGAATATATTCAGAATTAAATGCCTAGTAATAAGAGTACTTTCATCTAAACTCGATGTTAGTTTCCAATATTCCGTCTTAGATGGATCCACTTTGCATTCGTATTTGTAAACTTTACTCTCTGTTAAATCAGAAAGTTAAAAATAATAACCCTTTGCGAAATCACTTTTAAATAAGATTAATGCTATTAAGATAAATAATGATTTAAGGATTTTTATATTTTCAGTTTGTAGCTAACGTTTTTGTATAAGGTTAGTAGCGTGGTTAAGTAATTAAATTAGTAAACAAATACGAACCAGAGTAAATTCCGAAGGAATTTATAAGTAGGCTAGAACTAGCAATGAATTATACAGGTTGTTGGCAATTGTAATTTTATAATTTTGATGTTGTATTCATCTAATAGATATATTTTTTTCTCGGTTGATATATATATGAAGTCAAATCTTACTTAGTTCTACTTTCTTATGTTAGTACAATTTTAAAAAAGTAAATTGTACAATTGCAGAATAAAATTACTTTTAATTTAAAACCAATCAAAAACTGTGTTAAATAAAAATTATCTTCTTTACAGTATTATTTTTATGCTTCTAATAATTTCATGTTCGCCCGATAGTGACAATGATATTACCCAACCAGAAATCGTAAGCCCAGACCAATACAATTCGGATGTTGTTGTGAGTTGGTTTAATTTAATTAAAGTATTGACTACTGAAACAGCAGGCTATACACCTCCTGTAGCAGCAAGGGCATTCGGTTATACTGGTATTGCTTTATATGAGTCTATCCAAGTTGGTTCGACTGATAAATTGTCCTTAACAGGTAGAATAAATGATTTAAATTTAGAAACGACCATCGAGGAAGGTTTAGAATACCATTGGCCAACAGTTGCAAATACTACAATGGCAATTATGACCAAATTCTTTTACTCTAATGCCTCACTTGTTAATTATTCTAGGATTCTTGAGTTAGAAACTGAATTTAACAATCAGTATTCAAATGATATAGCTGAAGATGTAATTAATCGATCAATTACTTTTGCAAATGATTTAACTGAACAAATTATACTATGGTCTACAACAGATGGTGGTTATGCTGCTCAGTTTAATAATTT
>NZ_DEXW01000039.1:1515-4861 GCF_002364335.1 Winogradskyella sp. UBA3174 | reverse complement strand
ATTTCATTAAATGTTGAAAACTCTATTCCTGTTGACCCGCCAGTTTATAGTACTGACGTTAATTCTATTTATTATCAAAGAGCTCTTGAAGTTTACGAAGTAGTAAATAATATAACGTCTGAACAAACTGTAATAGCTGAATTTTGGTCAGATGACCCACAAACTTCTGCCACACCTCCTGGACATTCAATATCAATTTTAAACCAGTTAATTAATGATAATGATTTTGATTTATTAGCTTCGTCTGAAGCATTTGCAAAATTAGCTATTGGGATTAATGATTCTTTTATTTCTTGCTGGAAAGTAAAATATACAACCAATTACCCAAGACCAGTTACAGTAATCAAAAATCAAATTGACGCTTCCTGGGAAACAATTTTAGAAACTCCACCGTTTCCAGAATATACGTCAGGTCATTCAGTACAATCAGGGGCATTAGCAAGTATTTTAACTTCATTATTCGGAGATAATTACGCATTTATTGATCGTACTCACGAAAATAGAGCAGATATTGATGGCACACCAAGAGAATATTCATCTTTTTATGATATGGCAGAGGAAGCTGCTGAATCAAGATTATACGGAGGTATACATTTTAGAGAAGGAATTGATCTAGGATTAGAACAAGGATTTCAAATAGGTGAAAATGTAATTAATATTTTTGATAATTAAATGATTGATTATCATTTAAAAACACAAAATTAAATCTCTAATCTTATACAATTTTTTATAGGGAAAAGATTAAAACCTCAGACAAAACATTTCTTGTCTGAGGTTTTTTTTATGAGGTATAAGAATACTTTGGTTAAATGGTAAGTATTTTTTATTCTTTTCAAGTGGAAATGACTAGAACTTCTTTTTATATTATCTATATAATTGTCATCATTTACGACTTAATTTTTATCAGTTGTTTTTATAGTTGCCAACGTCTAGTGTAAGAAACGTAGGGCAATTAATATGCACTTCCGTTTCGGTTTATTACTTATCCAAATATAAATATTTTGCTTTTATTTTTTATCTTAAACGCCAAGTTTTATATTTGGCGGACTTTGTTAAAATGCACAAAACTTTCAGTTTAGTACAAAGTGCCCTATGTTTTTTATACAGTGTTAGCAAACGTTTTATTCAATATTGTACTCTATGAAGAGATAATTAATAGCTGTCTCAATAACTAAGTCAATGTTGCTGTTAATTAAGGTTTCTGTGTTTTTTATATATACATCAGGTGAAATCCCAATCCCTTCTAAACTTTCTCCGTTTGGCATTAAATACAATTGTGGTGAATAGGTATAAACCCATCCGTTTGGAAGAAACCTTAAATCACTTTGGTCTGAGTGGTCTCCAGCTGTTGTGTCTCCAATAACGGTAATATGATTAAATGCTTTCATATTGAGGGTAAATATTTCTGCTCCACTTGCTGTAACTCTATCAGTTAGTAAAATTACTGGTTTTAAAAATTGTTCTGTTCCTTCTGGTTTTGTAAACCATTTAGTTTTAGCATCAAAATCATCAATACCTGTTCCATTTTTTGTCTGTACAGTATAAATAAAATGCTCTCCATCTGCAAAAGCACCTGCAACTCTATGAGCATAATCATCAGAACCACCACCATTGTTTCTTATGTCAACAACTATAGCTTTATGCTGTTTTAATTGTTGAATTATGTTGTCAATAATTTCAGGGTTGTCACCTTCGACACTAGATAAATGAACATAACCAATATCTTTATATTTTAATTTACCGAATGAGATATCTGGTTCAGAAGAATTTGTTAGATAATCTAGATATTTGGTTTTTAATAAGTTTAAATCAAATTCACTTTCCGCTATAACATTAAGCGAATCACCTGATTCAAATTTTAAATTGTTGTTGGCGTCTATTAATGTAGTGTGTCCATCATTTAATAAATCAAGCATATTAGAAGTAATGTCCCAAAGTTCCATATTAGAAGTGTTCGGGTTTACTTGTGGCCTGTATATGTTATAAGCATCTTGCCAATTAATATTTTTAACTCCAAAAAGTGCGTAATGTACATTGAAGTCATTCCATAAGAGTTCGAAGTTATTCTCAGGAGAGTTTATTTCATCTTCTCCAATAATCATTTTTTCACAAGAATTTAGTAATATAATGCTAACTAATAATGTGATAAGAATGTATTTGTTATTTTTCATTGTTTAAAATTTATGGCTTAGCCCTATTCGTATTTGGTTTTGATAGGTTATAAACCTATCATTCTTGCTCTGATTTTGATAATTCATTTGATATTCTACCGATATTGAAAAACGCTTGGTTAGATTATATTCATATTGAATTGAAAAACTTGGAGACACATAATTATTTACTGAAGTAAAATACCCATTTGTGATTAAACGTAATGGTTTGTCACTGTTTTCATCTAATTCTTCATCAAAACCTGAATAAGGAGGCCTAACCATTAGTGTAAATAAGGGTAAAGAAATAGAAGAATTTATAGCGTGTTTATTATTAAAACGAAATTCCCCATAAAAAGAAATACCAAGACTGTGAGCTACTAGAAAGGAAGTAGATTCTCCTTGCCAATCTATATAATTAATGTTTGATTGATATTGACCACCAAGAAAAAAATCAACTTTGTTTGAGATTTTATTTACCTTTCTAAGGTAAGCTATTTTTACTTTTCCTTGAAAATATATAGCTTCTGGGAAAACAGTTTGTTGAATTGTATTTATCGTATTGTTATTAAAAACTAGAGAAGTCAGAAAAATACTTTTGTTATTTCTTCTCGAGTAAGTAATTCCGTAATTTACACCAGAAATGGAGTAGTTTAAAGGCGAAAAATTTAAATCTTTAAAATATCCTTGATTCAACCCAGTGGAAATAGTAATACTATTTTGTATTGTACTATCTTTTTGGGAGTATACTTTAGAATAAGTTAGGGCAACTATTAATATTAGAAGAAAGTACTTTATTGTTTTCATAATATTTTTTTACTTATTTATGTTAGTAATTAATTTGCATTAATAATTTCACCATCATCCGAGGTCGTTGCATTTATTACGGGGCTTCCTTTGTAGCGAAGTATTGAGTCATCACTTACACTACCGTTTAATTCACTATTACAGGTAATACTTAATTCAGAATCATCTTGTACATTAGCATTCAAAGATGTAGTAGCAAACAAAAAACCATCTATTCTACTATCGTCTCCAAGGTTTATATTTAGGGATTCAGAGGAACCTATTAACTCCAGCTGTGCTGAGTTATTTATTTTTATATCAAGTTGATCAAGGACAAAATCTATTTTTCCTTGAGTATCATCATTCATTTGAAACTCCTGTAAAAAGGGCATCTGGATATTTAGTTCGAA
>NZ_DEXW01000039.1:365-1377 GCF_002364335.1 Winogradskyella sp. UBA3174 | reverse complement strand
TAGTTATTATAACATCCTGAAGATTGTCATTTACATTTATTGTAACTTCTTGTGTGGAACTTTGCTGGATATTTATTGTCAAATCGCCTTCAGCATGTATTTTACTAAAACTTGGAAGCTCTCGTGATAGTGTCACTATATTATTTGAACCAGTAATTGATCCTAGAATAGAATCGTCAGAACTACAACTCGAAAGGGTTTGATACAAAATGACAGTAATAAGAAAGAGTGATTTTGAAATTGCTTTTTTCATTTTTTATGTTTTTTGATTTACTGCTGCAAAAGTATGAGCATCAAAAAAGATAAAAGGTGATTTTAGGATTGTAGAAGTCCTGAAACAATAGAAATATACGAATTAGGACGTTTTTTGAAGCTTTCTGCAGGCTCCTGGAGATATTCCTGTATTGGTATTGAAAGTTCTATAGAATGCACTTTTAGATTTGAAACCAGCTTCCATACCAATGGCTTCAACAGAATATTTATTAAATACGGGATCATTCAATAGTTCTTTAGCAGCCTTAATTCGATATTCATTTACAAACTGAATTATACTTTTATTGATTTCCTGATTTATAACTTGAGACAAATATCCTTCACTAGTTCCTAACCGAGTTGCTAAATCTAATCTGTTTAAAAGAGGGTTTTTGTATAATTTCTCCTCATCCATTAATGCATATAACTCAGTAATAATCTTAGAAGTAGTGGCTTTGTTTATTCTCTTTTTTGTCTGAGCGCTATTTGCTCCTATTAATGTTAAATATTGGTGTATTTCGTCTTTTTGAACGACTATCTGTAATTTGAATACTCCGTAATATAATATCCACCATGATAAAAAGGAAAGTATTATCCATAGAAAATTTATAGCATATTCTGAATCGAATAAATCATCTTCTAAATTAGACAAAAGCCAAATCGCAATGATGCATATAAGAAATAGGTTTAATTTTAACAACCAACGTCTTTTTCCTTCTGAAATATCATTAGAACGTTTTATTAAATTTCTTCCCCAAAA
>NZ_DEXW01000039.1:0-182 GCF_002364335.1 Winogradskyella sp. UBA3174 | reverse complement strand
GGAAGTAAAGCCATTTATACCAATTCTTTTTAAGGTGCTTATGCTGAATTTGAACTAGAAAATATGTAAACAAGGTAACTGCAACCAGAAATTCCCACGTGATACTGTGCAAGAGTCCGAAAATTCCCTCTTCAGGATCATGCCATCCTAATAGGGTTGTGCTGGTTAGCAAGAATAATGAA
>NZ_DEXW01000070.1:5466-6429 GCF_002364335.1 Winogradskyella sp. UBA3174 | reverse complement strand
GAAAATTCCGAAGGAATTTTCCACCGTAATGAATTATAACCAATGTTATTAGCAACCGTTTTTTTATTTTAAGGCTCTAAATTGGACGCATAGATAATAGGTTCGACGTTATTTAGCCAGATACCGACGCAGGTTTCTCAGGCAGAAATTTGGCGGATAAGCACTGTCCAAAGCAATTAATTATTCATGTTGTTTTTCTTTCGTTATTTTTAATTCTCTAATATATCACCCGTTAACTTTATTAACCCAATCCCTTCATAATAATCTAGAACCATTTTTTCTATTTGTTTAATAAATCTTTTAAGTACTTTTCTATTTCAGGATGCCCGTACTTTTTAGCATAATCGAAAACAGTTCTACCTTCATTAGAAATAGTTTCTAATTTGGCACCTTGGTCAACTAAATATTTAACCATCTCTAGTTGACCATATTTTACAGCAAACATTAGAGGTGTTTTGTTTTCACAAATATTTTCAATGTCGGCACCTTTTTCTACAAAAAATTGTAATGAAGGCATCGATTTGTAATAGATGCTAATAGCTAAATAATTGAGTGGATCACCATCAAAATCAAAATCATAGCAATTATTAATATTTAAATTGCTAATGATTTTATCTAAAGTTTCAAGATCTCCTTCTTCAATGGCTGCTATGGTTTCTTGAGAAATATCTTTAACAACAGTCATAATTCTATCTGATGAGTACTCTAAAATTTTTAACTTCAATTTTTTAGCATTGTTTAATAGTAAATCATTGTTTATAGAATTTGCTTGTACCATAGTTTTTAATAGCGAAATTCGATTAGCAAAATTTTTGACTTCAATATTGCTTTTATCTTTGTTAAAAAATGACAAGTCTAATGGATCTAGTTCTGCACTCGAATCTTTAAATATGTATCTTTCAATTAATGAATTTAAATCAAGATTATTAGTAAATGCTTCATCTTTTAGTTTAGAGATTTGTA
>NZ_DEXW01000070.1:2849-5193 GCF_002364335.1 Winogradskyella sp. UBA3174 | reverse complement strand
TTGTTCATTACCGTTTTCTAATAACAGTTTTAATGAATTTATATCTTGATCTAAATTATTAAGAATCCCTTTTAGGTATGTGGTTTCTACTTGTCTATTTGTATTATTTTCTTTCCAAGTATTTAATTGTAGGGCTATTAAAATACCAATAACCACAAGAACTATTTCGCCAATAGCATAGAGAACATATTTGTTTATTTTATTTTCAGTCAGTAACTGCTGTCTAATTTTTCTAAAGAATTTTATCATTGGTTAGCGGTTTATAATAATGAAGCACAATGGTTATGTATATCGTTAGTTGCTTGGTTAAGCAACTAATTTAGTAAACAAATCACAGATATAAAATTCCAGCGGAATTTTCGTGAGTAAGCTAGAACTAGCAATAAATTATATACGTTGTTTGCAGCTGTTTTTGTTTCATAACCTTTTATTTCTGTTCAATTAAATTGTGTATTCACATTTCAACCAACATTTTTTTTAAATATTTTCCAGTTTTCTACTGTAAAATTTGTCTTATTTAATTAGTTGCAATATTGCCATCATTGCCGTTAAATTAATAATTAGATGTATTATAATTGAATAAAGAAGCCTTTTACTTAATAGAAATGTAACTCCAAACATAATGCCACCGCCAAATAAGAAGAAAAAGCGATTGGTATATGCATTAATTCCGTGAATTCCTATAAATATGAAAGCAGCAACTATTAATGCAATCCATTTATTTAGACCAATTTCATTTAGTTGTGTAATGGCGAACCCTCTATAAACGATTTCTTCACAAAAACCTGTTGAAAAAACAAGAAGAATAAAAAAGATCCTATGTGAAGTTGTTTTGGGAATTAATCCCGAAATATCACCAAATTTTGAAGGATCTAATTCTACATTATTAAGCAATATTTCAACACCAACTAACATTAGAATAGCAACTAAAAGATAGCCACCTACGAGATGTAAAGTTCCTTTATTTGAAAGTTTATATCCAATATCGACAAGCCTTTTTTTTTGACTTTTTAGAAATTTTATAACTACTAATACCGAAAGCCAATGTAGCACGATAATTCCTCCCCAAAATGGAATATAATAATCTAAATCTTTATTTACAAAAAGTTCTATTGCAATAGAGGTCTTTCCAAATAATATATACAAAATTGGAAAACCAATTATAATAGATAGTATTTTCCAAATTTTGTTTTTCATTACCACAATTATATATTGATTTATTCTTATTTAACAATTCAAGTTTATAATTTCTACTGTTTTTCTTAATAACTGCTAACGTTACGTGTTTAGAATGAGCGTGTTTAAGAATCAGGATTTTCCGAAGGAAAATTAGAAGTTAGCAAACAGATAACAATCATTTAGTTAAGCACCAAAATAAGCATTTTTTATGCATATTGTTAGCTGTCGTTATTTTGTTTCAAGATTTGAATACATAAATAATGATTTGTACAGAATGTTAATCCGTCGGAACAGTTTCGCAATGCTTTGCAAATCCGTTGAGTAATATTATATAAGAGTTAGGTTTATTATTCGCAACAGTTACGTTTTGATTGATTTCGATATTTATATTAGAATTCTGCCATCCACAAAGACCGAGTGAGTTTTTACAGTTCATTTTAAACCACTTTAGAGTAATTTAATTATTTTTTTTATACCAGAGTGAGCAATGACAGATAACGGTTATGTATAAGGTTAGTTGCGATGTTTAAGCGCCTAATTTAGCAAAAATGGAACGAACTAGAGGGAATTCCGAAGGAATTTCAAAGTAGGCGAGAACCAAGCAATTAATTATACACGGTGTTACCAATTGTATTTATTCGCTCTTGTTTAAGTTTTCTATCTTCATTCTTGCATGTTCGCTCTTGGGATTAAGTCCAAGTGCTTTTTTATAGTTTTCGATTGCTTTTTTCTTATTCCCTGAAACTTCATAAGCCCCTCCTAGACTATCATAAGCATTAAATGAATTAGGGAAATTTTCTGTATTCAAGATAAAGAATTCTAATGCTTTGGATTTATCATTTTCGTTTCTACTTCGTAACATTCTATATCCTATTCGGTTCACAAGTAGCTCAGGTGGTTTAAAATTCCATGAAAGTCGTTGAGAAATTGATTGGAAATGTTCGATTAGCTGCATCTTAGTGTCCACATTTCTGAAAGAAATTCCGTAATCTTTAAAAATCGAAGAAATTCCATTATAAAAAGCAATAGGTGGAACAGAACCATGGTTTTCATTCTCGAAATACTCTAGTTTCGCAGGGAACTCTCCTTCACATTTACTATTTAATGCTTCGTACAATCGTAGATGGCGATCTCGGTTTCTAATATTTCTTTTTCCCCAGTTAGC
>NZ_DEXW01000070.1:1621-2740 GCF_002364335.1 Winogradskyella sp. UBA3174 | reverse complement strand
TCCCATGTTCCAAAACTTGGGTCAACGCTAATGAATGAATTAAAAAGAGTTTTTTCTTTCATATAAGCGTGAGTCGCAAGTAATCCACCCAAGGAATGTCCAAAAAGGATTCGATAAGGTTCTGTTCTATATTCCCGATTCAGTTCAGGTATAAGCTCATCTTCCAGAAAGCTTAGAAATTTATCACCTCCTCCTGAATTATTCTCTCTTACCGTAATTGTTTTGTCTGGTGTGTAGTCTCGTCTTCTATCTACATTTTGTATTGCTACAACAATCATTTCTGGAATTTCCCCATTTCCACTCATATAGCTTACTATACCAGTTATAGACTTAAAATGAGTATTTCCATCAAGTACAATAAGAACAGGATACTTTTTGTACGATTCTTCATCGTTGTTGTACGATTCAGGTAGGTTAATCCAATATTCTCTTTCTTCATTCAAGATATTGGAATGTAGTATATGTTTTGTACCGATTACGATTTGTTCAACATTTTGTGACTTTACCTGATTGAACCCAAATAGAAAAATCAATGCTACAATTATACTATTACTCATTCTGTCGGTTTTATATGATTGGTAATGGTTATGTGTAAGGATAGTTACTTGTATTAAGCACTAATCTAGTAAATAAATCCGAACCAAGAAAGTCCGTTTAGACTTTCGTAAATAGGCTAAAACCAGCAATTAATTTTATACGGTGTTGTGCGTTCGTTTTTATTTTTCCAAGAGTTTTTTCATTTCTTTTTGGTAAATAGGATTGTCACTAATTCCTGAATGGCCTTGCCCTTCAAGAATTACGAGTCTATCTTCTGGTTTAAAATCCTCTTTTAGTTTTATTGAACTACCAATCCCTTTATCAGTATTACCATGAAATATTAATACTGGCATCTTACAATTTGGAAGAAATTCATTTGTCTTCAATGTGTATTTTAGAAGGAGTTTCATGGGTAATAACTTGAAAACTTCGGATATCAATGACTCTTCACCCTCTTTTTTAGGTCGTGTGTTGTACTCTTTGCCACCACAAAATGGGGCTGTTAGCACTAGGTGTTTTGGATTATTCGCAGAGGCTAATTTTGCAGCCAAAGCTCCTCCTAAAGAATGTCCAATTACAATA
>NZ_DEXW01000070.1:0-1574 GCF_002364335.1 Winogradskyella sp. UBA3174 | reverse complement strand
AGCATCTGATTATCTTGATGCAATTGACTTTCACTATTTATAGAACCTTCACTTTTATTATAACCTCTATAATCTGCCCTAAAATAATCATATCCAAGGCTTGTGTAAAAAGCAGCTCGTTTTTCAACCCGTTTTAGAGATCCACCATTACCGTGTAAATAAAAGACGACTCCTTTAGAGTTATCTGCTTTGAAAAGTAAAGTGTTAATATTTACTCCATCCTCGGTTTTAAGGTTGATTTCTTCAAAGTTTCCTTTAAAATCATATTCATAATCAGCAGTCAACTTGGTTGGATGAAAACCAAATTTTTCTTGGTTGAAATAGAACAACGCACAAACAGTTACGTATAAAACGATTATGAGTATTCCTATTATTTTCGAAATTCGGATTAGTATTCTTTTCATTTGTTATCAGTTTTAAATGACGTACAACAATGTTGATGTGTATGAGCCCTTGCATGTTAAAGCACTAGCCATTAAAAGTACAAAACTCTGCTCTAAAATCCCCAAGAATTTTCCAGATAGGCACAGACTCAGCAATGGCTTAAACACGGTGTTATGCAACGTTTTTGCCTTCTATTTCAGAATTGGTTTAATTCTTTTTTCAATCATTTTGGAATCATCCTCCCAATCATTTTCTCTATTATCTTTCCAATTGGTTACCATCAGAACATTGCCAAGTTTGTCCAATATTATATATTTTGACATATCATTAATATTTTCGAATTCTGGTGGTGTAATTTCTCTTAAAAAATGTTTATATTTTTTATTAGGTCTTCCATTTTCGTCCTTTAAGTTAATTACTTTAATTTCAAATTTGATTTTTTCTTGTATTTGTTTTAAAAATTCAATGGCGTTTAATTCTTTATCGCTATTCTCTTTGTCCATTAGCAATACATAAAAATCGAGATTATACTCTCTTGCAAGCTTAATTGCGTTTGGTAAATGTTTTATGCAAGGAGCACACCAAATTCCAAAGGTATATACTAATGTTTTTTCCTTTTCCGAATTCATTGCTAAACAAAGTATATCATTTTTGTCAACAGTAAATATTTTTTCTGATGCGCTTTTAGTTAGTTGGCAATTGCTGTTTTGACCAAATGATGTTTCAAATATGGAAGTCAAGATTATTAAGAATATCAGTCTTATATTGTTCATTGTCAGTTTTTTTAAATGTTGCACAACGAATCGGTTATGGTTTCGTTGTGAAAACATTGACCGACTTAATGTTAACGTACTAAGATAGTAAAAGTGAAGGAATTTTTCAGCGGAAAATTCCAGCGCAATGAACTATAGCCAATGTTAGCAACTGTTATGTTTGTTTCTTCTTTTTTACATTTTCGAAAAATAACGCTATGGTATTTCTTTCCTTCAATACGTAAAGCTTACAGTTCTTTATGACGCCAAATTATATAATTTTAATTCGTTTTTAATTTACCAACAGATTCAAAAAGGTCGGTAACTATATGTTCTTGATGGCTTGGTGAAACAGCTCTAAAATAGCCTAACAAATCTTTGGTAGTTGGATATCTATCCGTTTTCATTTTAAGTTCACCATCTATCGTATTCCAGTCA
>NZ_DEXW01000041.1 GCF_002364335.1 Winogradskyella sp. UBA3174 | reverse complement strand
GTCCAAACGTTTTTACGTCTTCCGAAGTAACCTTTTGCTTGCTTAAGAACCTTTTTTCTTCTGGCTCTCTTCGCTACTGAATTTACTGATCTTGGCATTCTTTTAATTGTTTTTTTTGTAGTAGGCGACCAATATGGTACTTGCTAAATTATTTTGCCTAACTCCAGGGTTTATAATTGATTTTACCGATTAAAACAGTATTACTTTAAACGTAACATTGTTTTAATATTGTTCTCATCTGCTTTATGTACTAAACCATCATGAGTTAATTTAAGCTTACGCTTTTTAGATTTTTTTGTCAAAATATGACTCTTAAAAGCATGCTTTCTTTTAATCTTACCAGTGCCAGTTAGTTTGAAACGTTTCTTAGCACTCGATTTTGTTTTCATTTTAGGCATTTTCTCCTAGTTTTAATTTACGTTTCGCTTATTATTGTTTACTGATTTAACAGTGAATTATTTCTTTTTTGGCGCAATGAACATAATCATACGCTTACCTTCTAATTTAGGCATTTGTTCTACTTTACCATACTCTTCAAGATCTTGAGCTAATTTTAATAATAAAATCTGTCCTTGTTCTTTAAACACGATTGAACGTCCTTTAAAAAACACGAATGCTTTAAGCTTTGCACCATCTTTTAGAAACTTCTCAGCATGTTTCTTCTTAAACTCGTAATCATGGTCATCTGTTTGAGGGCCAAAACGAATTTCTTTAACGATTACTTTAGTCGCTTTAGACTTTAAAGCTTTTTCACGTTTCTTTTGTTCATAAAGGAACTTTTTATAGTCCATTACTTTACAAACTGGTGGAGTTGCATTTGGCGAAATTTCAACAAGATCTAAACCTTGTTCATCTGCCATTGATAAAGCTTCTTTAACTGGATAAACACCTATTTCGACATTATCTCCAACAAGTCTTACTTCTTCAGATCTGATTTTAGAATTTATACGGTGCTTGTCCTCTTGGACTACACGTCTATTATAACTCTTTCTTCTACGTATTGCTATGGTTTCTGTAATTTAATTAAACATTATATTTATTTAAAAGTTTTTAAACTTTCACTTACTCTTTCTTTTACAAGATTCGAGAATTCTATCACACTTACTGTGCCAAGGTCTTCACCACCATGTTGGCGCACAGTTATTGTATTATTTTTCTCTTCTTGTTCGCCGACAATAATCATAAACGGGTACTTTTGCATTTCAGCTTCCCGAATTTTCTTACCCACAGTTTCGTTTCTGTTGTCTGCAAGGGCGCGAATTTCGTCATTTTCTAGCAGATTTAAAACTTTTTCAGCGTATTTTTCATATTTCTCACTTATTGAGATAATAATCGCTTGTTCTGGCATTAACCAAAGGGGGAAATTCCCTCCTGTATGTTCTAATAAAATTGCTATAAAACGTTCCATACTTCCAAATGGAGCACGATGTATCATTACAGGCCTGTGCATTTCGTTGTCACTACCTTTATAAGTTAAATCAAAACGTTCGGGTAAGTTGTAATCTACTTGTATTGTACCTAATTGCCATTGTCGTCCTAGAGCATCTTTAACCATAAAATCTAACTTTGGGCCATAAAAGGCAGCTTCACCAGTTTCAACTACATAATTTAAACCTTTATCAATGGCTGCATTTAAGATAGCGTCTTCGGCTTTTTTCCAGTTTTCATCACTCCCAATATATTTCTCTGGCTTTTCAGGATCTCTTAATGATACTTGGGCAGTAAAGTTCTCAAAACCTAATGAGCCAAATACATATAGTACTAAGTCAATAACGTCTTTAAATTCCTTGTCAAGTTGATCTGGAGTACAAAAGATATGAGCATCATCTTGTGTAAAACCCCTTACACGTGTTAATCCATGAAGTTCTCCACTTTGTTCGTATCTATAAACAGTGCCAAATTCAGCAAAACGCTTTGGCAGTTCTTTATATGAAAAAGGTTTAGCATTATAAATTTCACAATGATGTGGGCAATTCATTGGTTTTAAAAGAAACTCTTCACCTTCTGCAGGTGTTTTTATAGGTTGAAAACTATCTTCTCCATATTTAGCAAAGTGACCAGAAGTTACATACAACTCTTTTTGTGCTATATGTGGTGTAATAACCATTTCATAGCCAGCTTTTTTCTGAGCAGCTTTTAGAAAGTTTTCTAGACGTTCTCTTAAAGCAGCACCTTTAGGTAACCATAACGGTAATCCTTGACCTACTTTTTGCGAAAATGTAAAAAGCTCGAGTTCTTTTCCTAATTTTCTGTGATCGCGTTTTTTAGCCTCTTCTAATAAATGAAGATATTCGGTAAGTTCTTTTTGTTTAGGAAAGGAAATACCATATACCCTTGTAAGTTGCTTATTTTTCTCCTCTCCTTTATAGTAAGCTCCAGCAACACTTAAAATTTTCACAGCTTTAATAATTCCTGTATTTGGAATATGTCCACCACGACATAAATCTGTAAATGTTGAATGGTCACAAAAACTTATTGTACCATCTTCGAGGTTTTCAATTAAATCAACTTTATATTCATTTTTACCTTTATAATAGGATAGCGCTTCAGCTTTAGAAACATCACGTAGTTTAAAGTTATGTTTGCCACGAGCTATTTCTATTATCTTATTTTCGATAGTCTTAAAGTCTTTCTCCGAAATCACTCCTTCACCTAAATCTACATCATAGTAAAACCCATTATCAATTGCTGGACCAACCCAGAGTTTTACACCTGGGTATAATTCCTCTAAAGCTTGAGCTAGAATATGAGCAGAAGAATGCCAAAATGCTTTTTTACCAGCATCATCTTTAAATGTATATAAAGTAAGTTTGCCATCTGTGGTTAATGGAGTAGTGGTTTCAACAACTGTATCATTAAATTTTGCTGAAATCACGTTACGAGCAAATCCCTCGCTAATATCTACAGCCACTTCATGTGGAGTCACATCTTTATCAAAAGACCGAACCGAACCATCAGGCAAAGTAATTTTAATCATTATATAGTATAAATTTTAGCACACAAAGATATACCTATATGTATAATAGACAAAAGGAAGTATCTAATTAAATATTTTGTGCGTCCTGTTTTTGCTTTTAAAGTGAGGGGAACAGTCGTTTTATCTGCTA
>NZ_DEXW01000019.1:37051-38115 GCF_002364335.1 Winogradskyella sp. UBA3174 | reverse complement strand
CCAGATTTTTCAAACTTCTTATATGAACTTCTATTTGGATATCCTTTTAGTTTGTATTCATCTTTTAAATTATTGGCTCGTAAATGGATTTGGTGTAAAATTTCTTCAGCCTTTAAATTACTTCTGTTTGACAAATAAATGATAGTAGTTTCATCATCATATAGAGCAATAAACGCACTGTTTCCAGCTAATGCACCTCCATGTCCATATAGTCTTACGTTGATGTTTTTTTCTATAATATCATCCCAATTTCTAACCCAACCATAGCAATGCCCATGTTTATTTGGTGTCAGCATAATTTTAGTCAATTCTGGTGATAATAACGTGTTTGACTTTAACGCTTCACTCCAAATGAATAAATCTTTAACTGTTGAATACATACCTCCCGCAGTATAAGCTGTTGATTGGTCTCTAAAAGGTACTTCAATAGTTTTACCACCATGTTCTGAAGTCCACCAATCCAATCCATAAACTTCTTGATAACTATAGCCTTTTGCTAATTTATTTGAATTGTATTCATTGGTTCCATACCCTGTGTTTTTTAATCCCAAAGGTTTTATAATAGATGTGTTTAACAATTCAGAAAACGTTTTTCCTGAAACTTCTTCTAAAATAGCTCCCAAAAGGTCATAGCCAAAACTGCTATAATAAAAGGTTGTTCCTGGTTTATTAACTAAATCGGTTCTACCTATTAATTTTGCTAATGCTTTTGGAGAATAACTTGTGTTTCCGAAATCTTTCAAACTCACACCTACCTCTCGTAATGAGTTGTAGTGCGATAATCCTGAAGTGTGTGATAATAATTGATGAATAGTAATATGGTTTGCTTTTTCTTTTGGCAAATATGGAAGGTACTTACCAATAGTATCTTGTAGCTTTATTGTGTTTTCTTCTACCAATTGCATGATTAGCATGGCAGTAAATTGCTTGGTTACTGAACCAATACCAAATTTAGTATTTATAGTATTTGGTGTATTAATTACTCTATCTGCTTCTCCATAGGCTTCTTCAAAAATGACTTCTCCTTTTTTAGCAACTAATACTGTTCCACTAAACGGGCTTCT
>NZ_DEXW01000019.1:21299-36924 GCF_002364335.1 Winogradskyella sp. UBA3174 | reverse complement strand
GGTTAAAATAAATTAGGAATAAATGAGAGTATCTTTTCATCTTCATTATTAAGTTTAGAAGACGTTTTAATTATCATAACAATATTAAATAACACAGCGAGTAGATAAAAAATAATACTGATATAAAGTCCATTACCTGCTCTACCTATTATAAGGTTCGATAAAAAAAGAACAACAACCATTCCTATGATAGTAGCAATACTCCAAAGTAATTGAAGACTTAATATCTTCCCTGCAATGCTATTTTTGGGATTAATTTCTTCGTTTATCTTCCAAACAATAAATGGAATGACTAGATTAATAAATGGAATAAAAGCCAGTAACAGTGTATAGAGGTTCATGCGTTTTAAAGCAGAGAATGGAGTTTTTGATGTTTTTTTTTCTAAAAGGTCTGATAACAATTCTGAAGCATCTAATTCTAAAGTTTCAGCTAAAACTTTTATCGTAAACGATCTTGGTTTTACATTCCCTTTTTCTATGCGTTGTATTGTACTCAAAGATACATTTGCTTGTTCAGCAAGAGCTTCTTGTGATAAGCCTAATTTCTTACGAGAATCACTAATTTTATTTCCTAAACTTGGGTTTTCATTTGGCATAAATGAATTTTTCCTATATTAATTTAAACCGCAATATATAATAATTCAAGAAAGTTAATAATACATTTTATGTTTAAGAAATCTTTATAAATCCTCACATTGAAAGAATATATCTTTGGCAATACGCTATAAGTAAATAGAAAAATAACGAAAGCACAACAACATGTATAATCAATTGCTTGGTAATTGCCTAATAGAAAATCCTTCGGAATTTCTTCTGGCTCGTTTTCTTTTACTAATTTAGTTGCTAGCCAACGCAAAAACCATACACGAACACGTTGTAACACATTTAAGACAAACATTGAGTAAAATAGAAAAACTAATAAATCGGATTACCGAATTTGGAATTAATGACAAGGTTAAGTCGGGAAACAAAGAGTCAGAAATCCAAAAACTCTTGGTCGGACTTTACTCTGAATATCTGAATATAGAAGTGGAATTTGATGATGGAGATTTTGAAGAAGAACCAATTTTTGACTATGACTCGATAAAGAAAAACGTTGAGGCAAACTTTCCTGATTTTGGCTGGTATCATTCAGTTTACGAATCACACTTAATATTGCCAGATGCTTACTTGGTAACTGGAGATGCAATTGATGATTTAAGTGATATAATTAAGGATATGCTCAAAATTAAATGGCAGTTTAAGAATTCAAGTGAGCAATATGCAAAATGGTGCTTTAAGGATCTAATGCAAATGCACTCTGAACAACATCTTGTTGATTTTTTGAAATATTTAAAAGATAAAAATGGCTAAATTACTTCAAGGTTCTTCCTTTAATGGAATAATTCAAATGTTGTTATCTCTTTTTTGGGTTTGGAATTATGGAGAATTATTATATCTATATCATTATACAGATATTTCGTTCTTATTTATGTATCCTAATTGGACACTAATTCTTTTTATATTAATGGGTTTAATAGGAGCTTTGATTGGATTGTCTGTGTTTTTAAAGAAGAGAAAAATCAAAAATGGTTATTTCTTATTGATTGGATTATTTATTCTTGGACTAATAATAAACATAGTTGTACTATCATAAAAAACGTATTACAACACTGTGTATAATTAATTGCTTGGTCACTGCCAACTTACAAACATTCCACTGTAATTTTCTATCTATGATTTATTTGTTAAGTTAGTTGCTTAACCACGCAACCAACCCTATACATCACCTTAGGTGCAATTCGGTTAACGAAAATATATCTTGATTGTACTACTTAAAAAATCGAATAAATGAAAAATTTAATTATACTACTTTTTTTACTAATTAGTAATATTCACGTTGAAGCACAAGCATCGTATGACACACAGATTGCATTTATTCTACGTGATGGAAATAATGAAAAAATAAATCTAGAACGATTTAAGAAAGAATATAAATTCGCAGATGTGTTTGGAAAAACCATTTCAAATGAAGACCTAAAGCATTACTTTTATTATGATGAAGAAACAAATTATTTCATTCTAAATATAACAACCATAGGACCAAGATTTTCATTTGCTCTATATCACAATGATAGTAGTATGATTATATATCTGCCATTTAATCATAAGCAGAATTATTATGCTTTAGATTTTAAATTTAGACCAGAAAGATATTTATTTGATTTTAGTACAAAAAATAAAGAAAAATTATATTTAAATAGCAACATGCCATATTATTTAATTGACAATATTAACTGGAAAAAACAAAAAAAAACTTCTGAAAAGCAAATATGCAAGAGATAAAACCTATAATAGCATCCAAGAATAAATGAAAAATAAGTATATAATCCTTTTAATATTTCTATTCACAGGAACAAAGGTATCCTTTGCTCAAGATGGTGTTTTTAAATCCAAGAAAATCGAAATTAGTTTTACAGAAATCAATCAAAAAGATAGTCTGCTTAGTATAGAATTTTATCAAAATGGGATTTTCTCAACTAATGAATCAGGAACAATGGGATACCGTTCTAATTCCAACTATGATAGTTTGACAAATATATATACTTTAAGATATTCTTACACAGGAATTGGTGGCGGCAGCGATAACCGATTAGGATGCCCTTTACTATTTGTAAAACTTAACTTTATTACTGAAGACATTAAAGAATATTTTCAATTAATACCTATTGTACTTCAAATTTGTGGTACTTCCCAATTACATGAAATAAAAGTATTAGATATTGATTTGAATGGATTGATAGAACAAGCTGATAAAATGATATTAGTCAATGAAAATAATACGTATCAAGTTGTAGCTAACAAAGAACTAAAGATGGGTAAATTAGTAAAAATTGAGTGAGATAATTAATCGAATAATAAGAGCACCTAACACTATGTGAAAATGCATTAAAACGCATTTTACATTAAACGTTGGTGGTAATTAAAAAACTGACGAATAAATAAGATGCTAGATTTTAAAAAAATAATCCAAACTGAAAGAGTTATTCTACGTCCAATTGAGAAAAATGACTTTGACCTAATGAAAGAACTCACAAAAGATTCAGAAATGTGGTATCACTTTACTGCTGACCTTTCAAACGAAGAAACCTTAAGAAATTGGATTGGAACTGCTGTTATTGAGCAAAGCCAACAGAAATCTCTTCCTTTTACAATTGTTGACTATAAAACTAATAATATTATTGGAACGACTCGTATATCAAGTCTATCTAAAAAAAATTGTCGTGTTGAAATTGGTTGGACTTGGATTGCAAAAGAATATCAAGGTACAGGAATTAATAGCCACGTTAAAAACTTACTTTTTGAATATCTTTTCACAGAAACAGAAACTTTGAGAATTGAATTTAAGACCGATATTTTAAATATTCCAGCTAGAAAAGGAATGGAAAAAGTTGGGCTTGTTAAAGAAGGAGTATTAAGGAGCCATACATTAATGACAAACAATAGAAGACGTGACACTTTATACTATAGTATTTTAAAAAATGAATGGTTAAAAAAATAACTGATTACAACACTATATATAACCAATAGAGCAATTAGTGTTTAACCCAAAGGTTATTGTCTATTTACAAAGTTGCCAAATCTTTTGATTTGGTATTAAAGAGAAAAATTAAAACAAAATATAAAGATTTGGCTTGTGGCTTAACCGAAAATAATTACTTGTTTTCTACTCTACTTGCCATACATTTAAAGTTGTAAGTGATACTAAAAAAAAAGTGTAACAAAAGTTTAGACTTGACTACTAACAGTTATAAAAATTTAAACAAATGAAAAAAATACTTTACATTTTACTGGTCACTTTTGGAACTTCTCTTCATGTTTTTAGCCAAGAAACATTACTAAGTCCATTAAATAATCCGGCTGACAAAATTTTTATCAATGACGAAACTTCAGAAATGACTTGGTTTATGCTTAAAGATTCTCTTAAAATTCAAATAGGAAATGTGCACACTAAAATTCAGAAAGAGAAAGAAAGCATATACATTATAACAACAGTCAATATGAAACAGTCGCCTACCAAATGGGTTGACACTACGATTGTTGAAACACTGAACTTTAAACCTATTTATCATTCTTCATTCAATCAACAAAGAGATATGGTCTTGAATTTTGGAGAAAAAATTACTGGCTATTATTTGGATAAGCAAACAGCTACTAAAACACAAATTTCTGAAGAAGTTGAAAAGCCTTTTTTTGACAGTAATTTCTATCCTCAATTAATAAGACTACTTCCTTTAAAGGATAATTATTCAAACACTATTTCTATTTTTGACTATAATCCCACATCTAAAATTGGAGTAATTACCGCAACAATTAAAGACACACAAAAGATGACTATCGACTTCAATGGAAAGAAGAAACAAGTTTGGAAAGTTGAAACTACAGATGATATTTCAAACAACTCTGTAATAAGTGCATATTACATAGATAGATTGACAAGAAAAATACTTAGACAAGAAATTAATTTTGGCGGCAGAAAAATGTTAATGGAATTAGTAGAATAGTACGAAAAACACCACGTAGAACAATGTGTATAAAACATAGTTATTATAAGCTATACCAAGGTTTATGTGTATTTATAAAGACCGCCAAATTTAAAAATTTGGCTTTTAGTAAAATAAAGAAAAAACAACTATTTAAACAAAAAATTGAATTTGAGCCAGAAATAGTTCAATAGATAATTAATTAATGAGAACTCGATACTGGTGATGTTTACTCATCTGAAGGCCCACATAACTATAAAGATATATTTAAAATGGTCGATAACTTAGCTGAAACAAAGGAAATTCTAGTCTCATAATTGTCAACTATTTTTGATAAATAGTTTATCAATACTTCAAATAACGATTACCTACAATGTAAGGATGCCATTGAAAAAAGTGAAAACAAAAATCATATCCTTGTGTTACTAGCAATCTAAAAATTGACCACATTGCGAACGCTAGAAAAGATACTGTAACAGGTGCCCTTTTTTTAGATTACGGGTTCCCGTAAGGTTATTTCGTTTTTTAGGTTTAAATTTCAAAATCCCCTAATAATATATATTGTTTAGCACTTACCGTTTGTATTCGACTTTAATGAATATTTTCTTATTTAAAAAATGGACAGGTTAACTTGTTTGGTTTTATAGGAGACATTGGAAAACAGAGTCATTCAGAAGTTTAACAGCTATACGCAAAGCTCCCTCATTTCTAACCACTAATAAAAAGTAAAAAGATAGGTAAAATTATCAATAATCCTGTTAGATTTATCCTTAACAGCGGCTTTTTAAGTAACCTTGTGTATCGAGAGTTTTATCGAAAAATGAGAGATAGATCAGAAAATGAGAGAAAGGCGCACCTTTTAGAAACGATCAATGCGTTCGGTTCTATACTAATGCGCGCTAGTTCGGTGCATGAGTCCGCTTGGTCTGTTGCGAAGCACGCCGTTGCAAAGTTGGGATACATTGATTGCATCATTTACTTAATCAATGATGAAGGAGAACTTTATCAATGTGCAGCTCACGGAAGTAAAAACCCCACTGCTCAGGACATTAAGAACCCCATTAAATTGAAAATAGGTGAGGGTATTTGTGGGCACGTTGCCCTCACGGGAAAAGGTGAGATTATTGCCGATACTTCAAAAGACCCCAGATATCTAGCTGATCATGAAGACCGATATTCAGAGATAGCAGTGCCTGTTATTTCGGATGGTATTGTGGTCGGAATTATTGATTCTGAGCATTCAGAAAAAGATTACTTTTCTGATCATGACTTAAATATATTGACTACGATAGCTTCTATGTTGTCTTTGAAAATTTCTCAAACCAAAGCACTCAAAGAGAAAGATGAGTGGGCGGATGAATTAGCCATTGCTAACAAAGAACTTGCCTTTCAAAATGAAGAGAAAGAAAAACGAGCAGATGAATTGGCTATTGCTAACAAAGAACTTGCCTTTCAAAATGAAGAGAAACAAAAGCGAGCAGATGAATTAGCCATAACCAACACCGAACTTGCCTTTCAAAATGAAGAGAAAGAAAAACGAGCAGATGAATTGGCCATTGCTAACACTGAACTTGTCTTTCAGGGTGAAGAGAATGATGATCTGATAGATGAATTAACTATTGTTAAAAAAGAAAAATTATCAAGAGTAGAAGCATTGGCACTTGCTAAAGAAAAAATTGTCTTTCAGGATGAAGAGAAAGCTGACCTGATAGATGAATTAGTTATTGCCAACAAAGAACTTGCCTTTCAGAATGAAGAAAAAGCAAAACGTGCTAATGAATTAGAATTTAAAATAAAACACCGTACGCAAGAACTAGAAGAATCATTAGAACGTGAAAAGGAATTGGGCATACTTAAGACTAATTTTGTTTCGATGGCATCGCATGAATTTAGAACACCACTTACTTCCATAAAAGCAACCTCAGATGTTATTCTCAAATACTTCGATAAGTTGAGCCGGAATGATATTGACGAGCGTTTGGAAAAAATCAAAAATGAAGTTATAGAGATGACCATCATGCTAGAAGATATTTTAATTATTGGAAAATCAGAATCGCAAAAATTAGACTATAATCCAACTCGTGTAGATATTGTTCGTCTAATAAAGGATATTGTCACTGAATACCAACTTAGTGAATCCGAAAACAGACAGATAGTCTACGGTATATCTTCCCCTATAATCGAGGTAGATGCGGATAAAAAATGGATTAAACACATTGTCCTTAATCTTTTTAGTAATGCGATAAAGTATTCGGATAAGGGTAAACAAATTGAAATCAACATAAAAAAAGAGCAAGCCGGAATTAGTTTTTCTTTTAAAGATTATGGTATTGGCATTTCAAAAAAAGATGTTAAACAACTGTTTGAGCCTTTTCACCGTGGAGAGAATGCACAAAATATCTCAGGTACAGGATTGGGATTATCTGTTTTAAAAAAAGCGGTTGATTTACACAAGGGGAAAATAGAAGTTGAAAGTGAAATTGGTAGAGGATCAAGTTTCAAGGTGATTTTACCTCTAAATAAAAATAATCACAATGAGAAAATATAACTTACTAGTAATTGAAGATACTAAAAGTATTCGTGAAGAACTTAGAGATATTTTGCTTTTTGAGGGCATGCATGTATTTACTGCAGAAAATGGACAAGAAGGCATCGATAAAGCCAAAGAACATCTTCCCGATCTTATATTATGTGACATTATGATGCCAATAAAAGATGGTTTTGAGGTGTTCGACGAAATTCAAAATATCAACAACCTTAAGCACATACCTTTCATTTTCTTGACAGCAAAATCTACAGTTGAAAATGTTAGGGAAGGCATGATACTGGGAGCAGACGATTATATTACTAAACCATTTGACATTGACTTGTTAATCAGATCCATTAAGAGTCGTTTGTATAAAGAGAAAAAAAGAAAACAAGCGGAAAATAATAAACTAGAGAACTTACAATACAATATTAGCTTTGCTATCCCTCATGAATTACTTACGCCCCTTAGCGGAATTATAGGCTTATCTGGCTTAATGAAAGATCCAGAGGTCGAGATAGATGAAAAAGAATTAAGAGATTTTGCCTCAGGAATTTTTGATTCTGGTCATCGTCTTTTAAGTACTTTACAAAAATTTATTTATTATACCGAGGTTGAATTACTACTCAATAATGATAAAAAGAGAGCGTCATTAAAAAAAGAAATTACGGAAACGGGTGAACATGAGTTGGAAGAACAAAGTCAAATTATAGCTCAAAAATTTAATCGAAAGTCAGACATTGAGATACATACTAAGCCTTTTAACATCAAAATAAGTTCCTGTCATTTTGAGATAGTTATTGCCAATATTGTAGACAATGCTTTCAAATTTTCTAATAAGGGCGATAAAGTTATAGTTGCGGTAGAATTAGATGATTCTCATGTTCATATTACTGTTAGTGACAATGGAGTAGGATTTGATGAAGTAAGACTAACGCAAATTGGGGCCTTTACTCAATTTAGACGATCAGAGATGGAGCAACAAGGTTTAGGGCTAGGATTAATCATCAGTCAAAAACTCATAAACTTCTATGATGGAGAATTGAGCATAAGCAAAATAAAGCCCAAAGGAAACTGTGTTAAATTATCCTTTTTAATAGCTAAATAAAAACCGTATGGTAACAATTGATATAATACGTTTTACAGAAACACTTTAAAATACACATTATAACACAAATACCAATTACAGTGAGTTAAATATGAAGTATTTTAAAATGCCAAGCGCACTATATTTAATTCTTTACCGCACATTTGAGAAATGAAAAACACTTTTGAATATAAAATACTAAAATGTTTATCTGACAATGACAATGGATACTATGTTGACGTTTCTGATTTGTGAGACTCAAATAAATAACTAACTTTAAGTTCAAAATATTTAAGATCTTTATTTATAAGTACATGTCCTTTGAAAGGTCAGCCTGCGCAAGTTTCAATGACTTAAAATCGAGGTCTTAATCTTCTACGTGTATAATAACCTTAATCCTCTCTTTTGTGCTTTCTAATTTAATGAATTGTAAACTTAAAACATGTATAGTTAATTCCTAGTTCAGTGCGTACTCGGAAAATCCTGCGAATTTGCTTCTAAGTCTGTATTTGTTTACTAATTTAGTTGCTTAAACACACACATCACGTTAGCAATAATTAAAAAATGATAAGCTACTTAAAATCATTTAACATACTCTCGGATGAAGACCTTGATTTATTTGAAAGTAAAGTAACCTATAAAAAGCTGAAGAAAGGCGATTATTTTATCAATGAAGGGAAAACTTCTAAAGAAGTAGCCTTTGTCATTTCTGGGTTATTTAGATCCTTTTATTATTCGTCCTCAGAAGAGGAAGTCACCTATTGTTTTACGTTTTCTAATTCTTTTGTTAGTGCTTATTCTTCATTTTTATCACAAACCAAAACGGTAGAGAATATTCAAGCACTTACAGACATTGAGTTGTTTGCAATTTCAAGAGATGAAATTTTAAAACTAGAGGAATCAAGTACAAATTGGCTTCGATTTTTCAAATTCATTGCTGAGCAAGAATATATAAAAATGGAGAAAAGAATCTTCATACTGCAAAAAGAAAGTGCTGAGAAACGGTATGAAGATTTGCTTACAAACCAACCTGAATATCTACAATTAATCCCTCTAAACTATTTATCTTCTTATTTAGGAATTACCCAACGCCATTTAAGTCGCATCAGAAAGGCGATATGGAATTAGACAAATGTCCTTTCTAAGGAGTTTCATCCTCCCGTTCTTTGTAAAAAAATAAAGAACAAATTATGAAACAAGTTTTAATCATTAACGGTCATCCCGACAAGCAGAGTTATAATTATGCATTATCAGAAGCGTATTTAAAAGGTGCAAGTAAGACTGACGCAATCTTGACTCAAATTAACATAGCAGACTTGGATTTTAATCCTAATCTGGAGTTTGGGTACAGAAAAAGAACCCAACTAGAACCCGATTTACTTGAGGCGATAGAAAAAATAAAAAAAGCAGACCATATTGTATGGGTATTTCCAATGTGGTGGTATGGTTATCCCGCATTAATGAAAGGATTTATTGACCGTACATTTTTACCAGGAATAACCTTTCAACCTATCGAAGGAAAGGCATTACCTAAGAAATTACTGAAAGGAAAAACCGCAAGAATCATTATAACCGCTGATACCCCTAAATGGTATGATTCTCTATTTATGAAAAGCCCAGCGATCAATCAATTCAAAAAAGGAACTTTAAAATTTTGTGGAATCAGCCCTGTTAAGGTGACCTATATTTCGCCTATTAAGGTTTCGAATATCGATTATAAAGAGAATTGGTTAGAGAAAATAACGTTGCTAGGTGAAAAATTAAAATAACGACTGCGAACACCGCATTAAATTTATTACTAGTTTTAGTCTACTTATGAAAGTCGTCGCTCCAGATAGCTATATAGACTCTAACAGTGATTTATTAACTGACTTTCGTTCTTAAAACAAGTAAATAATCTTATACAACAAGGTTAGTAATAATTTAGAACCCTATTGAAATCTTACCAATAGGCAGCATTAAAGTTAATTTTTTTATTTAAAATTAAGAATAATGACAATATCATGCAATCTACTTTTAAGCTGATCACCTTTAGCCGACAACATAAAGCAAAGAGAACATAAAGTCTAATTAAATTAATTAGACATGTAAAAGCCAGAACTTCAAAAATATTAATAATTAATGGAGTTTTATTATAAAAAGAGAATTGTCGTTTTTACTAATAAGTTCCTATTATTAATACAATACCATTCCATTAATAATGTTTATGCTTTATATAAAAAATATAAATAAAAATATATGAATCATATGCTCTATCTTTAAATTAATAATTACTTAAAACTGAAAAAAAATTATGAAAACCATAGAAAAAACAGTAGAGAAAGCATTAGATTTTGAAAAAAGAAGCATGGGAAAAATGAGTACTAGCGATCGTGTTTCTGCTTCAAGAGAGGCTAAATCAATAGTATTAAGCATTAACGAAATTTACAAAAAGACCAAAGACCCATCTTTAATGGATATTATGAAATTGATTACTAGGAAAAAGCAAAAGATAGATCAGAGATTAAAATTTAGATTTACATAAGGTAAGCGATATTCGTTTAAGGAATGAAAAGCTTAACAATTAAAAAATATAAGAAAAAAGTTTGATTGTGTTTATTGTTATTGGATGTAAGTATCTACTTCCTCTTTATGTTATAGTACTACTCTTCGTGAATTTCTACTAAAAACCATATTTCATAACCTTCTATGGTTGCAATCGTAGCTTCTCTCTTTAATTTCTAAAGAAAGTAAAAAAACTATAGCCAACAATGTGTATAGTAAATTCCTTGGTTCTCGTTTAATCGGAAAATCCTAAGGGCTTTCCTTTAATTCGTTTTCTTTCACCAATTTAGTTACTAGTCAACTCTACTAAACATCAACCAAACATTAGGATCAATGTCAGAACACCCCAACACAAAGACAGAAAACAAACGATGAAGCAAAATATTTTAATTAAGAACGCAACTATTGTAAATGAAGGAAAAGTATTTGTCGCAGACATACTATTGTCGAACGGATTAATTCAACAAATAGGAAACATTGGTATTGAACCAAAACATAAAGTAATTGACGGGACAGGTAAACACCTTTTTCCAGGTATTATTGATGGACAAGTTCATTTTAGAGATCCAGGACTCACACATAAAGGTGATTTATATACCGAAAGTAAAGCGGCTTTGGCAGGTGGAGTGACTTCTTTTATTGATATGCCAAATACCGTTCCGAATATTTTGACCGTTGAAAGCCTGAAAAAAAAGTATGAAATTGCTTCAAAAAAATCTTTAGCCAATTACTCATTCTTCCTTGGTGTAAACGGAGATAATATTGATGAGGTAATAAAAATGGACACAAGTAAATTTATTGGTGTTTCTGATGACGGCTTGTATTTTACAAAAAAAGGAAATCTACTTGCTGATAATCCAGAAACAATGGAAAAGTTATTTGCAAACTGCAAATCCATTATTGCCATTCATTCAGAAAAAGAAGAAGTTGTAGAAGAAAACGAAAGGGTTTTTCGAGAAAAATATGGGGAAGATATTCCCGCAAAGTTTCATCCAATTATTAGAAACGCTAAAGGTTGTTATGAAGCTACAAAGCGAGCGATTAGTTTAGCTAAAAAACATAACGCTCGATTACATATTCTGCACCTAACAACAGAAGCAGAAACACATCTATTTCGAAATGATATTCCGCTTCAAGAGAAAAAAATAACGACAGAAGTTTCTGTACATCACCTTTGGTTTTCAGATAAAGACTATGAGCGATTAGGAATGCTTATTAAATGGAATCCAGCTATTAAAACAGAACAAGACAAAGCAGGCTTGTTAACAGCTCTACTTGATGATAGAATAGACATTATAACTACAGACCACGCACCTCATACTTTAGAAGAAAAACAACAGCCTTATTTTAAATCAATGTCAGGAGCACCAATGGTTCAACACACATTAAATTGTATGCTAGAATTTCATAAAAAAGACCTCATTTCATTAGAAAAGATAGTTGAAAAAATGTGTCATAATCCTGCTGTTCTCTACAAAATGAAAAAAAGAGGATTTATCCGAAAAGGATATTATGCTGATTTAACCTTGGTGGACTTAAATAGTAAATGGACAGTAGCTAAAGATAATCTACTTTACAAATGCGGTTGGTCGCCATTGGAAGGAACAATATTTCAAACGGAAATCAAAAAAACATTCGTGAACGGAAATTTAGTTTATGATAATGGTAAATTTTTTGAACAGGACAAAGGACAAGAAATTGAATTCGGTAAGTGAATCGAAGAAAACATTACCTCTAACAACGTTTATAACCCATTGTTTGCTTTGTGTGTACTCTAAAAATCCCCAGAATTTTCCGAGTACACCTTTTCTTTTACTGATTTAGTGCTAAACCAAAATACCTTGCCATACATGTATTCCAAGATCAAATCCTAAAATAAGGCTACACAATTCTAAACAATTATGTATAAAAATAACAAAGTAATTAGAGGTTACAGTGAAGTTTTCAAATTAAAAATTTTAGCCGAACTTAGTAGGGGGAGCACACAAAAAGTGAACTTTACAAACTCTATTCTACTGCACCTATAACGTTTAATGTATGGCTTAGAAAGTATGAACGCAATGACTTAATGAACACCAGAGTAAAAGTGGAAACTAAAGACGAAATATCTAGAATTAAAGCCCTTCAAAAAGAGTAAAAGAACTAAGAAAGCGGAGCGGAATATCACAAGAACTATTAGTAGAAAATTCTGGTTTAAGTTTACGAACGGTTCACAGAATTGAAAATGGAGAAACTCAATCTGCTGGGGATTCTATTAAAAGGTTATCTAGTGCTTTAAATGTTATAACTAACGAATTAATAGATTGGCAGATTATAGAGGATAATAATGTTCTTTTGCTATTTAATCTCTCTCAGCTTGGATTTATAGCCTTTCCATTGCTTGGAATATTAATACCGTTCATTATTTGGACTTCAAAAAAAGACAAAATAAAAGATGTTGACCAAGTAGGGAAATCTATTTTAAATTTTCAAATATCTTGGACACTCTTATTGTTTTTTATGTCTATCGGTATTGTAATTACTTATAAACTTGAACTAGCAACAAATATTTTTTTTGCTGGCATACTCCTAACATTCAGCGCCATGTACTTAATGAATTTTATAGTCATGATATTTAATACTTTAAGATATTATAACGAAAATCTATCAAATACAAACCTGCATTTCCCTTTTTAACTTGATAGCAAATCAATATACAGTTCATTACACTTTACTAATCAAATAAAAAAAATAATGATTAAATCAAACTTAAAAGAAACATTTAAACTTATATTTCGGCAGTGTGTTTTTATTATCCTTAATATTTGTGCAATATCAAAATTACTTGGTGGACAATTTTATATGAATGGAAAATTGCCTGAGAAAATTGCTAATACAACTTTAGGTGAGGCAAGTGGATTTTCATTAGCCTAGACATTTATGGGACATTCTTATTTTACATACTGTTTGTAGGAATTGCGCAACTCATTGGTGCTTGGTTTCTTTTATGGAATAAAACAAAGCTTATAGGAGTATTTATATTAATACCAATAATGGTAGACATAATAATATTTGATACTGTTTTTCTTGATGTCTATCCTGCATTAGCAAATGCTGTCATTGTCTTTCTAATGTTAATCTTAATTCTTTTATTGAGCATTCTCTTGGAGCAAGTAAAGAGAAAATATTAGAATAACTGGCTACAATACCGTGTATAATTAATTGCTTTGACAAGTGCTTGTTTGAAAAATTCAGATGAAATTTTCTATCTGTGATTTGTTCACTAAATTAGTTGCTTAAGACGACTAACACTAGATTAACGTTAGTAAATTCTATTTACCATCCATTGAAACAGTGTTTTAGCTATTACAAAGCTTTATCAATTTCTAAAATCAAAGCATCACAACTGGCCATTCCATCTTCTTTTACTTTCTTCTTTTCACTAAACGTGCTGCTTAAAGCACGTACAATATTTTTTAATTTAATTTCATCAGAAAATGGTGTATTGCCAACCATAAGCTGGTCGTAATCTGCATTATTAATCATATATCTACCTAAATGATCTTGAATTAAGCTCATATGTCTATTGGCTACATTATAAATGTCTTCATAATTAGAATAATGTCCTTGAATTGCTGTTTTAAGCTGAAAATCGTTTATCAGTTTGAGATCTCCAGAATTTATAAGTGTTTTATAGGTAATATTTTTTGGATTAAATGTTTGGTATTTTAAAACAGCAAATACATTATCCATTAAAGGCATGCCTTGTTTTTTACCTGTATTTAGCATCGGAATAAGTTGCGAACACATTTCTATTTTTTGATTAATAGCCGTAATATTTTCAGCTAGCTGAACTTTGTCTGCTTCTATATCACTTTTTAGATTAGTGAGGTATTCTTTTTTGAGTTTATTATCTTTTACATTATCAGCACATTTATTCATGCTAAAGGCAATGCTAATACCTATAATAACAATTACGATTTCTCTTAATGTATATTGCCATTTTGAAGTTTTATTTGCCATTGGGTAGATTTAATAGTTGTCTAAAGCTAAGGAAATAATTCAAAATAAAAGCCTTTGATTTTCATCAAAGGCTTTTTAATTTATAATTGAACTAAGTCAATACTTGAATGTCTATAATTTCGACTACATCATTCCTGGCATTCCGCCTCCGCCCATTGGCATAGCAGGTGCATCTTCTTTAATATCTACTAAAGCACATTCCGTTGTTAAGATCATGCCAGCTACAGAAGCTGCATTCTCTAATGCGATACGTGTTACTTTTTTAGGATCAATAATACCAGCTTTAAGCATATCTACATAAGTTTCTGACTTAGCATCATAACCAAAGTCTTTCTTACCTTCTAATACTTTATTGATAACTACTGAGCCTTCACCACCAGCATTTTCTACGATAGTTCTTAAAGGAGCTTCAATCGCTTTATTTACGATTTGTACACCTGTAGTTTCATCTAAGTTCTCAGTTATAATTTTCTCTAAAACTTTCTTAGCTCTTACTAAAGCAACTCCACCACCAGCAACGATACCTTCTTCTACAGCAGCACGTGTAGCATGTAAAGCATCATCAACACGGTCTTTCTTTTCTTTCATTTCTACTTCAGAAGCAGCACCAACATAAAGTACAGCAACACCACCAGCTAATTTAGCTAAACGCTCTTGTAGCTTTTCCTTATCATAGTCAGACGTTGTAGTTTCTATCTGTGCTTTAATTTGGTTAACACGTGCTTTAATATCAGCAGCTTTACCAGCACCATTTACGATTGTTGTGTTGTCTTTGTCAATTGTTACTGTTTCAGCAGTTCCTAACATTGTTAAATCTGCATTCTCTAATGAAAACCCTCTTTCTTCAGAAATCACAACACCACCAGTTAAGATAGCGATATCTTCTAACATTGCTTTACGTCTGTCTCCAAAACCTGGTGCTTTTACAGCAGCAATTTTAAG
>NZ_DEXW01000019.1:0-21145 GCF_002364335.1 Winogradskyella sp. UBA3174 | reverse complement strand
TTAAGTCCACCACGTAATTTGTTCACTACCAATGTAGCTAAAGCTTGTCCATCAACATCTTCTGCGATAATTAATAATGGACGACTAGATTGTGCAACTGGTTCTAATATTGGAAGAATTTCTTGTAAGTTAGAAATCTTCTTATCAAATAATAAAATGTATGGATTCTCTAAATCAGCAATCATCTTATCTGGATCAGTTACGAAGTAAGGAGATAAATAACCACGATCAAATTGCATACCTTCAACAACGTCAACGTAAGTTTCCATGCCTTTAGCTTCCTCTACTGTAATCACACCTTCTTTACCCACTTTTCCGAATGCTTTGGCGATTAAATCACCAATAGTATCGTCATTATTAGCAGAGATTGCAGCAACTTGCTTAATCTTATCAGAATCGCTACCTACTTTTTGAGATTGCTTATCTAAATCTGCAACTATAGCAGCAACAGCTTTGTCAATACCACGTTTTAAATCCATTGGGTTTGCACCAGCAGCAACATTTTTAAGACCTTCTTTTACGATGGCTTGTGCTAAAACAGTAGCAGTTGTTGTTCCATCACCAGCTAAATCATTAGTTTTAGAAGCGACTTCCTTTACCATCTGCGCTCCCATGTTTTCAAGTTCATTCTCTAGCTCAATTTCTTTTGCTACAGTTACACCATCTTTAGTGACTTGTGGTGCGCCAAATGATTTCCCTATAATTACATTACGACCTTTTGGTCCTAATGTCACTTTTACTGCGTTTGCTAATGCATCAACACCACGCTTTAGTCCGTCGCGTGCATCGATATCAAATTTTATGTCTTTTGCCATTTTTATTAGGTTTTAGCCATTAGCTTTTGCTGTTGGCTGTGTGTTAATTTAAATTTTGAAGTGCTAAAAGCGAAAGGCCAATAGCTAAAAGCGATTTAGATAATCGCCAGTATGTCACTTTCGCGCATCATTAAATAGTCTTTACCTTCAAGTTTAAGTTCAGTACCACCATATTTACCATAAAGTACTGTGTCACCTACTTTAACAGTGATAGGTTCGTCTTTTGTTCCCTTTCCAGTGGCAACAACAGTTCCTTTTTGAGGTTTTTCTTTTGCATTATCTGGAATAATAATACCAGAAGCCGTAGTTGTCTCAGCTTCCATAGGTTCTACAAGAACACGGTCTGCTAAAGGTTTAATGTTTAAAGCCATTTTGTTGTATGTTTTTAAATGTTTGATTAATATATTACGCTTTATTTTAGTTCGAAAATTATGCCAATGAAGAATGACTGACAAAGTTTCAGACCCATCTGCCGAAAACGTATAGAAATAAGAAAAGCCAACTTTTGCAGTTGGCTTTTCTTATTATGTAATGAGATTTATTTTAGCTTCCGCTTTCTGCGCCATCAGTTGTTGCTGAATCATCAGTTGTAGCTGGTGGAGTCATTGGCATGTCTATAGCTTCATCTAAATCTAAAGCTTTAGACTCAATAGCATTGCCAGAGTCTATAGTAAGGTTAGAGGCTAAGATTAATATAATTAATGCTATTGCTAAAAACCATGTACTCTTATCTAAAAAGTCTCCTGTTTTCTTTACACCTCCTAATTGCTGGGTTCCGCCACCACCAAAAGATGATGATAAACCTCCGCCTTTAGGGTTTTGCACCATTATGACAACGATTAATAAAAATGCCACTATTACAATTAATACCAAAAAGATTACGAATGTACTCATGTTTATGTCTTATTATTTTCTTTTAATTCTTCTACTGCTTTAATTTGGTCTGCAAAGAAACTACTTTTTTCTGGATATTTCAAACTTAAAATCCTATAGGATTGAATTGCCTTATCATAGTTTTTTTGCTCTAGATAAATGCGAGCTAAAGTTTCAGTCATTAAGCTGTCCGAAACTGCATCATCATTATTAACAAGCTTAGGTTTAGAAACTTGGTTAGTAACAGGTTTTATCTTAGGGTTTTCATTTATAAACTTATCTATAATAGCAAGTTTATTGTAAAGTGGAGTAGGTCCTGCTTTTTCTGTAGGTGTCGTTTTAATCTCTTTTTCTTCTCTAACAATAGGTTTAAAACTTGTTATTTTTAGCCATTCTGCAAACGAATGATTTTCCGATTTATCAAACTCTAAAGGCTTCCCAATGTTTAGTTTCTTCTCGGGTGTTATATTTTTAACATCTAAAGCGATAATAGAATCTTCGATTTTTGGAGTTTCTATTGTTGGTTGAACTTGCTCTTTTGCTTTAAAAAGATTAGGATCTAAAACACCTTCTGTAGCTTTTATGTATTCTTTAAGTGCATCATCTATTGAAACACTTTTATTTACAGAAATATCATCCACGGCATTAACTTCTATGTTTTTGATTGATTCTGAGTTTTGTTTAATTTGATTTGATATTTCATTCTGATTAAATACATCAGATGTTATATAATCAAATAATATACTACGGTCAGCAGTGTGAGCAGCAGTATGTTTTAACGTGTTATTGTATTTGTAGCTTTCTTTTTGTTTTAGCCCTTTAAGGTAAAGTGCCATTAATGCTTGAAAGTAAGGGTATTCTTTTATTTTTAATGCCAACGCATCTACTTGCGATGCTGTAACAGCTTCAGGATGTTGAAATAAATATGTAAGTTGTTGAAGCTGCATTTTACCAATTAGCTAAAGAAGCATTAAAAATATCTTGGGTTAAACGTTCAAAGATAACTTCGAAGGCTTCGTCTTTTGTTCCTCCTGTTAATTGTGCATTTGCAGGATAATCAAAAAAGAATGAAAACCGTTTTTCAAAATCTTTCTCTTCGTTTTTAGTATTAATATAGCGTACATTAACACCAATAGTAAGTCTGTTTTGTGCAGCTGTATTTTGAGCAGTAGCAGTCATAGGTGCAATTCTATATTCTGTAATTTCACCTTCGAAAATTAAATCGGCTCCAAGAGTTGTTAAATTTAAATTAGTTTGATTTTGAATTAAATCTTGTAAAGCATTTGTAAAATCAATATCCAATCCTGGTTCAACTAACTCGGCATTGTTTTGAAAGAAATTAACTTGAAATGTTTTTGCGTCACCAGTATCTGCACCCGTAAAGGAGTAAATGCTACAGTTAACTAAACTGTAACTCGCAAGTATAAGAAGTATAAATTTTAAGTGCTTCATTTAATAAGTATTTGGACGTTTCATAGTAATAAAAGCATAGATGTAACCAGCATTATCTGCGACATCAAAATCGACATTTATTAAGCGGTAACCTTTGTAATGCTTTTCGTTTACAAGATCTTCGGCTTCTTTTCTTATAGCCTCCGAACTGTTTGGTCTAAACGACTTTCTAATCATAAATATTTCTACAGCCTTCATTCGCTAATTTCTATTTGTTTTTATAAGTCTTATGGAATCAAATTAAACTAAAAACTCTATAAATTAAATTTTCTTATTTTTGATTTCATAAACTTATCTTAAAGATCATATTGTTTTATTTTCCTATATAATGTGCGTTCACTAATGCCAAGTTCTGAAGCAGCTAACTTTCGTTTGCCGCTATGACGATCTAAAGACTTTTTTATTAGTTCTAGCTCTTTGTCGTGTAAAGATAAGGTTTCTTCTTCTTCAATTTCTTCAGCAAAATGGTATTTGTCTTCGATTTCAGTAGAATTTTGATCTGTATTATCTATATTATCTGTGTGCTCTGGGATGGCTAATACACCTAATTCTTCAATAGGATCTTCATAATCATCATCTTTATTATCGCCATAAATTTTTTCAATAAGATGCTCATTTTCTTTTTGAACTTCTTTAGCACTTCCATTTTTCATCAGTTCCATGGTGAGCTTCTTAAGATCGTTAAGATCTGCCTTCATGTCAAACAACACCTTATATAAAATTTCTCTTTCACTACTAAAGTCACTTTCCGACTTAGTTGTGTTAACCACAGCAGGTAGATTACGACCAGCATTTGGTAAGTAGTTTTGTATTGTTACTGCGCTAATCGTACGATTGTGCTCTAAAACTGAGACTTGCTCGGCAACGTTTCTTAATTGGCGAATGTTTCCATTCCATCTATATTTTATGAGTAGATTCACCGCTTCGTCTACAAGCTTAACGGTTGGCATTTTATATTTTATGGCAAAATCACTAGCAAATTTTCTGAATAATAAATGAATATCTTCTTTACGTTCTCGTAATGCTGGTAAGTTTATTTCGATAGTGCTTAGGCGATAATATAAGTCTTCTCTGAATTTTTCTTTTTTTATGGCTTCAAACATATTTACGTTTGTTGCCGCAACTATTCTAACATCTGTTTTTTGCACCTTACTAGAACCTACTTTTATAAATTCACCATTTTCTAAAACACGTAATAATCGGACTTGAGTGGTTAAGGGTAATTCACCAACTTCATCTAAAAAAATAGTACCACCATCAGCAACTTCAAAATAACCAGAACGTGTTGCTGTAGCACCTGTAAAAGCACCCTTTTCATGGCCAAATAATTCGCTATCTATGGTGCCTTCTGGTATGGCGCCACAGTTTACAGCAATATATTTACCATGCTTTCTGTGTGAGAGTTGATGTATTATTTTAGGAATACTTTCTTTACCAACACCACTTTCACCAGTCACTAATACCGAAATATCAGTTGGTGAAACTTGTATAGCTTTCTCAATGGCACGATTTAATTTAGGGTCGTTACCTATAATGCCAAAACGTTGTTTTATTGCTTGTATTGATTCCATATTGACTTTCCGAAAAAGCGGAAATATAATTTTATATTAATCTTCGTAGTAGGTTAGTATTTTTGAAGTTATAATGTGGTCCATAATTAGTTCAAATACTATCTGTTGAATTATCTGAATTATAATAATATGCTCTTTTTGTCACAGAACTAGTGGTATGAGTGACAGGTAAGCCTAATTCATTATAATATTCAACGCTGATAGATGGGTATACTACGTTAGTATTGTTTAGGATGATCGCATTATCTATTTGTTTCAATTTTAATTCTGGAGCACCAGTTTCTTCATTAGAACTAAAAGATTCATTTTCACATGATACTATCAATATTAAAAAGGATAAAAGAAAAAACACCTGTTTCATAATTAATTGTTTTTAGAATACCCAACCGCTTCACCTATCAGTGTAGCACTTGTGCAATCGTTAATTTTCACATTTACAAATTCGCCAACGTTATATTGCTCTTTAGGGAATACAACAACTGTGCTTTGGCTGTTTCTGCCAGACCAATGTTCGTCTGAGCGTTTAGATGATTTCTCAATAAGTACTTCTTCAATTTTGCCTATATGCGCTTGTGTTCTTTGTAAGGCATGTATTTGTTGTAACTGAATAATATCATTTAGGCGTCGTTTTTTAACATCGGCTGGGATATCGTCTTCCATTTTTCTTGCAGCCATAGTGCCTGGTCGCTCAGAGTAGGCAAACATAAATCCGAAATCGTACTTTACATAGTCCATTAAGGATAAAGTATCTTGGTGATCTTGCTCTGTTTCTGTTGGAAAACCAGTGATCATATCTTGAGAAATGGCACAATCTGGGATTAACTTTTTTATGTTATCAATGAGTTCAAAATACTCTTCGCGTGTGTGCAGACGGTTCATTTCTTTTAAAATACGATTACTACCACTCTGTACAGGTAAATGAATATAATTACAGATATTATTGAACTTCGCCATGGTTCTAATAACATCTAATGTTAAATCTTGAGGATTAGATGTTGAAAATCTAAAACGCATTTTAGGCTGAGCTTTAGCACATAATTCTAATAATTTAGAAAAGTTTACGGCTGTTGCTTTTTCAAAATCCGACGCTTTAGAAAAATCTTTCTTTAGCCCACCACCATACCAAAGGAAGCTATCTACATTCTGACCTAAAAGTGTGACTTCTTTAAAGCCTTTACTCCATAAATCATTAATTTCTTCTACGATACTTTGCGGATCTCTACTACGTTCTCGTCCGCGTGTAAAAGGAACAACACAAAACGTACACATATTGTCGCAACCACGTGTTATAGATACAAATGCAGTAACTCCATTACTATTAAGACGCACAGGTGCAATATCTCCATAGGTTTCTTCTTTAGATAGAATAACATTTATAGCATCTCTACCATCTTCAACTTCGGCTAAGAGATTTGGTAAATCTTTGTAGGCATCTGGACCTACAACAAGATCTACTATTTTTTCTTCTTCTAGGAATTTGTGCTTTAAACGCTCAGCCATGCAGCCCAAAACACCAACTTTCATTTTAGGATTAATTTGCTTTACAGCATTATATTTCGCTAAACGTTTTCTTACGGTTTGTTCTGCTTTATCTCTAATAGAACAGGTGTTAACTAATACTAAGTCAGCCTCTTCTAGAGATTGTGTTGTGTTATAACCTTGATCTGCTAAAATGGAAGCTACGATTTCACTATCACTAAAATTCATTTGGCAACCGTAACTCTCTATAAAGAGTTTCTTACCGTTACCTTTTTTATTATCTAGAATAAGAGTTTCCCCTTGTTTATTTTCGTCTATGATCTTTTCCATTTTTATTTAAAATCTCAATAAGTATGCAAAGATAAGATTATTTTGATTATTATGACAAAGTGGCAGATGTAATACTGATTTGATTTTTTAATTGGTTTAGGGTTGTTTTGTGAAACGATCTATGTTATGATGCAACCATTTTGTAATTTGAACATCTTTTAGAAAATAGAACTTATGAAATTAGTTAGACCATCTTCAATTATAATATGCTGCGTATTGTTATTTAATACACAATGCAATGAAGACGATGAGGTTTTACTTCCTTTAACGCTATGTGATGCTGTAACAGTCATAAATAGCGAGCTCTACGAAAATGCTGAAAGTGATTTTAATTCTATAGTTAATGTAGACATATCTCAAAATTGTTTAACTATTACAGTTTCTGCAAGTGGTTGTAGTGGTGACACTTGGGTTTTTGGATTAGTGGGTAGTGAAACTGTAATGGAGTCGTCACCGGTACAACGTAATGTTAGATTGGTCTTAACAAATGATGAAGCTTGTCTTGCAGTATTTACGCAAGAACAGTCGTTTGATTTAAGCCCTCTTCAAGTCGAAGGCGAAAATGAAGTTTTATTAAGCATTCAAGATTTTTCAGACCAGATAATGTATTCGTATTAATTATTCGAATATTAAAATATGTATTTGAAGCCTTCTGTTTTACAAGGCTTTTACTGTTTAGTAAAGTTTTATAATCACGTTAAAATGTATGCTATTTCAGACCAAATTAGGATTGTAACTTAATTTTCATCTACATTTGTATCTTCAAAAAAACAAAGAATGCCAAAGAATCTAGTCATAGTTGAGTCACCTGCAAAAGCTAAAACCATAGAAAAATTTTTAGGAAAAGATTATAAAGTCGAGTCCAGTTTTGGTCACATCTCTGATTTACCATCTAAAGAGTTAGGGGTTGATGTAGAAGGTGATTTTATGCCTAAATATCAAGTTTCTAAAGACAAGAAAGATATTGTTAAAAAACTGAAAAATTTAGCTAAAAAAGCAGATATGGTTTGGTTGGCGAGTGATGAGGATCGAGAAGGTGAAGCTATTGCTTGGCATTTGGCTGAGACACTAGGTTTAGATAAAGAAAAAACCAAACGTATTGTTTTTCATGAGATAACAAAAAGTGCTATTCAAAAGGCCATTGAAAATCCACGTAGTATAGATTATAATTTGGTAGATGCGCAGCAAGCAAGACGTGTTTTAGACCGTATTGTAGGTTATGAGTTATCACCTGTATTATGGCGAAAAGTTAAAGGTGGTTTATCTGCAGGCCGTGTACAGTCAGTTTCTGTGCGTTTAATTGTTGAGCGCGAAAGAGCTGTTCAGGGTTTTATACCAGAAGCTTCTTATAGAGTTGATACTGAATTTAAAACTAACAATGGAAATTCTTTTAAGGCCAAATTGCCAAAGAATTTTAGTTCTGAAAAACAAGCACTTCAATTTTTAAAAAATAATATATACGCAACATATGCTGTTTCAGATTTGCAGAAAAAACCTGCAAAGAAATCGGCAGCTGCACCATTTACAACATCAACACTTCAGCAAGAAGCATCACGTAAGTTGGGATATTCAGTAAGTAGAACAATGAGTAATGCTCAGCGTTTGTATGAGGCAGGTCTTATTACTTATATGAGAACAGATAGTGTAAACTTATCTAATGAAGCTAAAAAAGGAGCAGAAAGCGAAATTATTTCGGCTTATGGTTCAGAGTTTAGTAAACCAACAAATTATAAAGGTAAATCTAAAGGCGCACAAGAAGCTCACGAAGCTATTCGTCCAACAGATTTTGCTAATCACACTGTTAATGTAGAACGCGACCAAGCACGATTATATGATTTAATTTGGAAACGTGCAATTGCTTCGCAAATGAGTGATGCGAAATTAGAACGTACAAATCTTAAAATTGAAATTAATGCTACTAATAATAAAGTAAGTGAACAGTTTACAGCCAATGGTGAGATTATAACGTTTGAAGGGTTTCTTAAAGTATATTTAGAAGGGACTGATGATGAAGATGCTGAGCAAGAAGGTATTTTACCAGATTTAAAAGTTGGAGAAAATCTTCAAAATAATTACATCACAGCAACAGAACGTTTTACAAGACCACCTGCACGATTTACAGAAGCAGCTTTGGTAAAACGATTAGAAGAGTTAGGTATTGGTCGTCCGTCTACATATGCACCAACAATTTCTACTATTCAAAATAGAAACTATGTAGAAAAAGGAAGTAATGAAGGTGATGAAAGAGCTTATAAGCAGCTCGTTTTTGAAAATGGAGATATAAAAGAGAATGCACTTTCTGAGCTAACGGGTTCTAATAAAGGAAAACTAGTCCCTACAGATATAGGTACTATTGTGACCGATTTCTTAGTTAATCATTTCGAAAGTATTTTAGATTATAATTTTACCGCTAAAGTTGAAGATAAATTTGATGACATTGCGGAAGGAAAAGAAGACTGGAGAGAAATGATGAAAGACTTCTACAAAGGTTTTCATCCGCAAGTAGAAGATGTTCAAGAAAATGCTGAGCGCGAATCAGGTGAACGTGTTTTAGGTACAGATCCAAAATCTGGAAGGCCAGTATTGGTGCGTTTAGGTAAATTTGGTCCTTTAGTACAATTAGGAAAACCAGACGATGAGGAAAAGCCTCAGTTTGCAAGTTTATCTCCAGACCAACAATTAAGTTCTATCACTTTTGAACAGGCTATGGATTTATTTAAACTTCCAAAAGCACTAGGTCATTACAAAGATGAAGAGATAGAGGTAAATAACGGACGATTTGGACCTTATGTTAAGTTTGGTAAAAAGTTTGTGTCTTTACCTAAAGGAGTGGATCCTTTGAGTGTAGAATTAGATGAAGCTTTAGTTTACATAAAAGAGAAGGAATTAGCAGATGCTCCTATACATATGTATCAAGATTTAGAGGTTACCAAAGGTAAAGGGCGTTTTGGACCATTTATTAAATGGAATAACTTGTTCATAAATGTGAATAAAAAATACGATTGGGATAATTTATCTGAAGAAGACATTGTAACTTTGGTAGAAGAAAAAATCCAGAAAGAAATTGATAAGGTTATTCATAACTGGGAAGAGGAAGGTATACGCGTAGAGAAGGCAAGGTGGGGAAGACATAACCTTATTAAAGGCAAGCAAAAAGTAGAATTAGCAAAGACTGTAGATGTTAGTAAAATGACACTAAAAATGGCGCAAGACTTATTAGAAAAAAATGCGCCTAAGAAAAAGAAAGTAATAAAGAAAAAAGCTGTACCAAAAAAGAAAACAACTGCTAAAAAAGTAACTGCAAAAAAGAAGTAATTATACATGAATTTTAATTTCCTAACGCCCGTTTCAGATTCGGTTTTAGCTCATAATGAACTAATAGCATTACAAGCGCTAGGGAAAAAGATTAAAGTGCATTCAAGACAAAACGGAATTCCAGATTTAGAAAATGTTCAATTAGCTATTATTGGAGTTCAAGAAAATAGAAATGATGTCAATTATATTGGTGCCAATATTAACTTTGACTCAATTAGAAAAACACTTTACACATTATTCCCAGGGAATTGGCATACAACTATCGCTGACCTAGGAGATATTGAACCCGGTGAAACTGTAGAAGACACTTATTTTGCAATAAGAACAGCAATTACTGTTTTAGTAGAATTAAATATTATTCCAATTATATTGGGAGGTAGCCAAGATCTAACCTTTGCTAATTATCGCGCTTATGATACTATATTACCAATGGTAAATATTGTAAACGTAGATACTAATTTTGACTTAGGAGATGCTAATCTTCCTATTAGAAACAATAGTTATGTAGGTAAGGTTATTGTAGAAGAACCTTACAATCTATTTAATTACTCAACGATTGGTTATCAGACTTACTTTAATTCTCAAGAGGAAATTGATTTAATAGAAAAACTTTATTTTGAAGGCTATCGTTTAGGTGAAGTTTCTGCTAACATTAATATGGTAGAGCCTTTAATGAGAGATGCTCATATTGTATCTATAGATTTAAAATCTGTACAAGCATCAGAAGTTAGCGATAATCAAAAGTATTCTCCTAATGGATTCTCGGGTAAGGAAATTTGTGCTATTAGCAGATATGCTGGTATTAGTAACAAGGTATCCTCTTTTGGTATCTACGAGTATAGTAATTCTAAAAATGATAATGCGACATCTATGTTACTAGCTCAAATGATTTGGTATTTTGTAGAAGGTGTGAATTGTCGCGTAAAAGATGATGATTTTACCAATGATAAGTATTTTCAAAAGTATAATGTACTTGTAGGTGAAGATGAACTTATTTTTTATAAAAGTTTGAAAACTGGACGCTGGTGGATTGAAATTCCTTTTTTACCAGATGTTAATAATAAATTAAAAAAGCACACGTTATTACCTTGCATGCATTCCGACTATCTGCAAGCAACACAAGGTGAAATACCAGAAAGATGGTATAAGGCCTACAGGAAGAATAGCTTTTAAAATAAACACTTAATCGATAATTTAACATTTCATTAGTCGACGAAATGCGTTTTTTTAGGATAAAGTGTAAAATAAAACAAAAAAAAGTTGTTTATTCGAAAATATATAAATATGTTTACGACCTTAAAATTAAGGACCACTAATTTAACCTCGAGTTACTATGAATATTAAGAAGTTTATTTTACTAACCACTGTATTAGTTTTGGTTGCCAGTTGTAATTCTGGAGACCGAGGGCAATTAATAGGTGTTAAAGGTAAAAAATGGCACCCAGAGAAGCCTTATGGTATGACATTAGTACCAGGTGGAGCTTTTATTATGGGTAAATCAGGTGATGATATCGCTGGTGTACAAGACGCACCTACAAAGACGGCAACAGTAAGAGCATTCTATATGGATGAAACTGAAATTACTAATAGTGAGTACCGTCAATTTGTAGAATGGGTAAGAGATTCTATCTTAAGATTAAAATTAGCTGAGATGGCAGACCTAGAAGGTAAGACTCCAGGGAGTGGAGATATTGGTGAGTTTGCTTACAAAGATTCTGACCCTAATGATTTAAATGCTTATGAAAGCTTCATGCTTAATACATATGGTGATGAGCAAAGAAAGATAAACCGCGATGCTGAATTATACTTCGATACAAGTGATTATCCAGATGAATTATACGCTGAGGTCATGGACGGTATGTATTTACCTTTAGAGGAATCTTACAACGGACAAAGAACTTGGGATGTGAAACAGTTTAAGTTTCAATACACGTATATGGATATTCAGAAGGCTGCAAAAGATAGAACGCTTAAACGATCTGATGTTATTATAAGAGAAGAAGTAGAAATTTATCCAGATACAACATCTTGGATTAGAGATTTCGCATATTCATATAATGAGCCAATGCATAATGATTATTTCTGGCATGACGCTTATGGTGATTATCCTGTGGTTGGTGTCTCTTGGAAACAAGCTCAAGCATTTTGCCAATGGAGAACAGTTTACCATAACGGTTATCAAAAAGAAAGAGGTAGTCAACCAATAAACTCTTACAGGTTACCTTCTGAGGCAGAATGGGAATATGCTGCACGTGGAGGACTTCAAGGTGGTGATTATCCATGGGGTGGGCCTTATACTAAAAATGATAGAGGATGTTTTATGGCTAACTTTAAACCTTTAAGAGGTGATTACGCAGCAGATAAAGCATTATATACTGTAGAAGCAGATTCTTACGATCCAAACGATTTTAATCTATATAATATGGCAGGTAACGTTTCAGAATGGGTGAACGCATCTTACGATCCGGCTTCTTATGAATATGCATCTACAATTAATCCTAACGTTAATGATGCTCAGAATGCACGTAAAGTTGTAAGAGGAGGGTCTTGGAAAGATGTAGCATACTTTTTAGAAGTTAGTTCTAGAGATTATGAATATGCAGATTCTGCAAGAAGTTACATTGGTTTCAGAACCGTACAAGATTATATGGGAACTGAAGTAACAAATAACGCAGCAACAAACTAAAAGAATAAACCTAAATTTAATCAACCTACTTAAGTTACACATCCATTAAACTAAAACTTAAACTAAAACTTAAACTAAAAAAACTAAACACATTATGGCACAGAAAGGAAAAATGACAATCACAAATATGATTTACGGATTAGGAGCAGCAATCGTAATCTTAGGTGCATTATTTAAAATACAACACTGGCCTTGGGCTTCAGAAATATTAACTCTAGGTATGATTGTAGAAGCATTAGTATTTACATACTCAGCTTTTGAAAGACAACAAAGCGACTTAGATTGGTCTTTAGTATATCCTGAGTTAGCTGGTGGACAACTTATGGCTGGTAACAAGAAGTTAAAAGAAGAGCCAAAAGATGCAGAAGGTATGTTATCTAAAAAATTAGATAATTTATTAAAAGATGCAAAAATCGATAGTGAGCTTATGGTAAGCTTAGGTGATAGTATTAAAAACTTTGAAGGTGCTGCAAAAGATATTTTTCCAACTATAAATTCTATGCAAGCACAAAAGAAATATAGCGAAGAGTTATCTCTAGCTGCTGCACAGATGGAGTCTTTAAATAGTCTTTATAAAGTACAGATGGAAAGTGCAAACCGCCAAGCTGCAATCAATGAAGAGTCAGTTGAAAATGCAACTAAGCTAAAGGAGCAAATGCAGTCATTAGCATCTAACTTATCATCATTAAATGGTGTATACGGAGGAATGTTATCTGCAATGAACAAAAACTAATTAGTTTTTATAATCAATAATTTATTAATTAAAATTTAAAACTAATTACAATGGCAGGAGGAAAATTATCTGCAAGGCAGAAAATGATTAACTTAATGTACTTAGTATTTATTGCTATGATGGCGATGAATATGTCTAAAGAAGTATTATCCGCTTTCGGATTAATGGAAGAAAAATTTGCAAACTCAAATGAAGCAACAGAAAATAGGAATGAGGCAATGCTAATGGATTTAAATAAGAAAGGTGTAGAAAAGCCTGTAGACTTTAAAATTCCAGCTGCAAGAGCACAACAAGTTCAGATTGCTTCAGATAAATTTTACAAATATATTGAGACTTTAAAAGTAGATTTGCTAAAAAAAGGAAAGTATACAATAGATCCAGAAACGGGTAAATTACCTTTTGAGAAAATGGATAAGACAGATATTCTTGATGAAGCTTGGTTTACTGGTGATCGCTTAACGAAGATAGGTGACGAAGTAATGGCTAAAGTTAATGAATACAAAACAGATATTAAGAAAATTTTAGCAACTGATGAGAGTTATAGAGGTGAAAGCGAAAGTTTTGAGAAAAAATTCAGCATGTCTAAAGTAACTAATAAAGATGGAAAAGAAATCGATTATTTAAATGCCAATTTTCAAGGTTTTCCGGCAATCGCATCTTACACCAAGTTAACAGCATTGCAGAATGATGTTAAAGTAACAGAAGCGACCCTTTATAGTCTGTTTTTGGGTAATTCATTGTCAAAAGCTACGACACTTAATAACTATCAAGCCATAGTATTAGCTGATAAATCTGCTTTTTTTGCAGGTGAGAAGTTTCAAGGTAAAGTCGTTATAGGTAAATATGCTAATGTGCCACCTATTAAACTAGTAGTACAGGGTAGAGAAATTGATTTATCTAAAGCAATAGATTCTACAGGAGCAGCAACTTTAGATTTTAATGTTGGTAATGTAGGTGAACACAAAATTGAAGGTGAATTTACATTTATCGAGAATGGTAAAGAATTGCCAATTCCCATAGTTGCAAACTACGTTGTAGTTCCAAGACCAAATTCAGCAACAATTTCTGCTGACAAGATGAACGTTGTTTACCGTGGTGTTGATAACCCAATGACTATTTCTTTTGCTGGTGTACCAGATAATAAAGTAAGTGCATCAGGTACAGGTTTATCTAAAGCTACAGGTGTTGGTAAATATGTGGTTAGAGCTGGTTCTGGTAAAGAAATGATAATTAATGTTACGGCTACCTTAGATGATAAATCTAAAGTAAGTGACAGCAAAACATTCAGAATTAAAGATATACCTGCTCCAACTGGTGTAATAGCTGGTCAAACAGGTTTAGTAAAGTTGCCTAAGCGTAATGTAGAAATTGGCACAGTAGCTGCTAAATTAGATGATTTTGTATTTGATTTACCGATAAATGTAACATCATTTAAGATAAAAGTTCCTGGTCAACCAACAGTAAATGTTGTGGGTACAAAAATGAATGCTCAGGCTAAATCAGCTATTAAAAAAGCACGTAGAGGAGATAACATTACTATTTTTGAGATTAAAGCGAAAATCCAAGGTAATGCTAAATACCGATTAAAAAATGTATCGCCAGTTATTGTAGAGGTAACTAACTAATTTATAATTTTAGTAAAAAGGATACGTTAGTAATATAAGAATCCCAAATTAATATTAAGTAAGATGAAACTAAAAAGCTTTTTATATACAGGTTTAGCATTGTTTGCAACACATACTATGTTTGCACAAGCTAATATCCTTAATGCTAAAATACCAGAAGAAATTGGTATGAAAACGGAAGCAGAATTACTTCTAGATAACGATAAGCCTTTAGAATATGGTTATGTCGGAGATAGAGATATCTTATTTTCTAAAATGACTTGGGAAAAAGTAGTTTTAGACGAACGTGCAAATTTTCCATTATATTTCCCTGTTGATACTAACTTAGGTGATGATAGAAAGTCGCTTTATCAAGTTTTAAGAGAAAATATGGAAAATGGTATGATATCTAAAGTATATGCAGATTCGTATTTTACAGAGGAGCGCACTCTAAAAGATTTAGAGGCATCTTTAACAATGACTAAAATTACAAATGCAGGTATTACCTACATGAATGAAAATGGTGTTGGTGAAGATGAGATTCCAGAAGAATATGTTATTAAGAGAGATATTGGTCCTGCTGATATTAATTCTTACTTAATTAAAGGGCTTTGGTATTTTGATAAGCGTCAAGGTGAATTAAAGTTTCGTATTTTAGGTATTGCACCTGCAGCACCAGACGTTAACTTTATTGATGATGAAAACTCTGAAAACAGTGAGCCAATCCCAATGTTTTGGGTATTTATTCCAGAAATAAGAGATATTCTTCACGAGGCTAAGTCGTTCAATGATAAGAATAGTGCTGTGCCAATTTCTTTTGACCACTTATTAAACAGTAGACGCTTTCATGGATTTATCTATAAAGAAGAGAATGTTTATGGCGATAGAGAAGTTAAAGAATATGTTGCTGAAAACGCCTTAATGCAATTATTAGAATCAGATCGTATTAAAGATAAGATCAGAAATTTTGAACAAGATATGTGGAGCTACTAGTTAGCTTGCACTATTAAATATATAAACGCCCACTTAACAGTGGGCGTTTTTTTTATACTAAACAGTCAACGAGTTAGGTCGTACTCCGTAAAATAGTTGCTACTTTTGTGGTAATGAAAGAAGTCGATTATATTATAGTTGGTTGCGGATTGGCAAGTATTGCATTTTGCGAACAGCTAAGAGCTAATAATAAGTCTTTTGTAGTGTATGATGATGCCTCACAGAAGTCTTCAATAGTAGCCGCAGGACTATATAATCCTGTTATTCTAAAACGTTTCTCAGAAGTATGGAAAGCAAAGGAGCAATTAGCCCTTGCTTTGCCTTTGTATGCTAAAATTGAAAAAGAATTAGATATTCACATAGATTATAAACTTAGAATTTTAAGACGCTTCACTTCAATACAAGAACAAAACAAATGGTTTAGCGCTTCAGATAAGCCAAGTCTTGAAGGTTATCTGTCTACGAAACTCGTTAAGAATACGAATCTCGAAATTGATGCGTCTTTTGGATTTGGAGAAGTATTACACGCAGGTCGTGTTGATACCGAACTATTAATAACTAGTTATAAAGCCTTTTTAAGACGTACCAATTGTTTAGAAGAAACAACTTTTGAACATAGTAAGATTCAATTTGAAGCTGATATAATTACTTATAGGAACTGGAATGTTTCTCAAATTATATTCGCTGAAGGTTTTGGTGTAAAGCAAAATCCATTTTTTAAGCAGATACCACTTACAGGTTCTAAAGGTGAAATTTTAACCATAAAAGCCCCAGACTTAAATATAGATTATGCTATAAAATCTTCCGTCTTTGTAATACCGCTTGGAAACGATTTATATAATGTCGGTTCAACATATAATAACGAGGATAAATCAAATACACCTACTGATGACGCTAAATTAGAATTGCTTACTAAAGTAAAAATATTTATAAAGTGTGATTTTACAATTGTTAATCATGTCGCAGGAGTAAGACCTACAACAAAAGATAGAAGGCCACTTGTTGGCAGGCATACAGAGCATAATAATCTATACGTTTTAAATGGCTTAGGTACTAGAGGAGTAATGATTTCTCCTTATGTATCAGAAAAGCTTTTCAGACTTATTGAACATAATGAAACTTTAGATTCTGAAATAGATGTTAATCGGTTTCTTTAGTTAATAGCAACTTCATTTTGGTAAGGATAGTATGGGTTAAACCTTTGTGTTTTTGCGCCAAAAAACTATTTCTTCACTAAACTCTTATCATAACTCATAAAAAGGTTAGCCCAAATATTACGCGACAATCTAAGAATTACAGGTGCAAAACCAATTAAGGTAATAACAATAGCAATAAAAGCTGTAATTAGTGACGATTCAAATATGATGTTGCTAATAATAAAAGCAGCAACTGCAAAGGCAATACCAACGCCATAACTCACATACATAGAACCATAAAAGAAAGAAGGTTCCATCTGATATTTTGTGTTACAATGAGAACAACGCTCATGCATTTTAAAAATATCTGATAATTTATATGGGTTTTTCTCAACATACATCGATTCTTGGTGACATTTAGGACAAGCTCCAAAAAGAATACTGTAAAGTTTCATTCCTTTTCTAATCATAGAAGTATTTTAATTTTTGTTCATTTTGAATTTTTTTTACCCTTCATAGCAAGCAATAGAAAGATAAAAAAAGGGATATAACGAAGCATTTTACAGCCAATTTAAAAAAGTTAAAACACTTCTCATTAAAACCTTTACTTTTGCATTTTTAAAAAACAATACAAAGATAAAATTTAAAGGTCGCGTATTGTGATAATTGTAACGTTTATTGCAATTAGAATATTCAAAGAAGCTATGCTAAATATCCATAATCTATCCATATCATTTCAAGGAGAATATCTTTTTGAAGAAATTACATTTAAGCTTGGTCTTGGCGATCGCATTGGTTTAATTGGTAAAAATGGAGCAGGCAAGTCTACTATGCTCAAAATCTTATCTAAAGAGCAAGAAGCAGATACAGGACAAATTGCTGCTGATAAAGATTTAAGGATTGGCTTTTTGAAACAAGACATAGACTTTGATTTTGGAAAAACGGTTTTAGAAGAATCTTATGAGGCTTTCAAAGAGATCAAAGCCTGCGAAGTACAATTAGAAGACATAAATACACAACTAGCTGAGCGTACTGATTATGAAAGTGAGTCGTATAATCAGTTAATGATAGATTTGAACGAAGTTCAACATCAATATGAAATTCTAGGTGGTTACAATTATCAAGGTGAAACCGAAAAAATATTACAAGGCCTCGGTTTTAAACGTGAAGATTTTGACAAACTTACAGATACTTTTTCTGGTGGTTGGAGAATGCGAATTGAGCTAGCTAAGCTTTTACTTCAAAATAACGACTTACTACTTTTAGATGAGCCAACCAATCATTTAGATATTGAGTCTATTATTTGGTTAGAAAGCTTCCTTAAAACCATTAGTGGCGCCGTAGTTATTGTGTCTCACGATAAAATGTTTTTAGATAACGTTACCAACCGTACAATAGAAATTTCTTTAGGACGTATATACGATTATAATAAACCATATACAAAGTTCTTAGCATTACGCAAGGAAATGAAAGTGCAGCAACTTGCAGCTCAAAAGAATCAGGAAAAGCAAATACAACAGACTGAAAAATTAATTGAAAAATTTAAAGCCAAAGCATCTAAAGCAACAATGGCACAGTCGTTAGTAAAAAAACTTAATCGTATTGATAGAATAGAGGTAGACGAAGATGATAATAGCGTTATGTCTCTAAGCTTTCCAGTATCAATAACACCTGGTAAAGTTGTTGTAGATATTGAAAATGTTTCTAAAAAATATGGTGATTTACAGGTTTTACATAACGTAAATTTGGCTGTTTCTAGAGATATTAAAACAGCTTTTGTTGGTCAGAATGGACAAGGTAAATCTACATTAGCTAAAATTATTGTAGGTGAAATTGAGCATCAAGGGAACTTAAATTTAGGGCATAATGTGCAAATTGGCTATTTCGCACAAAATCAAGCAGAATATCTAGATGGTAATAAAACCGTTTTAGATACAATGATTGATGCTGCTAATGAAACAAATCGAAGTAAAGTAAGAGATATTTTAGGTTCATTTTTATTTAGAGGTTCAGAAGCAGAAAAATATGTTAGAGTCCTTTCTGGTGGTGAACGAAATCGTTTGGCTTTAGCTAAATTATTGTTACAGCCATTGAATGTTCTCATAATGGATGAACCAACCAATCATTTAGATATTAAATCTAAAACGGTATTAAAAGAAGCTCTTAAAAAGTTTGAAGGTACTTTAATTTTGGTTTCTCACGATAGAGATTTTCTACAAGGATTAACAGATACGGTTTACGAATTTAAAGATCAAAACATCAGAGAGTATTTAGGTGATATAGATTTTTATTTAGACCAACGAAATCTCGAAAATTTAAGAGAAGCAGAGAAGCGTACTGTTGTTGCTAACAAGCCTAAAGAAAGTAATAAACAGAGTTACGAAGATCAAAAGAAATTAAAGTCTTTAAATAATAAGTTGAGTAATATTGAATCTAAAATTAACCAGCTAGAAAAGGATATTAAATCTGATGATCTAAAGTTGGCAACAGATTATGATAAAACAGCTGCAGACCCTAACTTCTTTGATGCCTACCAAAAGAAGAAAAAATCACTCGAACAATTAATGGTAGACTGGGAAAACGTGCAAGAACAGTTAGATATCATCAACAATTAAGATTGTTTTAACTCCATAGCAGTCTATTATGGGTAAATTTGGCCTGCAATAACCCTTAACATAGCATGCGAAAAATTATTCTTTCTATATTAGGAATACTCCTAATAGTTGGAGCTTACCTTGGTAGTAAATATATAGCCGATACTAAAAAGGAAAAAAGACCAACACCAGCTAAAGTTGTAAAAACAGTATTTACAGATACTGTTAAGAACACTACGATTCAAATTGTAATTCCTGCAAATGGTAGTTTGGTATCTAAGCGTAGAGTAGAATTATATGCTGAAGTACAAGGCGTCTTTAAAGCGACTAGTAAACTCTTTAAACCAGGTCAAGAATATCGTAAAGGAGAGCATTTAATTCGGATTGATGCTTCAGAATATTATGCAAGTGTACAGTCTTCAAAAAGTAATCTGTACAATTCTATTGCGGCAATAATGCCAGATTTAAGACTCGATTTTCCTGAGATTTTTCAGAAATGGCAGAGCTATCTTATAGATTTTGATCTCAATAAAACAACTCCTAAGTTACCAGAAATGTCTTCTGAAAAAGAAAACTATTTCATTACTGGCCGTGGTATCATTTCAAATTATTACAATGTTAAGAATCTAGAACAGCGTTTGGCAAAGTATACTATTAGCGCACCATTTTCAGGAATATTAACCGAAGCATTAGTTACGCAGGGCTCTTTAATAAGAAATGGACAAAAATTAGGCGAATATATAGATCCCACAGTTTACGAAATGGAAGTTGCGTTAAGTAAAACCTACGCAAGTCTTTTAAAAGTCGGTGAGAGTGTTGTGCTTAAAAACCTTGATAACACAGAAACCTATTCTGGCACTGTATCTCGCGTAAATGGCAGTATTGATGCAACGACACAAACCATTTCAGCTTATATCGAAGTAAAAAACAAAACCTTAAAAGAAGGTATGTATTTAGAGGCCAATCTAAATGCAAAAGAAGAGCCTAATGCTATTGAAGTGAATCGAAGTTTGGTGTTAGATGGCAACCAAATCTTTATTGTTAGAGATAGCATTTTAGATATAATTGATGTAAAACCAGTTTATTTCTCTGATACTAAAGTGGTTCTTAAAAATGTACCCAATGGTACTGTAATCGTTTCAAAACCCATTCCTGGTGCCTATGCTGGTATGCTGGTTAAGCCGTACAAAAAAAAGACAGAGACAGTGACGTCAAATTCATCTAAAAGGGCAGACTAATTAATGAGAAAACTAATTGCTTATTTTATTAAACATAGTGTTGCGGTTAATGTCGTTGTTTTGACATTTGCTGTATTTGGTTTTTTTGGCGCAAAGAATCTCAAGTCTTCTTTTTATCCTCTAATTGACTCAAAAAACATTAACATTAATGTTACATATCCAGGCGCATCACCTCAAGAGGTAGAAGAGGGTATTGTACTCAAAATAGAAGATAATCTTAAGGGTTTAAATGGTGTAGAACGCGTTACATCAACATCTAACGAAAATAGTGGAAGTATAAATGTTGAAATCGAAAAAGGAAAAGATATCGATTTTATGCTCCTAGA
>NZ_DEXW01000090.1 GCF_002364335.1 Winogradskyella sp. UBA3174 | reverse complement strand
TTTAACGACTACCTAGAATTTGAAGGTGGTTTTGGCAAACTCCTAGACGACGCTGGCAGTTATTTTAGTCTCTTTAATAGTGATTTTGCGCAATACCTCAACAACCAAGATTTTACAGATAATATGAACCAATTTGGTGCTCTAAATGTTAGGCAATCGGTTTCTAATCACACGGATATTAGTGGGTATTTAATCACCTCTAACTCTAAGACACAAACCGCGAGTAGTGCCCTAAATAGCTACCAGAATATTGACGACCCCTTCAATGAAAACAGAACAGTTGCCAATAATTTAAACAACTTTTTTACCATAGGAAAAATCACTGTGGACTATGACCCGAGTTATAAAGAAGATTTTGCTTATAACGCCTTTGTAAAAGTAACCAACAACGATAGTAATGGATTATTAAACACCGTGAGTCCAAATCAAAACAATACGATACAAACGCTTACTGATGTTGTGGCATTGAACCTCAAACAGAATATTACCTACAGCCGCAAACTCTCAAAAGCCCATACGGCTACTTTAGAAACCACCTATAATTTTCAGAATGACAAGCCCATTACAGAGTGGTTAACCAACCAACAGATTTTACAAGGCTTAATTCCGTTAGAAGACGATACGCTATTCAATATTCTACAAACTAAGAAATCGAGATCCCATAATTTTAGTGCAATTCTTAAGGATTATTGGGTGATTAACAATTTTAATCATCTGTACACGAGTTTCGGAATCAATACCTCATTTAATGATTTCTTTACTGAAGATGTTCAGTTGCTAAGTGATGACGGCATTAATAACTTTAACTCTGCCGGTTTTGGTAATGATTTTGGGTATCATTTTATAGATACGTATTTGGGCTTAGAGTATAAATTTCAAGTTGGTATTGCCACGTTTAAGCCCGCTCTATTTTATCATGGTTATTTGTGGCGTACACAACAGTTTGAAACCGCTGAAACCTTTACTAAAAATCTGTTTTTACCACAATTTACAACCAAGGTAGAATTTAATAATAGTGAAAAACTGAATTTTCGTTACCGATTAAACGCGCGTTTCCCTGGCATTAATCAATTGGCTAATAATTTTATACTCTCTAATTTTAATAGTGTGTTTAGAGGTGATAATCAATTAGAAAATCAATTATATCATACCGCAAGCTTGAGCTATTATAAATTTTCTCTTTTTAGAAACCTCAATTTTAACCTCAACACCAGTTTTAACAAGCGTGTACAAAACATAAAAACCGTTTCAGAGCTCAATGGCATCGAATCGTTTAATACTTCAATTATGTTCGATCAGCCAGAGCATAATTGGACAGTTAGCGGAGGAGTTTCTAAAAAAATAAATAAAATCCGTTATAATCTAAGCAGCCGCTTTAGTTATAATGACTTTTTTCAGATTTTAAATAATGAAACTGATCTTAATATTTCAAAATCGATTTCTTCAACCATTGGCATTGAAACCTCTTTTAAGAATCATCCCAACTTAGAAATTAATTATACCAAAGATTTTAGCAATTACCAAGCTAGTGGCATCAACAACGAATTTGATAATGATCGGTTTGAAGTCATTTTAGAATACGATTTTCTAAAGGATTTTATATTTAAAGCAGATTATACGTATGATAATTACAATAACAAAAGCCAAGCTATAAATAATACGTTTGATACTGCTAATGCGTCTTTATTTTATCAAATAGAAGATAGTCCTTGGGGATTTGAGGTGAATGCGACTAATATATTTGATGTGCGTTTTAAACAGCAGAACTCATTTAATGCTTTTGTAATTAGTGATACTAGGACTTTTATTCTGCCTAGGATTGTGATGTTTAAATTGAGTTACAAATTGTAGTCTAAAAATTACAAGTCTCATATTAACCGCCTTGAGCATTAACCTTTTTTCGTCTATAAGTCTAAACAAAAAACGTCTGTTTTTTATGGGTTTTTCTTTAAAATAAAAATGAAGCTATAGTTTTATGTTTTGCTAAAAGGATGTTAAATTATTATAACTATGGCTAAATTTTCTTTAGCTCTTATGAAGATTCAAAAAATTGAATTAATCAATATATATATATCAAGGTTTGTATGTAAAACAAAGAATATCAATTGAAAATACAGATATGAAAACAAAACTGAATTTTATAAATTCATTAATCGCTGTATTTGTTTTAATAGCGAATTCTGAATTAATTGCTCAAGAGTTAGATAAAAAATCGTATTCATTTTCTACCATAAAACTACAACCGAAAATATTATTTGAACCTGTATTAGAAACAAAAAATATAACTTTTACTAAAGACACATCCTTTTCGTTTTCTGAAATGAGGCAAACAAATTATTATATTAATTCTGAAGCATTGAACGATCGGTTATTTTCTAACTTTACAGTTGTAGAAAATACGTATAAAGATTATAGTGACTTTTTTAGACTCTGTAGCCCCTTAGATAATGGCATTGCAAATAATGAAAGTGGAGGTGATAGAATACTATCTATGGTGCTTAATAATTTTGTGAATAACGCGATTTTTAATGGCAGAGGCCCAATAACTAGACTTTTTAATCTAAAAACTGAGTAACTCTACTAAATTCCTTAACGCATTAATTCTACAGATTAACTATTGAGATACTGAAATACTGAAGTAAGTTCAGCACAGGCAAGTTCAGCATGACTACGCCAAGGGACGCTATTAAAACCAAAAACCAAGATTAAAAAACCAATAACCATTGCCAGTGTCTGGCGAATAGGTGTATTTGCCTTCTAAAGGTCCAAGAAATGTTTCTAACGAGTAGCCTATAGCATAACCACTGAAGTTTGGTGATGACAACCACTCTCCAGATTCAAAAATTCCGTCCTCTATATTGGCATAATTCGCGGCAAACAGTATGTGATGCTTTTTAAAAACCTCATAATCTAGAGTAAAAGTCGCCTTTACAAAACTATCACCCGAAAGATCAAAATAGTCATAGCCATAAAAGGAATAGAAATTATTTATGAAGTTATTTCCATAGCCTCCTAATCCGAAACCAAGCGCTGTTGTCGAATTATCCCCTACTTTAAAACCACCATTCCCTTCTGTTTTTAAAGCCAATCTATCATTAAAACTAAAAGCATATCCAACATCGGCCTTAGCGATTGAAAACTCTTCAAAATCTCTATTAAAATTTGAAGCCTCTAGATATAAATGAAAATTACCATTAAAATAAAAACCGCTTTTTGGAAAAAAAGGATGGCTATAACTATCGAACTTTAAATTTCCAAATAGGCTAAAATACCCTGTGTTTTCAAAAACGATTTCATCACTCTGATTATCTTCAATTATGGTTTCGGATGTAATTTTTAAACGTTTGTATTCGGCTCCAGCACGAAGGGCAAAATCCTTTTTGAAAATAGTTTGTATAAAAACCTGATTTGTAAAATCCGAAAGTTCTGCATCTATTTTATTTAAACCAGCTAGTAAAGGAGACCCTTCTTCTAGAACAAGTAATGGGTTTACATTCTTGTTGAATTGGTTTAAGCGCGATTTAATACCAATACTGATATAATAGCCTTTGTCTATAAAATAATCGAAATTATATCTTGAGTTATCGCCAAGTATTAAATCTAATGATACAATATCATTATTAAAAAGCAATCTTTTTTTTGTGAGATTTGCTAAGAAAGCACTTTTGTATAAACCGTCATAATGCACACCTAATCTCAAAAATGTTGTCACCTCAGAGTCTTTAATTGTACCACTTAGATTATAACCTTCACTGCCTTCTGTTGGTTCTAAATTATATCTAAATGTGTCAAAGTTATTGGTTGCAATTAAGCTATTAACACCTTTTCTAAAATCAGAATAACTGATTTTATTTTCGTCTTTAAACTTCAGTTTACCTAAAATATATGATCTTGTATAACGGTTTTTACCATTTATTCTAACAGAATTAATTTTCACACTATCAATAGGTTTAACAATAGGCCTATTAATACTAGTACGCTGTTCCGTTTTTAATTCTAATAATGCATTGAGATTTACTCTTGCTGCTGCTGCTCCATTTGATATAATATTTCTTCCTTCATTAAATGATATTACTGAAAAACCTGTAATGTCTGGCTTAATATAAATATCTGTAAACTGAGCCTTATTTTTCATTGCATTAATGGTATGAAAATTATTAATCTGCAATAAGATATCTGGTGCTGATTTTAAGGAAGCTCTATCTTTTAAAGCATCTTGCACATCTACTCCGATAATAATATCCATACCTTTTGCTCTCAACTCTGCTACCGGAAAATTATTAGAAACACCTCCATCGATTAAAATTCTATCTCCTATAGTCACTGGCTGAAACAAGGATGGAAGCGCACCACTAGCGGTTACGGCTTCTGCTAAGTTGCCTTTATCAATTATTATTGCTTCACCTGTCTCTATGTCTGTAGCTACACAGAAAAACGGTATTGGTAGCTTTTCAAAGTCTCTAATATCATTAACCGGAATCATTAATTGATATAGTAAATTATAAACATTTTGCCCTCGAGATAAAGCTGAAGGTAAACTAATTTTAAACTTATCAAAAGGCAAACTGACTGCGTATTTTTGAGCATTTTCACGTTCGTAAAACGGTTTAAATTCTCTTGGGAAATTATCATTAATAAGCTCTTCAAAATCTATATTATTAAACATAGCTTCAAGCTGTTTCCCAGAATAACCTGACGCATAAAGCGAACCAATTATGGCTCCCATACTTGTTCCTGAAATATAATCGACTTTAATACCTAAACTATCTATGACTTTTAAAACACCAATATGTGCAAAACCCTTTGCTCCGCCACCACTTAGCACCAAACCAACCTTAGGCTCTTTTGCTTCTTGTGCATTCAAAAGATTAAAACTTGTGGTTAAAAACACCAAAGTTAAGACAAGCCATAAATGCTTGTATTTGGAATTATATGTTAGGTGTAATTTCAAATTTATTCTTTGTGATAATAATTATAAATCTTGTTTGCTCGCGATACTCCTACAATAGCTTCTAACTCATCTACTTTTGCATTTGCTATTCGTTTAACCGTTTTAAAGGTTTTCATTAAATCTACAATAGTTTGCTCACCAACTCCTGGTATATTTTCGAGTTCTGTGGTTAACGCGCCTTTACTTCTTCTGTTTCGGTGATGCTCTATACCAAAACGGTGTGCTTCATTTCTTAATTGCTGAATAATCTTTAAAGTTTCACTACGCTTATCTAAATATAGTGGAATTGGATCATCTGGATAAAACAACTCTTCTAATCGCTTAGCAATACCAATGATAGCGATTTTTCCTCTTAATTCTAAAAGATCAAGGCTTTTTAACGATGCCGATAATTGTCCTTTTCCTCCATCAATGATTATAAGTTGTGGCAGTGGTTGGTCTTCTTCTAATAACCGCTTGTAGCGCCTATAAACCACTTCTTCCATCGATGCGAAATCATCTGGACCTATAACTGTTTTTATATTAAAGTTACGATAATCCTTTTTGCTTGGTTTTCCGTTTTTAAATACGACACAAGCTGCAACTGGGTTGGTTCCTTGAATGTTCGAATTATCAAAACACTCAATATGTCTTGGTTCTTCAGATAAATGTAAATCGGCTTTCATTTGTGCCATGATACGATTGGCATGACGGTCTGGATCTACTAGTTTTACTTGTTTAAATTTATCCATACGAAAATACTTGGCATTTCTTATAGATAAATCTAAGATACTTTTTTTGTCTCCAAGTTTCGGTATTGTTATTTTTAATTCGCCACCCAAGTTCACATTAAAAGGGACATAAAGTTCTCTACTCATTGAATTGAAACGTTGTCGTATTTCAGTTATTGCTAATTCTAATAACTCAACATCAGATTCTTGTAGCTTCTTTTTTAATTCTAAAGTATGTGATCTTATAATTGAACCATAACTCAATTGTAAAAAATTAACATAAGCATACGTCTCATCACTAACAATTGAAAACACATCTACGTTGCTAATCTTTGGATTAACAATAGTTGATTTGGCTTGGTAATTTTCTAAAATTTCGAGTTTCTCTTTTATTTTCTGTGCATCTTCAAATTGCATCTGTTCTGCGAGACCCTTCATTTGCTCGCGAAACTGCTGTAACGAATCTTTAAAATTACCTTTTAAAATTTCCCGTATTGCTGTGATATTAGAATGGTATTCGTCTTCGGTTTCATAACCTTCGCATGCACCTTTACAGTTTCCTAAATGGTATTCTAAACACACTTTATATTTATCAGCTTCAATTTTAGACTCGGACAAATCATAATTACAAGTCCGGAGTTGATATAAACCTTTTATTAAGCCTAAAAGCGTTTTTACAGTTTTCATACTTGTATAAGGTCCAAAATATTCAGAGCCATCTTTAATGACGCGTCGTGTTGGAAAAACTCTAGGAAAACGCTCTTTTTTCACACAAATCCAAGGATAGGATTTATCATCCTTTAAAAGCACATTATACTTTGGCTTGTATTTTTTTATTAGATTATTTTCTAATAGTAATGCATCATTCTCAGTTTCTACAACAATGTGCTTAACTGAAGTGATGTTTTTTACAAGCACACGTGTTTTACCGTAATCGTGATGTTTATTAAAATAACTACTTACACGCTTTTTAATATCCTTAGCTTTTCCAACGTAAATAAGCCTATCTTCAATATCAAAATACTGATAAACACCAGGTTGATTAGGCAACGTTTTTATTTGTATTTCTAAGCTAGTTTCTGGCATATAATCAAAGGTAGTAATTAGATTTAAATGCGTATGTTTTCAATTAACTTTATGAGTATCTTTAGTAACTTTTTATTAAAATTAATCTATGACTAAAAAAACTTTAGGACGTGTTGATAAAATTGACTTTCCTGAATTAAAGCTCAACACAATAGCTGTTAAAATTGACACAGGAGCTTACACTTCTACCATCCATTGCTCTAAAATTAGAGAAGAAGACCATAAATTATATTGCACTTTTGAAAGTAAAGAACATCCTAACTTTAAAAGTGAAGAAGTTGTATTTCAAAATTACACCTGTACCGATGTTAAAAGTAGTAATGGCCATCGCGAAAACCGTTTTAAAATAAAAACAAAAGTTATATTCTTTGGTAAAACATACAAGATTAACTTAACTTTAAGCACAAGAGATGATATGCGATTTCCCGTACTTATTGGACGTCAGTTTTTAAGCAAAAAGTTCATAGTTGATGTAGACTTAGAAAATCAATCTTTTAATACTCAAACAAAATAATGAATATAGTTATTCTTTCTCGCAATCCGCATTTATATTCTACATCGCGCCTAGTTGAAGAAGCAGAAAAAAGAGAGCATAAGGTCGAAGTCATAGATCCTTTGAAATGTGATATCATTATCGAAAAGGAAAAACCCACCATTTTTTATAAAGATCGTTATTTAGATTATGTAGATGCTATAATTCCTAGAATTGGTGCTTCTGTAACCTTTTATGGCTGTGCAGTTGTGAGACAGTTTGAAGAAATGGGTGTTTTCACTATTGCATCATCAGGTGCTATTCTCCGTTCTAGAGATAAATTAAAAAGCTTACAACGTCTAAGTAAGGCAGGTATAGGGATGCCAAAAACGGTTTTCACCAATTACTCTAGAGATGTTGAGGAAGTTATACAGCATGTTGGTGGTACACCTTGTATTATTAAATTATTGGAAGGTACTCAAGGTCTTGGAGTGGTTTTAGCAGAAAGTAAAAATGCAGCCGAATCTGTTTTAGAAGCCTTTAATGGCTTACAGGCAAGAGTCATTGTACAAGAATTTATAAAAGAAGCAAAAGGTGCAGATATAAGAGCTTTAGTTGTAGATGGCCAGGTAGTTGGCGCGATGAAACGCCAAGGAAAAGAAGGTGAGTTTCGCTCTAATTTACATCGTGGTGGCTCTGCTAATATTATTAAATTAGATGCAGATGAGCTAAAAGTAGCTATGAATGCTGCAAAGGTTTTAAAATTACCTGTTTGTGGTGTTGATATGCTCCAATCTTCACGTGGTCCTTTATTATTAGAAGTTAATTCTACACCAGGTTTGGAAGGTATTGAAACTGCAACAAAAAAGAACATTGCACGCGATATTATTACATTTATAGAACGTAGCACAAAATAAACAGATGTCAAAAGATATTTTAAATATTTTAGGAGTTGAAGTCGCTCCAGGCAAAGGTGCAACAGTTACTTTTGAAGTCGCAAAATTACATACAAGAAACACTTTAGATATTCCTATAATTATAGAACGCTCTAAAAAGCCTGGACCTAATGTTTTAATTACTGCTGGCATCCATGGAGACGAAATTAATGGAGTGGAGATTGTTAGGCAACTCATTGCAAAAGGTATAAATAAACCAAAAATAGGGACTACCATTTGCGTTCCTGTAATCAATGTTTTTGGCTTTTTAAATATGGACCGCCTTTTCCCAGATGGTCGTGATTTAAATCGTGTATTTCCAGGAAATGCGAATGGCTCTTTGGCAAGTAGAGTTGCGTATTTTGTAATGAAGGAATTAGTGCCACATGTAGATTTTGTGATGGATTTTCATACTGGTGGTGCAGATCGTTTTAATGCGGCTCAGATTCGTATTGAAGAAGACAACCCGAGATTAACAGAACTAGCACATGTTTTTGGAGCTCCTTTTATTTATTACTCACAGAATTTAAATAAATCCTTTAGAAATGCTTGTGATAAGGTTGGTGTGCCAATGCTTCTGTTTGAAGGGGGCAAATCCTTTAATATTCACAATACCATAACTAATACTGGTGTAAATGGTGCCAAACGCGTACTTCATCATTTAGGAATGTTACGTAGTAAATATAAAGTGTCACAACCAAAAACAAGTGCTGTAGTTATTGAAGAAAGCAAATGGTTAAGAGCAAAATTTTCTGGCATGTTTAAAGCGACAGTAGCTATAAATACACATGTTGAAAAAGGAGATGTTTTGGGTAATATTACGGATCCTTATGGCAGCTTTAACTACTTTGTAAAATCTCCATATAATGGCTATGTGTTTAATGTAAATGAATCACCAATTATCTACCAAGGGGATGCTATTTTTCATATTTCTACAAAATTAGAATCGTGACTAAAAAAGAATTAAGACGTAAATATAAAACGCTAAGACAAGACTTGTCAGAATCTCAAATAGATGATTATAGTCTAGCTATTGCTAATCAATTATTGAAACTTAATATTTGGGACTTCACCTTTTACCACATTTTCCTAACTATTGAAGAACAAAAGGAAGTTAACACTGATTACATCTTAAATATTTTGTCTGGAAAAGATAAAAATATCATAATTTCTAAGAGCAATTTTGAAGATTACTCCATGACGCATTATCTGCTCACAGATAATACAAAAATTAAAAAAAACGACTACAATATTCCTGAGCCTATTGATGGTATTGAAATCAAATCTTCTCAATTAGAAGTCGTTTTTATTCCACTCTTAGGTTTTGATACCATTGGAAATAGAATTGGTTACGGAAAAGGGTTCTATGATCGATTTTTAGCAAGTTGCAAACCTAAAACACTAAAAATTGGTTTATCTTTTTTTGAAGCTGAAGATGAAATTTTTGAAGCTTTAATAGATGATATTAAGTTAGATTATTGTGTGACTCCGAATAAGCTATCTCAGTTTTAATAGTCTCTTTAAAAGCCCGTTTATTAAACACAATCAAAGTCCCAATACCTGTACTAATAGCAACATCTGCTACATTAAAAACTGGGTCGAAAAAAGAAAAGATCTTCCCTCCAATTAATGGCAACCATTCCGGCAATACTCCGTTCCAAATAGGAAAATGTAACATATCTACAACCTTACCATGAAACACATCTGAATACCCGCCAGCTTCAGGTAAAAATGTGGCGACTTGCATATAACTATCACTAAACAATATTCCATAGAACACAGAATCAATAATATTTCCTAAAGCGCCAGCAAAAATTATAGCTACTGAAAAAATTAAGATTTTAGACTTTTTGTTCTTGGTTACATCCACTAACCAAAATGCAATACCCGTAACAGCAACAATTCTAAAGAGGGTTAAAATAAGTTTTGCTGTTCTGTCAGTAATAAACGTAAATACGTCGCTTAACTTAGTTCCCCAAGCCATACCATCATTCTCAATGAAGTCTATATAAAACCAAGAAAAAACAGTTATGTTGTCGTTAAGTTGAAAGTGTGTTTTAATATAAATTTTACTGATTTGATCTATCAGTAAAATAATGAGAATAACAATTGAGGCTTTCTTTAAGGACATCTAAAGATTTTAAACAAAAATAATGGTTTATTCTGGCTTTGCAACTCTAATATTACCATTTACAGATTGAAGTTTCCATTTTGAAATAAGTATGGAAAACTCATCAAAAATTATATCGCCATGATTAGAGTAAGCGCTTATATCAGCACTATTTGTAATAATACTAATATCTCCATCTATTGTATTTATGGTTGCTGTATCTACTTTTGCCATTACATTGCAATGGCCTTGTAATAACTCTACAGACAAGTTATTGAAAATTCCTTTTAAATCAACAGAACCAACGTCACTGAAGACATTCAACATTAAATATTCTGGGATTTCTAAATATAAAGTTGCTGCAATGACTTTATGTGCATTGCGTTTATCATCTACTTTAAGTGTAAAAGGTAAACGTTTTAAACCAATCTTTAAAGTATCGTTTTGTTGATTGGTTACAATCTGAAATTGGCTTTGATACTCACCATCAAGTTTAGATGTAATAGAAATATGATCTGTTTTTGTAGTAGACACTGAGATTGAGAATATCTGATTTCCATCAATTTCTATGATTTTAATAGCACCAATACTTAGTTCTTGCTCTAATGAGTTTTGAGCAATACTGGTTTGAAAACAGAATAAACAGAGCATAAAAAAAGCCTTGAAACTAGTTATACAAGGCTTTGTGTATTTGTTTCTATTCAAAATGTAATCTCAGTTCTTTAAGATCCTTTTTTTCAAAGGGACATTACTTCTGCATATTCTTAGCTTCAATACTCAATGTTGCATGGGGTACTAACTTTAAACGTTCTTTATTAATTAGCTTTCCGGTAACACGACAAACTCCGTACGTTTTATTTTCAATACGAATAACGGCATTTTTTAAATCTCGTATAAATTTTTCTTGTCTAATAGCCAATGCAGAATTTGCTTCTTTACTCATCGTAGCACTACCCTCTTCAAAAGCTTTAAATGTAGGCGACGTATCATCTGTACCATTATCATGGTCATTCATGTAAGCACTTTTTATAAGTTCTAAATCACGCTCTGCTTTGTTAATTTTATTTTTTAATAAAGCTTTAAATTCTTCTAAATCTTTATCAGAATACCTATTTGTATCTACTGCCATCTATTTTAGTGTTTTTTAATAAACAATTTAGTACTTACCTCATCAAAAGAAATTTCTATACCATCGTTTACAGTGTCCATAATTTTTAAATCCTCAGTTAATGTTTCAGATTTAATGTAAGCTTCATTTGAAGCAATTGCTTCAGCAACATGAGGATTATCTTGAAGTTGTACGTCAATTCTGTCAGTAACATCAAATCCTGAATCTTTACGTAGATTTTGAATGCGATTTACGAGCTCGCGAGCAATACCTTCTTTACGCAATTCTTCACTGATTGTAACATCTAAAGCCACTGTTAATGGACCTTCGTTAGCCACAAGCCATCCTTCAATATCTTGAGATGTAATCTCCACATCTTCTAATCCTAAAGTAATATTTTTTCCGTTAATGTCAACGTCCATATTACCATTTTGCTCAATATTTTTAATATTGTCTGCGCTAAAGGCATTTACTGCACTAGCAATCAGCTTCATATCTTTTCCAAACTTAGGCCCTAAAGTTTTAAAATTCGGTTTAATCTGTTTTACTAGTATATCAGAAGCGTCTTGTAAAAGCTCAATTTCTTTTATGTTTACTTCGTGTTTAATTAAGTCTGCAACCGCTTCAATTTCTTCTTTCTGTTGTTTATTATCAACAGGAATCATAATCTTCTGCAATGGTTGTCTCACTTTAATTTTCTCCTTAGCCCTCAACGACAATACTAATGAGCATATTGTCTGCGCACTCTCCATTTTTCGTTCTAAAACGGTGTCTATAGCATTTGTATCTGCTTTTGGGAAATCTGCTAAGTGAATACTTTCAAAAGTCTCTTTATTGGTTACCGAATTTAAATCTAAATACAAACGATCCATAAAGAAGGGTGCAATAGGTGCACCAAGCTTAGCTATAGTTTCCATACACGTATAAAGTGTTTGGTATGCTGAAATTTTATCGGTTTGGTAATCGCCTTTCCAGAAACGTCTTCTGCTTAAGCGCACGTACCAATTACTTAAATAATCTTGTGTAAAATCTGAAATTGCTCGTGCGGCTTTTGTTGGTTCGTATTCTTCATAGAATTTATCAACTTTCTGAATTAATGTGTTTAATTCAGATAAAATCCAACGGTCAATTTCTGGTCGTTCTTCTAACACAATATCAGCTTCACTATAATCGAAACCATCGATATTTGTATACAATGTGAAGAATGAATAGGTATTATATAATGTTCCGAAGAATTTACGACTTACCTCAGCAATTCCTTCGCTGTCAAACTTTAAGTTATCCCAAGGATTGGCATTACTAATCATATACCAACGCGTAGCATCAGCTCCGTATTTAGATAACGTTTCAAATGGGTCTGCCGCGTTACCTAAACGTTTAGACATTTTTTGTCCATTTTTATCTAAAACCAGTCCGTTTGAAACTACGTTTTTATAAGCTACAGAATCGAAAACTATGGTTCCGATAGCGTGAAGTGTATAAAACCATCCACGTGTTTGGTCTACACCTTCTGCGATAAAATCTGCAGGAAATGCTTCTTTATTATCGATTAAGTTTTTATTCTCAAAAGGATAGTGCCATTGTGCATAAGGCATAGAACCAGAATCGAACCAAACATCTATTAAATCACTTTCACGATTCATAGGTTGACCTGAAGGTGATACCAGTACAATCTTATCAACGACATTTTTGTGTAAATCGATGGTTTCGTAGTTTGCTTCAGACATATTACCAACTTCGAATTCCGCAAAAATATCTTCAGATAGAATACCTGCTTCAATTGACTTTGCCATTTCAGATTTCAATTCTGCAACAGAACCAATACAAATTTGTTCTTTTCCGTCTTCTGTTCTCCAGATTGGTAATGGGATTCCCCAAAAACGTGATCGTGACAAATTCCAGTCGTTTGCATTTGCTAACCAATTACCAAAACGACCTTCACCAGTTGATTTTGGTTTCCAGTTAATGGTTGTATTCAACTCGTGCATTCTACCTTTTACATCAGTTATTTTAATAAACCAAGAATCTAACGGGTAGTATAAAATTGGCTTATCTGTTCTCCAGCAGTTCGGATAACTGTGCTTATATTTTTCGACCTTAAAGGCTTTGTTTTCTATTTTTAACTTAATGGCAAGCTCAACGTCTATTGAGCGTTCTGGTGCTTCACCATCATTGTAATATTCATTCTTTACATACTTACCTGCAAATTCACCTAGTTCTGGTCTAAACTTACCTTGTAAATCTACTAAGGGTACTAAGTTACCATTGTCGTCTTTTACTAAAAGTGGTGGAATCTCTGGTGATGCTTGTTTTGCTACTATAGCATCGTCTGCACCAAAAGTTGGTGCTGTGTGTACGATTCCTGTACCATCTTCAATCGTTACAAAGTCTCCTGAAATTACTCTGAATGCGTCTTGTGGATTGTCGTTTGGTAAAGCATACGGTAATAATTGCTCGTAGGTGATGCCTACTAAATCCTTTCCAACAAATTCTTTAACCACATAAAAAGGAATCTTTTTGTCGCCTTCTTTGTAATCTATTAATTCTGGTTTTGTCTCAACTTGTTTGAATTTGCCATCGAACTGTTTTCCGACTAAATTCTTAGCCAAAACAACATTCATAGGTTTGAATGTGTATTGATTATAGGTCTCAACTAAAACATAGTCAATCCTTGGCCCAACAGTTAATGCTGTATTACTAGGAAGTGTCCAAGGAGTCGTGGTCCAAGCTAAGAAGTAAATGTCACCCTCGTTTTGTAAAAAGTCTGGTAATGATTCTTCATTTGCCTTAAACTGCGCTACAACTGTTGTATCGGTTACATCTTGGTATGTTCCTGGCTGATTGAGTTCGTGCGAACTTAAACCTGTACCTGCTTTTGGCGAATAAGGCTGAATGGTATAGCCTTTGTATATTAAATCTTTTTCGTAAATCTGTTTGAGTAACCACCAAACACTTTCCATGTATTTAGATTTATAGGTAACGTATGGATCATCCATATCTACCCAATATCCCATTTTCTGTGTAAGATCATTCCAGATGTCAGTATAACGCATTACCGCTTTTTTACAAGCTTCGTTATATTCTTCTACTGTTATTTTTGTACCAATATCTACTTTAGTAATACCAAGCTCCTTCTCTACACCAAGCTCAACTGGTAAGCCATGTGTATCCCAACCTGCTTTTCGTTTTACTTGAAAACCTTTCATGGTTTTGTAACGTGGAAATATATCCTTAATAGCTCGTGCTAAAACGTGATGAACACCAGGTAAGCCGTTTGCCGAAGGAGGTCCTTCAAAAAATACATAAGGTGGTTTTCCTTCTCTAGTGGTTACACTTTTGTCAAAGATGTTATTTTCTTGCCAATAGCTACCGATTTCATCTGCAACCTTAGACAAGTTAAGTCCTTTATATTCAGGGAACTTTGTACTCATATTATCAAAATTCTTATAGTGTTGCGAAATTAAGAATTTATACCCAAAGGACAGTTTATATCATAAAAAAAAGCAAATGGAAACCATTTGCTTTTTTTGTTATAGGTATTAAAATAATCTTGTTAAAAAATTAATCTTGTTGCAAATTTAGCTTGAATAATCAGAGTAAAAATTAACATAGATTAAAATCAACGTAAAGATTTTCTGATTCTACTTAATTGAACTGGTGATATATTCAGATAAGAAGCTATTTGATATTGAGGTATCAGATTATCAATATTAGGTATACTTTTCTTTAAGGATAGATACCGATCAGTAGCATTAAGTGACATGTTTTCGAGTTGTTTATTTTCGTAAATAACAAAGACATATTCTAAAACTCTGTTATATAGATTACTTATTGCAATATTTGTTTTTGATATTTTAATAAATTCTTCGAAATCAACTTCATAAACCCGAGAATCTACTAAAGCTTCATAACTCAATTGAGATGGCTCATCATTAACTATTGAAGAAAATGCACCAAGAAAACTAATGGGCGAAAAAATATTCTTTGTAATTTCTTTACCAGATTCTAACTTCGCGTATGCTCTCATTAATCCAGACGTTAGAAAAGCTATTTTATTGCTTTTAACACCTTGCTTAACCATAGCTTCACCTTTTTTTAAATCTTTCTTTGAAGCTAAATCTTTAAGAATTAAAAAGGTTTCTAACGAAATATCAAATTTTGATGTTAGAAATTCAAAACTTGGATTCTTCATTTATTTAGGATTATTAGCTGATAGGGTTATTGAGTGATAACTTTTTTATCTCTTCAAAGTTAAATTGTACAATCTATTTTAAACCAAAAACTCGACTAGATCCTCGATTTTTGAAATCAATTGAATTTTAATTATTGTATTTTTAAGTGCTATTTTGTTGTATTTGGAAACAAAAATAGTGGAGAAGCCTAGTTTTTCAGCTTCAAGAATACGTTGTTCCACACGTTGTACTGGTCTTATTTCACCAGATAAACCAACTTCTGCGGCAAAGCAATACGCGCTTGGTATTGCTACATCTTCATTAGAGGACAATATAGATGCCACAACTGCCAAATCTATGGCCGGATCGTCTACGGTTATACCGCCAGTAATATTTAAAAATACATCTTTAGCTCCCAAACGGAAACCTGCCCGTTTTTCTAAAACAGCTAAAAGCATATTTAGTCGTTTGGCATTAAAGCCAGTTGCCGAACGTTGTGGTGTACCATAAACTGCAGTACTCACCAAAGCTTGAACTTCTATCATTAATGGCCTCATGCCTTCTAGAGTTGCAGCAACCGCATTACCCGATAATTCGCCATCTTTTTCTGAAATTAAAATTTCAGACGGATTACTAACCTCACGTAAACCTGACCCTTGCATTTCGTAAATACCTAATTCATTGGTTGAACCAAATCGGTTTTTATTGGCACGCAAAATCCTAAACACATGATTTCGGTCGCCTTCAAATTGAAGAACAGTATCTACCATGTGTTCCAAAATTTTTGGACCAGCGATGTTACCGTCTTTGGTAATATGTCCAATCAACAAAACAGGTGTTGCTGTTTCTTTTGCGAATTTTATGAGTTCGGTTGTACATTCTTTAATCTGCGAAATACTTCCTGGAGATGACTCAATATAATCACTATGTAAGGTTTGAATAGAATCTATGACCACAATATCTGGCTCTAAAGCTTCAATTTGTTTAAAGATATTTTGTGTTTTTGTTTCTGTTAGAATGTAACAATTGTTTGAATTAGAATTAATACGTTCTGCTCTCATTTTTATTTGTTTTTGGCTTTCTTCTCCAGAAACATAAAGTGTTTTGTATTCTAACTTTAAAGCAATTTGAAGTAAAAGTGTACTCTTACCAATACCAGGTTCGCCTCCTAACAAGGTTAACGATCCATGAACCATTCCACCTCCTAATACACGATTAAATTCTGCATCTTGCATATCTAAACGTGCTTCTTGAGACATGTCTATTTCATTTATTTTTAGTGGCTTTGAAACACGTTTTGTCGTAGATGAAGGTAATTTCCAATCGCTCTTTTCTGGTTTTTGAATGACTTCTTCCGTAACGGTATTCCACTCTTTGCAAGACGTACATTGCCCTTGCCATTTAGCGTATTGACTGCCACAATTTTGACAAAAAAAGGTTGTTTTTACTTTAGCCATATTTATTCTCCTTGTAACGGAAATCTAAAATTAGAACAGCTAAATTAAGATAATTTTAGTTGATGTCTTTAAACCAACTAAAGATTGTTAAGACTTTTAAAGTTGCCAGTTTTGAAGACAAATTAGAAAATAAAAACGACTTTATTTTTCTATAAAGAGACTCAAAGAAGTAGTCTGTAGAAATGGTTTTTTTCTTAGTTGTCTTCATCGTTGTCCTCCTCTCCTTCTTCATCAGTGTCTACCACCGTGAGTTCATCTATTTTAGAAAATATAAAATCTCTATTGATATGGCTAACATCGTTTAATGTTAATGCCGATTCATATAATTTTTTTGCTTTTTTTGTTTTGCCAATCTTCTCTGCGTATTGTGCTAAATAATAGGTGCCTAATAAAGATTCTGGATTTAATTTTTTTGCTAGTTTTCCTATTTTCTCTAGCGATTCTAAATCTTCTCGTTGTTCTGCAACTTTTACTACTTTTTCAAATTCCTCTTCGGTTATTTCTTTTTTGATGCCAAATAATTTTTGAATTCTATCGTAACGATCTACCAAGTAATCGTCTAAAGTTCCCTCATATGGTAAAACCTTTTCTTCTAATTCTTTTTCGCGAAGTGGTTTATAAAGTTCAAAAATTTTGTCAAATGATCTAGATATTGCACTCGTCACTAACGTGTAATGTGTTTCATTTTTGAAGTCATCAAAATAATAGGTTAAAAATTGATTTTTCACTTCTGAAATTTGAGAATTAGCAGTCAAAACTGATGCTCTAATACCTGGCATGTCTTTATCTGATGTCGCCATGTAATAGAATATATCATCTCTAAAAGATTCTAAGCGCTTACCTAGATAGTCTTTAACTGTACCAGACAAATCAGGACTTATTGATACATATGCTTGAAAAAGCGGATCTTCTTTAAATAAATACGAATTAATAAAGTTGCCCATTAAATCGTGTCCAACCGCAACTCTAAACTTACTCGTGTTATAATTATTATCTAAATAAGGTATTAACTCATCTGAGATAAAATTATGAAAACGCAAGCCACCTTCCTTTGGTAAGCCAGTTACTTCGTCACAATACCCATCATAATAACGCTCGTCACCTTGTACAATACCCACTACAATTGAACCAGGCATATCATCAAAATAAGTTTGAAAATCTACTTGACCTGCAACAGGTTCAAATAAATAATCCCCATCAAAAACTATAATTAATGGATGTTTTAATTCTGAAGATGGGTCGTAATTTTTCGGAAGTTTAATCTTTAATTGACGTGCGACATTAAGATTAGGTGAATTTATTTCGTCATACCTAATTTGAGCAATTATAGGAATAGATAAAAAAAACAGTAAAACTATTAGGATAGTTTTTTTCATAAGTTAAGTAGGTTTAATTTAGGCAATCAAACATACTCAATTATCGTTAAAAAGTCAATTTTTTTCGATGAAATGCACTAATTTTTCATAGCGTCTTGTATTTCATACATTTTTTCTAACATTATTTCTTTATCAATATATTGTGAAGGATCTAACGAGAGACCGGATTTGTAGCGTAATAATGCTTTCTTCAAATTTCCTTCTTTCTCATGATACATACCCATATAATAAGCTCCAAGCATTGAGCCTGGAAATTTCTTTTTAATAGTTTTTGCGAGCTTTTCGAGAGATTCTAGATCATCTTTCTTATTACAAGCTGCTGCAATTGCTCTAATATCATTTTCTATTAATGGTTTTTTAAATCCATAAAAATATTCTATATCCTCATATTTCTTAATTAAATAATCATAGGGCGAACCTTCAAAAGTTAATACCTTCTCATTATATTCTTTACCATTTATTGGCTTGTAAAGTGCAAAGATTTCGTTTAATGCTTTCGGTATACCTTGACCTACTAATGAATAGTGATTAGCGTCTTCAAAATTATTGAACTTGTAATGCAACTTTGAATTTTCAATGGTTTTAAATTTATTATCTGCTTCTACAATTGCAGTTTTTAATACTCTTATATCTGCATCTGCCGTAGCCAAATAATAGAAGGTTTCTTGTTTTAAAGTTTGTAATCTTTCTTGTAATCTATTAACCATTTCTGGGGCAAAATCTGGACTTAACGCAACATAGGCTCTAAAAATAGGCTTGTCTTTAAATAAAAAGTAATTAGCAAAGTTTGCTCCCAAATCATGACCAACAATCATTTTATAATTTGAAACCCCATAATTGTCTTCCATATATGGTAATACATCTTGAGCTAGAAATTCATAAAAATCCGCACCACCATCTACCGGAAAAAATGTTTCATTGTCATAGAAAAAATCAACATCTCTAGTTTTATCTTGATTAACACCAACGATAATACAATCTGGAATATCTTCCCAATAGGCCTGATAATCAATATTACCTGCTACTGGCTCAAAAAGATAATCCCCATCTAAAACCAAAACCAAAGGATAGCTACGTTTCGCTTCTGGATCATAATTTCTAGGTAGCTGAATTTTTAATTCGCGTTTAGATCCAAGAATACTAGATTCTAAAGTCTTATAAATGGCCTGAGCATTAAGATTTGAAACTATAAATAATAGAATAACAAGTGGGGAAAATTTCTTCATTATAGTAGTGATTAATTTAAAGCAAAGTAAAAAATATTTTAATACTTACACTTTCTTTCTATTAAAGATTGGAAGATAAATAAGGGATAAGCCCCCTAAAATAATTATGACAAGTGTTTGTGTTGACCACATAATCCACCCAAATGCTCTACTTGCATCTTCTGGCATACTAAAAAGTAAAAACGCAATGACTATAGCCTCAGGAAAAGAACCAATACCTCCATTTGTTGCCGCAATACTAAAACTGGCTAGAATAAAACCTATTAAAACAGCTGCTACTGAAATATTTTGTAATTCTGGTAAAGCAAAGGTTGTGATATAAAACATTAACACATACATCACCCAAATAAATAAAGTATGGCCTATAAAAGCCCATTTCTTTTTCATCTTAAAAATACTAAGCGCACCTTCAATTAAACCTTTAACAAAAGTTCTAATCTTTAAGGCAAATTTAGAAGCACTGTTCATTATAAAAAGATAAACTACTAATGCGCAAATAATAAGGATAACACCTACTAGTATTAATGTGATTGGATTAAATTTATCTAAGAAAAAATTTGAGATAAATTCAAATTCTAAAAAAAATGCTAAAGCTACTATTAAGAGCAACATAATAGTATCAGCTAAACGTTCTGCTACTATAGTACCAAAGCCCTTATCAAAAGGAATTCCTTCGTAATTAGTTAAAATAGAGGCTCTTGCGACTTCACCTGCTCTAGGTATTGTGAGATTGATTAAATAGGCCGAATATACGGCCATAAAACTATTGGCAAATTTAGGTTTATAGCCCAAAGGTTCTGCCATAAATAACCATCGGTAAGCTCTTGAGATATGACTCAAAATCCCTAAACTAACCCCTAAAATTATCCAAAAATAGTTAGCATCTTTAAAGTACTGTATTAATTTAGGAATAGATATTTGCGAAAGTGAATACCAAACTAATACTACACCTAAGAGTAAGGGTAAAAGAACTTTTAGGATGGATTTAGATGAACTCAATTATCTATGTTAATAAGTTGGTTGCTTCATCTGGAAATACTAATGACGGCTTAAATACTTTAGCCTCTTCAATTTCCATAAAAGCATAAGTGATTAAGATTAATGTATCACCAACAGCTACTTTGCGTGCAGCTGCTCCGTTTAAAGTAATCTCACCACTATTTCTTGGCCCAGGAATGCAGTAGGTTTCCAATCGCTCACCATTGTCATTATTTACAATCTGAACTTTTTCTCCCTGTATAATATTAGCAGCCTCCATTAGGTCTTCATCGATAGTAATACTACCAATATAGTTAAGCTCTGCACCAGTAACTTTTACACGATGAATCTTAGATTTTACGACTTGAATTTGCATGCTACAAAGATAATTAATTTAAAGCGATATTGTCTATAAGTCTTACATCACCTGCATAAACTGCTATAAAGGCTCTATATGTCTTTTTTGTTGATTTTCGTTTTACTGGTTTTAAGGTTCTAGTGTCTGCGATTATAATATATTCCAATTCTAAAAGTGGCTCTTTTTTAAATTGCTTCTCAACCCATTCCGCTACATTTTTAGCACTTTTTGTGCCAAACTTAATTTTGGCAGTTTTTAGCGTTTTATAAATAAAAGGTGCAATAGCTCTATGTTCTTTTGTCAGTCTCGTATTTCTAGAACTCATAGCCAATCCATCATCTGCCCTATAAATAGCACAGCCTATAATCTCGACAGGTATTTGGTATAACTCAACAAGTTTTCTAATTATTTGTAATTGCTGAAAATCCTTTTCACCAAAATATGCATAATCTGGTTTGACAATCTCAAATAATCGTTTTACAATGGTGCCTACACCATCAAAGTGACCTTCTCTAAAGGCTCCTTCCATTTCGTGCTCTAAACCACCAAACTTAAATGTTTGTGATTCAATCTTATCTTCATAAATATCCTCAACAGTAGGCGCATAAACAATAATAGCTGTTTTACTCACACTTGTTAAAAGAGCAACATCATTATCTAAAGTTCGAGGGTATTTAACCAAGTCCTCATCGTTATCAAACTGGGTTGGATTAACAAAGACGCTAACAACAATCACCTCGTTTTTTTCTAACCCTTCATTAACCAATGACAAATGACCATTATGAAGCGCTCCCATTGTTGGGACAAATCCAACAGAATGCCCTTTGGCCCTTAAAGCTTGTATATGAACCGATAGTTTTATTTTATTATAAAAAATCTTCAATGTAATAACAAAAAATTAACGCTTGCAAACATAATATAATACCTGCAATCTGCATAAATTTTTGTAATTTTGCATGTTTTTTACTTGTAATTTTCAAAAGCAATCCATATATGAAAGATAAGCGAATATTGTATGTGTCCTCGGAAGTTGTACCATATTTACCAGAAACTGAGATTTCTTCAATGTCCTTTGAAGCACCAAGAATGGTAAACAAACAAGGAGGTCAGATACGTATATTTATGCCACGATTTGGTAATATTAACGAAAGAAGACACCAATTACATGAAGTGATTAGACTTTCTGGTATAAACCTAGTTATCAATGATTTAGACATGCCTTTGATTATAAAAGTTGCTTCTATTCCAAAAGAACGAATTCAGGTTTACTTTATAGATAATGAAGAGTACTTTAAGCGTAAAGCCACATTAACTGACGAAGATGGTAACTTGTTCCCAGACAATGATGAGCGCGCTATATTCTTTGCAAAAGGAGTTATAGAAACTGTTAAGAAATTAAATTGGGCACCAGATATTATTCATGTTAATGGATGGCTAGCATCTTTACTACCACTCTATTTAAAAGAATTTTACAAAAACGAGCCTTTATTTACCGAAAGTAAAATAGTTACGTCTGTATACAATCAAAGCTTTGAAGGTACGTTAGATAAAAACATGATTAAGAAAGTAACTTTTGATGGTTTAGATGCTGAGGTAATAAAACTTTTAGAAAAGCCAAATTATAATAACCTTATGAAGATTGCTATAGACAATTCTGATGCTATTATAAGAGGTTCAGAAGAATTACCAGAGGAGATCGACACCTATATTAGTGAATTAACAAAGCCTGTTTTAGATTTTTATTCCATAGAAGAATTTGCAGATCCTTACACAGAGTTTTATACAAATACTGTACTTAACAGTTAATATAACCTATGAAAAAAAATAAGTTTGCCCTGCAGATAATATCCTTTGCTTTAATTGTTTTAAGTTTTATTGCTTGTGATAAAGATTTTGCAACTTTAGACTCTGATGTTATCAATGAAGATAATGCTACAAATTTTAACATATCTTCAGAAACATACGACATCATCACCCATACTAAACCACTAGGTCCTGTTCAAACTAATAACCTAGGACTAAATACGTTAGGAATATTTGATGATATTTATGGCAGAACTACATCTCAACTTTTAACTCAGTTAACAACTTCTTCTTTCGATCCTGATTTTGGTGAAGAAATAGAAATTGATTCTGTAGTCTTAACTTTGCCCTTTTTTAATAGAGTAATAGATGTAGACGAAGATAGTAATGTAACTTATGAGTTAGATTCTGTAATAGGCAATGATCCTATGAATTTAAGAATCTTCCGAAGCAACTATATAATCCGAAATTTTGATCCTAATGGAGCTTTTAGCGATACACAGTCTTATTTTTCTAATAAATCTGCTTCAGAAACTGAAACTATCTCAGAGGCTATTTTAGAAGGAGAAGAACTAACCTTTGTTGAATATGATGAAATTTCTGAAAGTTTAGTTCCTATTAATAACACCGTATTAATTAATAATGAAGGTTATATTTTAACAGAACCAGACAATGATGAAGATGAAGATGAGGATCCTCAAGTATTATTTAGACAACCTCCAGGCATAAGAGTTTTATTAGAACCTACGTTTTGGAAAGATAATATTATAGACCAAGCTGGTACAACGGCCCTGAGTAGTAATAATAATTTCGCTGAATATTTCAGAGGTCTTTACTTTAAAATAACGCCAGAAGCTGATTCGGGTAGTTTCTTAATATTAAATGTAGGAGCACAAAACTCAAATATAACAATTTACTATACTCGATTAACTACCTTAACAACTGATGCTGAAGATCTAAGAGAGGAAGCTATTTATACTTTCAATTTTGGTCAAAACAGAGTTAATTTCTTCGAAAATGACTTTACATTACCTTTAGATGAAGGAGATGAAATAAATGGTGATGAGAGGATCTATTTAAAGGGAGGTGAAGGATCTTTAGCTAATATTAAGCTTTTTAATGGTGAAGATTTAGATGAAGATGATGACACGGTTAATACATTTGAAACTTGGAAAAACGATTTTGTTGAAACAGATACTGATGGCAAATTCGTAAAAGCAAAGCGCTTAGTAAATGAAGCCAATCTTGTTTTTTATGTCGATCAAGACTTTATTGAAACTCTAAACGCAGGAGAATTAGAAGAGCCAAATCGCCTCTTTTTGTATGATGTAGATAATAAGTCACCTTTAGTAGATTATTTTCTAGATGGCCTTAACAATAGTATACCTTCGTTTTCAATAATAAACCATCTCGGAACCCTTCAACGTGTTGATGATGAGCCAAATGGAAAAGGCATTAAATATAAAATGAAAATTACTGAACACATTAATAATCTTCTACTAAGAGATTCTACTAATGTTAATTTAGGATTATCACTTACAATCAATGTCAATTTAGAGGAGTTCTTGGCACAAAGGGAAGTATTATTAAATGGCCCTGATGTAACTACACCTGTAAGTTCTATTATTTCACCGAGAGGTACAGTATTGCATGGTAATAATACCGGAGATGAGAGTAAGAAAGTGTATTTAGAAATATATTACACAGAAGAAAACAACTAAAAATTAACCTATGTGTGGAATTGTTGGATATATTGGGCATCGCGATGCTTATCCTATAATAATCAAAGGACTTCAAAGATTAGAGTATAGAGGCTACGATAGTGCTGGTATTGCATTATACGATGGTAAAAAGATAAAACTATCTAAAACTAAAGGAAAAGTTTCTGATCTAAAAGAAAGATTAGAAAGCGAAATTTCAACCGAAGGTACACTTGGTATAGGTCATACACGTTGGGCAACTCACGGAGTTCCAAACGATGTGAATTCCCACCCTCATTATTCTAACTCAGGTAACTTAGTAATTATCCATAATGGAATTATTGAAAATTATGATTCTTTAAGAAAAGAATTAATAAAACGTGGTTACACATTTCATTCAGATACTGATACTGAAGTATTGGTAAACCTAATTGAAGATGTAAAGAAAAATGAAAATATTAAACTTGGTAAAGCGGTACAAATTGCCTTAAATCAAGTTGTTGGAGCTTATGCTATTGCTGTGTTCGATAAAAACAAACCAAACGAAATTGTTGTAGCAAAACTTGGTAGTCCATTGGCTATAGGTGTAGGTGAAGACGAGTTTTTCATAGCCAGTGACGCTTCGCCTTTTATTGAATACACTAAAAACGCCATATATCTTGAAGATGAAGAAATGGCTATTATTAGAAGAGGAAAAGATATTAAAGTTAGAAAGATAAAGGGAGATGCCTTAGTTGATCCTTATGTACAAGAACTTCAACTTAATTTAGAACAAATTGAAAAAGGTGGTTATGATCACTTTATGCTAAAAGAAATCTATGAACAGCCTAGCGCTATTTTAGATACATTTAGAGGTCGATTACTAAGTAATGAAGCGATTATAAAAATGGCAGGTGTTGAGGATAATATGAAAAAGTTCTTAGCTGCAGACCGTATTATAATTGTAGCCTGTGGTACATCTTGGCATGCTGGCTTAGTGGCAGAGTATATTTTTGAAGATTTAGCAAGAATTCCTGTTGAGGTTGAATATGCTTCAGAATTTAGATACAGAAATCCTGTTATTACAGAAAAAGATGTAGTTATTGCTATTTCTCAATCTGGTGAAACTGCAGATACACTTGCAGCTATTAAATTAGCAAAATCTAAAGGAGCATTTGTATTTGGTGTGTGTAATGTCGTAGGCTCAACAATAGCAAGAGAAACTCATGCTGGTGCTTATACACATGCTGGCCCAGAAATTGGTGTAGCATCAACGAAAGCATTTACAACACAGATTACTGTATTAACATTAATGGCATTACGATTAGCTAGAGCAAAAGGCACGATGTCTAGTTCAGATTTCAGACATCATCTAATAGAACTTGAAACGATTCCAGGTAAAGTTGAAGAAGCATTACAATCTGACGCTTATGTAAAAACTGTAGCTGACATATATAAAGATTCTACTAATTTCTTGTATTTAGGTCGTGGGTTTAATTTCCCTGTAGCCTTAGAAGGTGCATTAAAGTTAAAAGAGATTTCTTATATACATGCAGAAGGTTATCCTGCCGCAGAAATGAAACATGGCCCTATAGCATTAATTGATGAGCAGATGCCAGTTGTCGTAATTGCTACCAAAAAAGGGCATTACGAAAAAGTTGTAAGTAATATTCAAGAAATCAAATCTCGAAAAGGTAAGATTATAGGTATTGTTACAAAAGGAGATACAAGTGTAAAAGAATTAGCAGACCATGTTATTGAAGTGCCAGAGACCATAGAATGTCTTACACCTTTGTTAACTACAATTCCATTACAATTATTATCATACCATATAGCAGTTATGTTAGATAAGAATGTAGATCAGCCTAGAAATTTAGCAAAATCAGTTACAGTTGAGTAGCTAACTTAGCATTATAAAATTATTATTTAACAGGTCTTTAAATTGTGAATCTTACAATTTAAAGACCTGTTTTTTTTAAAATAACCTATGCACGCATAATTTTATGAGAATTTATTACTTGCTTTTCATATATTTATTTAAATTGCTTAACAAATAATTAACTAATTCTCTAAAATGAAGACAACCTTAAAGCTTTTTACAATGCTTTTTTGCGTGGCATCCTTTGCTCAGACCACAATAAAAGGTAAAATTATTGACAATACTGGGCTACCTTTACCTGGATCAAATATTGTTGTAGTAGGTACCTCATCAGGTACTATTTCAGATTTTGATGGTAATTACACACTCACAATAGATCAAGAACCTCCTTTTTCTATACGTGTTAGTTACACTGGTTTTGAAACACAAACCATTGAAATCACAGCAAACAATCAAACAGTTAACGTTACTTTAGTTGAAGGTAACGCACTTGACGAAATCGTAATTTCTGCATCCAGAACACCTGAGCGAATTTTTGAATCGCCAGTAACTGTGGAACGATTTGGAATAAAACAAATTAAAAACACGGCATCTGCCGATTTTTATGGTGGTTTAGAAAACTTAAAAGGGGTTGACATTAATGTTAACAGTTTAACCTTTAAGTCTATTAATACAAGAGGTTTTGCTTCTTTTGCCAATACTCGCTTTATGCAATTGGTTGACGGTATGGATAACTCAGCGCCAGCACTAAATTTTCCCTTAGGAAATTTATTAGGTATGATTGAAACTGACGTTAATAGTGTAGAGCTGTTGCCTGGAGCATCTTCTGCTCTTTATGGAGCAAATGCCTTTAATGGTATTCTATTTATGCGTAGTAAAAGTCCTTTTGACGTCCAAGGTATTAGTGCTTATGTAAAACGTGGTGTAACTTCTCAAGAAGCTGCTGGTACTAACGATTTCACAGACATAGGAATAAGGATGGCTTATAAATTTAATAATAAGTTTGCAGCCAAAGTTAACTTTAGTTATTTAGAAGGTACGGATTGGTTCGCTACAAACCTCGATGACAAAGACATGCAAGGAGGAACACGTGAATCTAATATTAATTATGATGGTGTGAATGTCTATGGTGATAATGTTTCTGCAAATATTAGAGATGTTGCTCTACAATTAGAAGCTATAGGTTTAGCACCAGCCGGATCTTCTGCTTTAATACCATCTGTAGATGTAAGTAGAACTGGATATGAGGAAAGGGAACTAACAGATTATGATGCTGAAAGCGTAAAAGCGGATTGGGGATTATATTTTCGCCCATGGGAAGATGACTTCGAAATTCAATATGTGGGTAAAGTAGGTACAGGATCTACCGTATATCAAGGAGCTCAACGCTACAGAATAGATAATTTTTCATTACAACAACATAAGCTAGAAATAAGGAATGATGACTTTTTTGTAAGAGGTTATATTACTTCTGATAAAGCAGGAGATACCTATATTATGGATGTCGCAGGTCCTAACTTACTGCAATCTTGGAAAGCTCATAATGTTTGGTTTGGACAATACGTTGGTGAATTTATCGGACAAACACTTGGTGGTGCTACAGCCGACCAAGCTCATTCAGCTGCTAGACAAACTGCAGAAGTAGGAAGACTTGAACCTGGTACACCAGAATTTCAACAAGCTTTTGATAAAGTAACAAGTGAGACTAGTTTTTTAACTGGTTCTGCAATTAGAGACAATTCTAAAATTTATCATGGTGATGCAAACTATAACTTTGGTGATAAGATAGGATTTGCAGAAATACAAGTGGGTGGTTCTTACAGAACGTACAGATTAAACTCATTTGGAACTATTTACACCGATGCGGATGGACCAATTGACTATTCAGAACTTGGTATTTACACTCAATTACAACGTTCACTTGATTTAAATGAAAACTTAGAACTTAAATTAACTGGATCTATCAGATACGATAAAGCAGAATTGTTTGATGCTTTCTTTTCTCCAAGAATTTCTGCTGGTGTCACTGTTAATGACAACCATAATTTTAGAGCCTCTTTTCAAACTGGTTTCAGAAACCCTGACACACAATCCTTATATATAGGTCTAGAAACAGCCCTTGGTACTTTAATTGGAGGCGCAGCAGATAACGGTGACCGCTATGTAAGAGATTACAGTGTTAGTCAGTTTGCACAAAATAACCTTGGTCAAGCAGGAACAATAACCCAAGCAGCGTCAGCAGCTTATAATAACTCTCTTGGTGCTTCAATTGCAGATGGTTTATCAACACACGACCCTGCATCTAATGGTAGTAATTTTATTGGTAATTCTAGTTTAGTAGTACCAGAACAGGTGAGCTCTTTCGAATTTGGTTATAGAGGTAAGATCGATAACTTTATTATAGATGGCTCTGTTTATTTCAACAATTACACCAATTTTCTTGCGAATGAACAAGTAGTAGCCCCATTGTACGGAGATGTTTCAAATTTTGATTTAACCGGTTATGATCCAAATAATCCAGCATCTGTTGCAGGTTTAAATCCAGATACACAGCAAATTTTAGCAGCATTAAGCAATGATGATTTTCAAGCTTACCAAACCTATACAAACACTGATCAGACGGTTAACTCATATGGAGCTGCTATAGGTGTCTCTACAAAAGTATTTGATGGTTTCGATTTAAGTGCTAATTACACGTGGTCACGCTTAGATTTCGATGTTGCTGAAAATCCAGATTTTAGGACTAGTTTTAATACTCCTGAGCATAAAGTTAAGGTTGGTTTTGGAAAAACTGAATTATTTACAAACTTTGGGTTTAATGTAGCATGGCGTTGGAGCGATAATTACTTTTGGGAAGCATCTTTTGGTGACGGAGAAATCCCTGCATTTAATGTGTTAGATGCACAGATTAATTATACTATCCCAAGTTTAAAGTCTACAATTAAACTTGGAGCTACTAATCTTTTGGCTGATGAGTACTTTACGGCTTTTGGAACAGGATTTATTGGATCTATGTACTATCTGTCTTTGACTATCAATAACTTATAATAAAATTGACAATGAAAAATATTAAATATATAGGACTATCATTACTTGCAACAGTAATGTTCTCATGTGAGAATGAAGAACTTGATGAACTTAGAAACCAAGGTATTGAAGATAGTGCGCCTTTACCAGAATTAACTGCTGGCACGGCAGATTTCTCTTCTTATGTTTCTTTAGGTAATTCATTAACCGCTGGATTTTCTGATGGTACAGTATTTTTAGCAGCACAGCAAAATTCGTTTCCAAGTATTCTTGCGAATAAAATGGCACTCTTAGGTGGTGGTTTATTCACACAACCCTTGGTAAATGATAATTTTGGTGGTTTAGCTCTAGGTGGAACTAGAATTGCTGAACCTAGATTTGTCACTCTTGGAGGTCCTCCGACACCTTTAGAATCAGTTATTGGACCCGTAACTGTGACTACAGACATAGCACTAAATAACCCAACAGGTCCCTTTAATAATATGGGTGTTCCAGGTGCTGCTAGTTTTCATTTACTAGCACCTGGGTATGGCAATATTGCTAATTTATCTGCAGGTTTAGCTAATCCGTATTTTATTAGAATGACTGGAGCAACACCAGATGCTTCCATAATGGAATTAGCGATGGCACAATCTCCCTCATTTGTAACTTTATGGATAGGTGCTAATGATGTCTTGGGTTATGCTACAGGAGGAGCTTCGTCTGGGGCCCCAACACCACAACCAGTATTTGATGGTGCAATCGCGCAAATAATGTCAGCACTTGGAGGTGTTCAAGGTGTAATGGCTAACATTCCTAATGTTACGGATCTTCCTTATTTTACAACAGTACCAAATAACGCGTTAGCATTAGATGCTACCTCAGCCGCTAGCCTTACAGGCTTTTTTCAGGCAGTAACTGGTATTTTTGCTCAAGGTTTAATAGCGCAAGGTGTACCACCTAATGATGCATTAGCTTTAGCTTCTCAATATGCTCTAACATTCAATGAAGGTCCTAATAGGTTCTTAATCGATGTGCCGCCGAGCGCATCAAACCCATTAGGCTTTAGACAAATGACTGAAGATGAATTGTTACTTTTACCTATAGATCAAGGTGCATTAGCTCAAGGTTATGGCTCAGTTGTATTATCTAATGAAGTGCTTCAAGTACTAGGCATACTTCAAACTGGTGGTACAATAACACCTCAGCAAGGCGCTTTAGTTATTAGCGCTGTTAATGGTATTGATGATGGAGATGCTCTAGATAGTGATGAAATTACTGAAATATCTACAGCTATTAGTGGTTACAATGCCACAATACAAGCTGCTGCCGCTGCTGCTGGATTTGGGTTTATGGATGCTAATTCAATATTTCAACAGATGGCTTCTACTGGATATACAGATGGAAATTTTACACTAACAACTAATCTAGTATTAGGAGGAGCTGTATCATTAGATGGTGTTCATCCTACCTCAAGAGGCTATGGATTAGTTGCAAATGAAATTATGAAAGCTATAGATGCTGCATATGGTTCTAATTTTGAAGCTTCAGGTAATTTAGTAGACATTGGAGATTTTCCAACGAACTACTCACCACTGTTACAATAAAATTATAACATTACATATTATAAAAAGTGCATTCAAATTGAGTGCACTTTTTTTATGCAAAAAAGCCCTCTAAAAAGACTTATTTTTTAAATAAAATTATATCTTTGCATCGCGAAAAACTAGCGTACTTAACTTAAATAAGTTAGCTGTTTTTCAGATGTAAATTATTGCAAAACAAAAACATAAGAGTAATGTCAAAAGTTACAGGTAAAGTTGCACAGATCGTAGGCCCAGTTATCGATGTAGAATTCGCTGCTGGTTCAGAGCTACCAAAGATTTATGATTCGTTAGAAATTAACAATCAAGATGGTTCTAAATTAGTATTAGAAGTACAATCTCACATTGGTGAAGATACTGTACGTACTATTGCTATGGATTCTTCTGATGGTTTAAGTAGAGGAACAGAAGTGCACGCAACTGGTGCGCCAATACAAATGCCAATTGGCGAGGATGTTTACGGACGCCTTTTTAATGTAATTGGTGATGCTATTGATGGATTAGGTGATTTACCTAAGGCTGGTGATGCGGGTTTGCCGATTCACAGACAAGCTCCAAGATTCGAAGATTTATCAACGTCTACTGAAGTTTTATTTACTGGTATTAAAGTTATCGATTTAATTGAGCCTTACGCAAAAGGTGGTAAAATTGGTTTATTTGGTGGTGCTGGTGTAGGTAAAACAGTATTAATTCAGGAGTTGATTAACAATATTGCAAAAGGTCACGGTGGTCTTTCTGTATTTGCAGGTGTTGGTGAAAGAACACGTGAAGGAAATGATTTACTTCGTGAAATGTTAGAGTCAGGAATTATCAAATATGGTGATGACTTTATGCATTCAATGGAGGAAGGCGGATGGGATCTTCAAAAGGTTGATAAATCAATCATGAAAGAATCTAAAGCAACTTTCGTATTCGGACAAATGAATGAGCCTCCTGGAGCTCGTGCTCGTGTAGCACTCTCAGGATTAACTATAGCAGAATATTTCCGTGATGGAGCTGGTGAGGGACAAGGAAAAGATGTATTATTTTTCGTAGATAATATTTTCCGTTTTACACAAGCTGGTTCTGAAGTATCTGCATTATTAGGTCGTATGCCTTCTGCGGTAGGTTACCAACCTACATTAGCAACCGAAATGGGTGCGATGCAAGAGCGTATTACGTCAACAAAAAGAGGTTCTATTACATCAGTACAAGCGGTATATGTACCCGCAGATGATTTAACAGATCCTGCTCCGGCGACAACGTTTGCTCACTTAGATGCAACAACCGTATTATCTCGTAAGATTGCTGAGCTAGGTATTTACCCAGCGGTAGATCCATTAGATTCTACATCACGTATTTTAACAGCTGATATTTTAGGCGATGAGCATTACAACTGTGCACAACGTGTAAAAGAACTTTTACAACGCTATAAAGAATTACAAGATATTATTGCCATCCTTGGTATGGAGGAATTATCTGAAGAAGATAAAATGGCAGTAGGTCGCGCAAGACGTGTACAACGTTTCTTATCTCAACCCTTTCATGTAGCTGAACAATTTACAGGGCTTAAAGGTGTTTTAGTAGATATTAAAGAAACTATTAAAGGTTTTACTATGATTATGGATGGTGAATTAGATCACTTACCAGAGGCTGCATTTAACCTTAAAGGTTCTATTGAAGAAGCTATTGAAGCCGGAGAGAAAATGCTTGCTGAAGCTTAATCTAAAAATTTCAGAATTATGTACTTAGAAATTGTATCACCCGAAGCAACTTTATTTAGTTCAGAAGTAGATTCTGTAGCTGTTCCAGGTATTAATGGTGAGTTTCAAATGTTAAATAATCACGCACCTGTTGTATCAATTTTAAAATCTGGTACTATAAAAATTCACACACACACACAGAGTCATTTGGTATTTGATGAATTGCATGCAAAAGTTGTTCCTCATAATGATGATGATAACGTTTTAACTGTTAGCATCAATTCTGGTACTATTGAGATGAAAGATAATAAGCTAATTATTTTGGCTGACTAATTGATTTTCAATCACTATATAAAAAAACGCGAAGCTTATACTTCGCGTTTTTTGTTTTTCTATACTTTCTTAATAACATTTGTTACTATTCCCCAAATAACAAAATCGTTGTCTTCCGTTATTTTTATAAGTGGATAATCTGGGTTTTCTGGCTGAAGCCATACCTCGTCTTTAGAAACTCTTAATCGCTTTACAGTAAACTCCCCATCTAAGAAACATACTGCTATTTTGTTATTTTCAGGTTCTAAACTTCTGTCTATAACCAATAAATCATTATCGTCTAAACCAGCTCCAATCATAGATTGCCCACTCACTTTTGCATAGAACGTAGCTTCCTTATTTTTTACTAGCTCATCATCTAAAGACAAACGCTGTTCTTTAAAATCATCTGCTGGAGAAGGAAAACCTGCTGAGATTCCTGTATCAAAAAAATTAGTCCCTGCTCCTTCAATAGCTTCTGGAACAAAAAAAGTTAAACTACCAGATGTTTTTGTTGTCATTTTACAGTAATAATATCGTTAATATTAGTGGTATATCTTGGAGATAATCGCTCTTGTCGCATTTTCCAAGTGCGATCTAAATCTTGATTTCCTAATTTTATTTTGTGCCCTTTATATTTTTTATTTATAGTATCTATTGCAGACATTAAAGGCTTATGCTTAGGATCTTCTTTATTAAACAAATTTAACTGATAATTATCAGTTGGTACTATACCAGTAACAATAACTCCTGCCCTTTTATATTTAATTCCTGTTTTATAAATCGATTTTACAGCATTTACTGCTTGCGTACTAATTAATAAAGATGAATCTGTAGGATATGGGAAACTCACCATAGTACTGCCTCTATGCTGCTCTAAACCTTTTTTGTGCTTATCACTACTTAACGTTACAATAACCATGTGGCAACTAGAACCTTGTTTACGTAATTTCTCAGCACAGCTTGTCGCAAAAGTAGAAATACGTTCTTTTATATAATTAATATCTTCATAAGTATAATCAAAACTCCTAGTTGTTGCGATAGAGCGTTTTGTTGTAGGCTCATCTAAGAGAATTTTAGAAACTCCTTCTAAATCCTTTTTAAGTTTCCATTCTGTAATCGAAAGCGTCTTACGGACCCAATCATCTGACAACTGCGTAAAATCATAAGCTGTTTTACAGCCTTTTGCTTTTAATCGTTTTTGTAATGCTCTGCCAATTCCCCAAACACCTTCTAACTTCATCCATTTTAAAGCTTTAATTCTTGAAACTTCAGAATCTATAACATAGACTCCTTTAGTTTCTTTAGGAAACTTACGTGCAATCTTATTAGCAACTTTACATAATGCTTTTGTGGGAGCTACACCAACACAGGTTGGAATGCCTGTCCATTTAAGAATACGCAACCTCATCTGATTTCCATAGTCTTCGAAGTCGTAATCTTTAAAACCTTTAAATTGGAGAAAAGCTTCATCTATACTATAAACCTCAAGATCTGGTGTAAACTGTTTTAGTATCTCCATCACACGACTACTCATGTCTCCGTATAATGGGTAATTAGATGAAAGCACCTTAATATTATTCACTTTACAGAAGCTTTCCCATTTAAAAATTGGAGCTCCCATTGGTAGATTTAAAGCCTTTGCCTCATCACTTCGTGAAATCACGCAACCATCATTATTGCTTAAAATAGCAATAGGCTGGTTTTGCAAATTCGGGTTAAAAACCCGCTCGCAAGAGGCATAAAAATTATTACAATCTACTAAAGCATACATAGACTATAAAAATACAAAGACCCGCTATGTTTTTATACTATAACGAGTCTTAAAAATTAAACTTTAACACGCTATTAATGTTGAATTCAAAAGTAAAATAAACGTCTGCTCAATTGATTTTGAGGCACAAAAACTCACTTGAATTGACGAATGTTATAAAAATGTACAACAGGTTAATTTTAAAATTAAAAATTACTTAACCCCTAACCAATCGTCGCGATTAATCTTAACCGCTTCAGACAAATTTTCTGAACCCATAATAGTATAAGAAGTATCTGCGTCTAATGTCATTTTAATAGAACGTAATTTTCCGAATCTCTCAAAAATAATATCAATAGTTTGATTAGGCTTTATATTTTCTAAAATCTTATTTAAATCTGAAGTTTCCTTAATTTCTATACCTCCAATTTTAACCAATTTGTCTCCTTTTTCTAAACCTACTTTATAAACAGCAGATCCTATTTTAAGATTACTGGTAATAACCTGATTTCTCAAACGCAAACTAAAAGCAGCCTTGTCTGTGTTTTGTTTTAATTCAACTCCGACAGTTTTAAACAAAGCTTCATAATCTGGCATTTCACTTTTATAGATATAATTGTTGAAAAATTTATCACCAAATTCCGTATCTGCATAACTGTTTAATGTTTGGTGCAAATCATCAATGGTATAATACTTTTCTAATTTTCCGTAAGTAGTCCAGACCAATTTCATGTAATCGTCTAGATTAAGGTTTTGTTCTCTGAGAGATAAATCTAAAGCCAGACCTAACATGCTTCCATAAGAATAATAGGAAATAAAAGTATTACTCCTATTTACATCATCTACAGAACGTGCCGCATCTACAAATGGTGCTTGGTAACTCATTTCAATAGGGTTAAAAAACTCTCGTCCTGGTGAATTCCACACGTAATTAAAAGTACCTGTTAATCCTTTTATATAATCCTCTGGTTTTATGAGGCCTGCTCTGGTTAAGGTTAAATCGTCGTAATAACTTGTAAAACCTTCAGCAAACCAAAGTTCTCCACTCATGTTGGCTTCTTCAAAATCAAAAGGTTCTAAACTTTGTGGTCTAATACGCTCTACGTTCCAGCAATGAAAAAATTCATGTGAAACAGTTCCTAAATTACGATCTGCTGCATCTGCCAAACTCCGTGTACTCGTTACAATAGTCGAATTTCTGTGTTCCATACCATCTCCTGTCGCATTTGGAATATAACAGCCTAAAAAGATATACTCACCATAATCGTATGTTGGTAATTCCCCAAAAATGGTCTTTTGTTGTAGAACCACTTTTTTTACATTCTCAAAATAACGATCAAATTCTTCTTCCGTACCATTATGATGCAATGCAAATTTTACGGCTTGGTCATCTACCTCAAATGCACGCAGCATATGATTACTGATCTCCGTTGGGCTATCCATAAAATATTGAAGGTCTCTCGCAAAATAGGTATTCCCTTCTAATGGTTTTAATTGTGTGGCTATTTTCCAATTTAAATCTTCGCGTGGCTTAAATGTAATTTCAATATTGTTATCAGCCAGACTTGGCGCATACATAAATGTGGCTGGCATATTAAGGTGTGCGTGCGTTTCATCAACTTGAGCATAAGTACCATCTCCATGGTTAGCATACAATATATAACTGACGTTTATCGTACCATCGTGATCTTTCACTGTCCAAGAATATGGATCTGGACGCGTTGCTTCTAAACGATTGCCTTTGCCATCTGTAACTTTTACATTGTATATATTTTTTGCAAATTCGTGAATTGCATAACGTCCTGGTGAGGTTCTAGACATTCTAAATTCTGCTTCACCAGTTTTTAAGCCTTTAAAAGTAGCACTGATTTCAGCTTCATGATGCGCAGCATTTTCAAATGAAATAGTATAGGTTGAAGATCCATCATTTGATGATTCTACCTCAGAAGTTGTTTCTTGCTTACAGTTAACTAAACATAAAAAGGATAGTAATAAAATTAGGCTTCGCATTATGTAATAATTTTAGAAACCCAAGGTACTATTTTTTGAGTCTTTTAATCCTGAACATATTCTAAAATATCACTTGGCTGACAATCTAATGCTTTACAAATAGCTTCTAAGGTTGAGAACCTAACAGCTTTCGCTTTACCAGATTTTAGAATGGACAAATTAGCCGTAGTTATTCCTATAATCTCGGCAAGGTCTTTACTTTTCATGCCTCTTTTAACAAGCATTACATCTAAGTTTACAACTATTGGCATAACTATATGGTTAGGTCGTTTTCTTGTTGAATTCTTGTTCCTTTTTCTAACACTCGCCTAAACATGATTAAAAACAAACCGATAATCATTAACATAACATATAAACTTCTGGAATCTATCTGGAAATATGCAAAATATCTAATATCGATAAAGAAAATAGAAAAAGAGGTGATGAAACCTAAAAGACCTGATATAAAAAATAGTGAACCTGATCGCGAAAAACATTTGATTAATTTTGAATTAAAAAACTGACCATTAGAAAAAAGTTTTATTTCCTTTATAAAAAGGAAAACTGCATAGACAAAAATTAAAAGTGCTGAAATTTTTAAAGCTAAAAAGACTTTTACTGAAGTTGGAATTAATTCTAAATTCGAATAGCTTTGATAAAATAAGTCCTTACCAAAAAAAAACGCTGAACTTAAAAAAACAATATTTACTAAAACCGCAATTGACAATAAAACAAACAAAGTACTTATTCCTAATTTTAATATTTTCATAATTATATAGTTAAATCGTTTTCTTCTTCTAC
>NZ_DEXW01000049.1:30504-31454 GCF_002364335.1 Winogradskyella sp. UBA3174 | reverse complement strand
GCTTTCCAGCTATTTCCTATTCTTCTTGATGCTTCAATACTCAAAATTTTACTGCTAGATTCTAGATCTGTTATACCACCTATTAATATAGAGGTGTCTTGGATATCGTTAAAAGCAATTCTGCTTCCAAAAAAAACATCGTTTTGTAAGGCATTAAGAGCAAGCTCGTCGCGATCATCATAAAGGTATTCTCCTAAAACACCAATATCCAAGCCATTGCCATCAATATTGCTAAAGGTGTATTCTACGCCCGCAGCAAAAGCAAAGAAATCTTGTGCTTTAGCAGTTCTATAAATAGATTCCAATTTCCAAAGAAAGGCATTATATGTGGCTTGAATATCTAGCCCTGTTTGATTAATTACGGGATAAAAGGCGTTTACATTTCCTAATGTATCAAAGGTAAATAAAGGCTCTCGTCCATTGCCATAAAAATGTGACACACCAATATCGAAAGCACCAATATAGTGACTCCATCTAAAGGCGAGGTCTTGTCGCCATTCTTCGGCACCACTTTCATAATTTATATCGTCTTTTTCTATAATTGTTTGAAAACGTAATCGTCCTTTTAGGCCCGCAAATGTTCGTTTTCTATGATATGGCAAGTAGAAAAAATCAAAGTTTCCATAGTTATCTGTAGTATATGTAAATTGAACCATTGGTTGTCCAAGTTTATCTTCTCCATCAAAAGATTCAACGGCATCTGTTTGATTGATAATGTCTACTAAATGATTACTCTCAGTGACTCCCCAATATACTTTTTTAAGACCTAGACTTAGTTCCCATTTGTTTTTGGCTTTTTGGTAATACAATTCTCTTATATCCCAATGTGTGCGCTCATCATCTACATCTAATCTAAAAAAGCCCGAAAAGTTTATGCTTTCATAGCCTTTATTCCATTCGGCAGAATATTCAGGTTTAAATGCAATTGATGGAAAATTATCTTTTTGCCC
>NZ_DEXW01000049.1:26999-30334 GCF_002364335.1 Winogradskyella sp. UBA3174 | reverse complement strand
AACAGTTGAAATACTATTTTTTGCATTTTCATTGATGATATAATTTAAAAGTGCAATACCGAAAACTATTGCTATTAACCAACACTAACTAAAAGATGAAAGTAAATAGTTAACGGTATCGCCACTCTTTTAAGAGTTATTAATTACCTGCTCTTTTTAAAGCAACTTGAGAGAAATCTTCGTCAGCTAAATTCACTTCAAAATTATAGTTAGTAAATTCTAGACGTGTTTCTTTATTGCTCTGTACATTTACCATATTAAAGACGCCAGCTCTCCAAAATTTATTTTTATACTGCTTGTAATCACTATAGGTTAATGTTTTTAAAAGTGAACCTTTACGGTCGTAAAAATCTATTTTTTCCACTCTATAGCCTTTATCTTTATTATAAGTAACAACACGTTTTGTATATCCGGATTTTGGATCTAATGGGTCTTGTTCTACGATTAGAAGACTGCCATTTTCTTTAAGAAATTTATAGGTGTATTTTTCAACTTCTTGTGAAGATAAATCTTCATATGCAAACTCACTACCTACAAAAGGACCCGATTTATTGTTAGATGAAATACGTTTCACCCTTTTAATTGAAGGTAAAAATAACCATTGATCGTCTGAAACTGTTTTGTGTGTAAACGTAAGTGTAGCGGTGCCTTTAACGTCTTTTGGGCTATTAAAGACGATTAATGATTTGTCTCCATCTTCTGTTAATTCTAAAGTTTTAGTGGTTAAATCGCGCTCGCTGGTTTGACCATTTTTGTTTTTTAATGTCATTTTTAAATCTACAGTAGAGCTATTGAAACCTAAATCGGCTTGTTCTGCTGCTTTTGCAATTTCTAAGCCGCGTTCTTCTGCTGTTTGTGCATGTATTCCGAGTGTGCCTAAAATGGCAAATGCTAAGATTATTTTTTTCATCTTGTTAAATATTAAAATTTGTTATTGTGTTTAATTTGCGGTTACTATTTATCAATGCTTTTTATGTCCTTTTTACTTGTAAGAATGAGTAATGACGGTAATAGTATAAAGTCGATTATTAATGCTGACAATATGATAATTACTGTAATTCTTGCCATATAACTGTTTAAGGCAAATGCTGATGTAGAAAGGACAGTGAAACCTGCCAACAAAACAATGGTTGTCGTTACAAGAGCTTCTCCCACAGTTTCAAAAGCATAGATTACAGCTTGTTTGGCATTGTAACCTAATTCGCGTTGTGCTCTTAAAAATTTACTCATGAAGTGTACTGTGTCGTCTACAATAATACCTAAGGTCATCCCAAAAACTACGACCATTCCGGTGTTAATCGTGCCTTTATAGAGCCACCATAAGCCAAAACCAATAAGTACAGGTGTTACATTTGGAATAATACTTAATAGACCCAATTTAAAGTTCCGTAACGCAAGCATTAGAACTAATGAAATTAAAATTAGCGCAATTATATTCCCGTTAAACATACTTTCTGCTTGTCTAAATCCTAGATTTGAAAACATCAGCATAGGACTCACAGGAATAGCATGCATTTCTGTGGGTGTATTTTCTTTTAACCAATTTTCACTGCGTTTTGCAAAAGCAATAATTTCTGGGCTGCTAATGTTTTTAAGTGTAACTGTAACACGAGTTTCTGATTTATCGACATTTATTTGATTGTTTAAATCTAGACCAAATGGCAAGGACAATTCATATAACAATAAATATTGAGCAGCTTCTTGTCTGTTGGTTGGAACTTTGTAAAAACTTTCATCGTCGCCATGCATAGATCGATTAACTCGGCGCGCAACTTCACTAAAAGCATTTACATGCACGACTTCGGGTTGCTGGTTCAACCAATCTTCAAAGGCATTAAGTTTTTTAAGATATACTGGATTATTAATTCCGCCACTTTCTCCACTTCCAACAGAAAGTTCTATATTATAAATTCCTGTAAGGTTATCGCTTATATAATCTGTATCTGTTCTAAATTCAACACTTTCATCAAAATAATTAATAAATTCATCATTAAATACATTCTTTGTGGCCATGTAGGTCATTACACCAATTATTACAGCAGAAATAAGTGTTAGTTTTAATGGTTGTTTTACAACAAATTCACCAAACGAAACATACCTGTTTTTCCTAGTTTTGATGGTTTCTTGTTTGGCTTTCGCTTTTACTGGGAAAATTGCCATTAATGCCGGTAATGTCGTGGTTGAAAAAATAAACGCCATTGTCATTCCAAAAGCAGTAATATTTCCTAAATCCCAAAAAGGTGGGACATCGCCAAAATTCATAGTTAAAAACCCAATAACCGTAGTTAAACTCGTAATAAATACGGGCATAAAATTGAGTCTAATAGATTCTACTAACGCATCTATTTTACTTAGACCATCTTTGCGCATTTTTTGAAGCATAGTGACCAAAATGTGAATACTATCTGCAACCGCAAGCGTAAGAATCATAGTCATAAATGTTGCAGATGGAGGCGTTAATTTGATACCCATGATGCCTATAAAACCTACAGCACTTACAATTGAAAATAAAACAACAACTAACGTTGTTAGAGCACTATAAATACTTCTGGTTAATATAAGTGTCACAATAAGAACTAGAAGAATCATAATACCGGTAAGCTTTAAATCGTTCATAGAAGATTCAAAAAATGCTGTATTTAGGGGTACTAAGCCAGAAGTGTGCACTTCAAAATTTGGATGTTCATCTTTAAAATCAGCTATCATACCTCTCACAAAAGTGGTTACTTCAGGGATTTCTGCAGCACTATCTTCTCCAGGTAATCTTACCGTAATATTTATGGCGGTAACACTTCCTTTTTTATTTATAATACGATTTACAAGTAGTGGTTCCTTTAAAGCTATTACTTTAATGTCGTCGATTTCGGCAGCCGTTTTTAAAGCAGATTCATAAGATAAGTCATCAACATATAAATCGTCGCCTTCGGCACTTGTATGCTGAAAGTTGGTAATAGCATCAACGCGAGATGAGTATGGTGTATTCCAAGATTCTGCAGTTAGCGCTTCAATGGCCGAAAGGTTTCCTTTAGTAAATATATTACCATTTGAAGGTGAAAGAACCAAAATAACATTGTCGAGCTTTGTGTATTTTTCCTGAAGCGCATCAAAGGCTTCTAATTCTGGATTAGATCGGTTAAAAAACACATGGTAATCACCATCAAATTCCATTTTTCCTTGAGAGGCGAGACCAAAAGCTAATAATACTGTAGCGATAAGTACTTTCCATTTATGTTTAATAACAAAATTTGCCCAATTTTTTGCAAATCTGTTTGACGCGTTGCTTACTTTTTTTAGTGCATTCATTTTATGATTAATTTAGTTGACCAGTCAACTAT
>NZ_DEXW01000049.1:0-26785 GCF_002364335.1 Winogradskyella sp. UBA3174 | reverse complement strand
ACGTTTCTTATCATATTCATAAGATTATCAATAGGATAAGGGCTATTCATTTCTTTCATTGTTGTCATAGCGCCTTTTCCTGCATCTTCAATAAATGCAGCCAAATCTTCAGCAGTCATTGAATTACTAATTTCCCCATAATCCTGAGCCTCTTGAATAACATTTGTTATTAAAGACAATATCATTTGTCCTTTTGCTAATATAGTTATTCTAATTTTTTCACTATGTTCTGCCATTTCATTACCCAAATTGCAAGCCAAGCAACCCATTTTACAGTCCATTTCATTTTTCAGTACACTATGGCGATATTCATGAAAATCTAAAAGGCGTTGTTTTGGGGATATTGATTTGTTTTCCAAAATCTCTCTAGCTGGCGTAAACATCATAGAAAAATATTTTTCTATAGCTTTCACTGCAAAGTCTTCTTTACTTTCAAAATAAAAATAAAAAGACCCTTTAGGGACCCCAGCTATTTTAACAATGTCGTTAACACTCGTCGCATTATAGCCTTTAGACCACAGCAATTCCATTCCTTTATCTAAAAGGGTATCTGATTTAAGGTTATGTTTTACGGTTTTGGACATTGTATAAAAAAATTATTGGGTAAATATATGACCACTCGTCTAGTAAATAAATTTATAAATGTTAAAAATTTCATAAACAAAACAGTTATGAGTGTAAGTGTTTTAAAATCAGTAATTTGTGTTTTATTGTTCTCTCTGCCAACGGCACAGCTAATAAAGGATTTTGCTTTTATGGGTAATGAATTAGCTTCTCCTTTAATCGGATAACCTAAGTCTGATAACTTCTTTGTTGCTAAATCAAATTCAGTATTGGAACAATAATTTAAACTAACTGCATCTGCTTCCTTAACTAGGGTAACGTCAGAGCATACCGTCCAATTTTGATAATTGTGTCACAATAGTATTAGCACAACCATAACATTTTAAGTTTTGTATTTTGTGTTAAGTGTTGTTGCTGCCATACGTTATTTTGTCTTGTATGTACTGCTTCCTATTAATACATAAAGTAGACAATAATTAGCGAAATTAGTAACAATTAAAACCATAGTAATACTTAATAAAATTTAGGCCGTCGTTCTGTTAATGATTTCAAAATAATTCAATAAGACAATTGCTAATGCAAGTAAAATACGAATGTCTTTATCTATTATGGATCCTACGCTTTTTTTTCATGATGATATGTTTTATAATGTTGTGGGGCAAACAAAATCTGTTGTAGGTAAATCAGTGTTTTTAATAGCTCCAAATCCTCCAGCAACATCGATTAATTTATCAAAACCTCTTGCTTTTAATATCGATGCAGCAATTACAGAACGATAACCACCTGCGCAATGCACATAATAGGTCTTGTCTTTACTGACTTCGTTCATTTTTTCGTTGATAAAATCTAATGACAAATGTTGTGCGTCTTCTAAATGAGACGATTCGTATTCACCATCTTTACGTACATCTAAAACATTGACGTTATCTGCTTTTGCTCTACTGGCAAATTCATCAGCTGAAATTGAACCTAAGGTTTCAATAGCTTTGCCTGCTTTTTGCCATGCGTCCAAACCACCATCTAAATAGCCCAAGGTATTATCATAACCAACACGAGATAATCTTGTAACTGCTTCTGCTGACTTGCCTTCTGGAACGACTAAAACGATTGGCTGTTTTATATCTTTAATTAAAGCACCAACCCAAGGAGCAAAACCACCATTGAGCCCAATAAAAATAGAATTTGGTATATGACCTTTTATAAAATCAGATTGCGGTCTCACATCTAAAACTAAAGCAGATTCATGATTAGCTAAGGCTTCAAATTCTTCAGGATTTAACGCAACATCACCCGTTTTTAAAACAGTATCAAAGGCGTCATAGCCCATTTTATTCATCATCGCATTTTTTGCAAAGTATTGTGGAGGAGGAGCAATACCGTCAAGAACTTCATTTACAAATTCGGCTTTAGTCATATCTGCACGTAATGCATAGTTTGTTTTCTTTTGCTCTCCTAAAACACCAACGGTTTCTTTACTTAGATTTTTGCCACATGCAGAACCAGCTCCGTGAGCGGGATATACAATTACATCGTCTGCTAAAGGCATAATTTTATTTCGAAGCGAATCGAATAACATTGCTGCTAAATCTTCCTTAGTTAAATCAGATTTTATCGCCAAATCTGGTCGTCCAACATCTCCTAAGAATAAGGTGTCACCGGAAAAAATAGCGTGATCTTTTCCGTTTTCATCTTTTAAAAGATAAGTGACAGACTCTAAAGTATGACCTGGAGTATGTAAGACTTTAATAGTCAATTTCCCAACTTTCAACTCTTCTCCATCTGTTGCAGAATGAATATCATATTCTGTTGAAGCACTTGGTCCAAATACAATTGTAGCTCCTGTTTTTTTAGCCAAGTCAACATGACCAGAAACAAAATCTGCATGAAAATGGGTTTCTAAAATGTATTTTATTTTAGCATTGTTAGATGCTGCTTTGTCAATATATTGTTGAATTTCTCTAAGGGGATCAATTATAGCAACTTCACCTTCAGATTCTATATAGTAAGCACCTTGTGCTAAACATCCTGTATACAATTGTTCAATTTTCATATGTCATATTTAATAATAATACAAAGTTACAAACTTCATTTTTTTTAATTCTAAAAATTATTACAAAGCCTTAAAACAGTTCTTTATATAAAATATAAACGGCCATTAAGAGGGTGAAATATCCGAAACCTTTTTTAAGTTTTTTTCCACTTATAAATTTAGAGGTATAAATTCCTATTATAATTCCAACTATAGAAATACTGGTAAAAATTAATAGAAATTTCCAATCTATTGTAAGATTAGATAGATCACCAAGAAACCCAATTAACGATTTTACTGCAATAATTAAAAGTGATGTACCAACAGCCTTTTTCATAGGCAACTTTACAAGAAGTACTAAAGCAGGTATAATTAAGAATCCGCCACCAGCACCAACCAGACCTGTTATAGCACCAACTATAAGTCCTTCAAAAACAATTAACGGATAGTTATAGTTGATTTCTTGTACTATATTTTTACTATCTAAATTCTTTTTTGTTTTTATCATTGAGATACTTGCCAATAACATAATAATGGCAAAAAACAGCATGATAAATATATCCTTAGTGACTTCAAATCCACCGAGGGTAAACACAGAGTCTGGAATTATAGGAACTAAAAACCGTCTTGTAGCATACACAGCGATAAAAGCTGGTATTGCAAAAATTACCGCAGTTTTTAAATCTACCAATCCTTTTTTGTAATTTTTAAACGCTCCAATACTAGATGTTACGCCAACAACAAATAATGAATATGCAGTAGCAATAACTGGGTTTAGACCGATAAGATAAACTAGAATTGGTACCGTTAATATAGAGCCACCACCACCAATTAAGCCTAGTACTAAACCGACCATTAAAGCTCCAAAATATCCTAATACTTCTATTAATTCCATTTAGTGGGGTAATTTATCTTTTAAAACACCATAAGTAAATGTGCCTAATAATGCTGCTAGAATAACTATAAGAATTGAAAATACTCCTGTGCCAACTAAAATATACATTGGTCCAGGGCAAGCTCCACAAAGCGCCCAGCCTAAGCCAAAAATGATACCTCCTGCGACATATCGCACCAACCCCTTTTCCTTTAAGGGTACTTTTAGATAATTACCATTTATAGTTTTTACTTTTAGCTGTTTTGATAGTAATAATAAGACGATACCCGTAATTACAGCTGTACCAATTATACCATACATGTGAAAGGACTGAAACTTAAACATTTCAAAAATTCGATACCAAGATACCGCTTCAGATTTTACTAATACAATTCCGAAGAAGATACCTACGGCTAAAAACTTTATATATTTTCCCATATTAAAAAAGTATTGGATAAATGAAATTAATCATAATTAAACCTCCTATGAAAAAACCTATTACTGCAATTAGTGATGGTAACTGTAGACTACTTAAGCCAGTGATAGCATGGCCAGATGTGCAACCTCCTGCGTATCTAGTGCCAAAGCCAACAAGAAACCCTCCGATAACTAGTATAGCTAGACCTTTTATACTAAAAACAGCCTCCCAACTAAAAAGCTCTGGAGGCAATAAGCTTTTGCCAGCATTATCAAAACCAAGTGCTGTTAAATCGGTAATTGTACCTTCACTAAGATTAATATCTATAGGATTAGATAAAAATTGATGTGCAATAAAGCCACCAATAATAGCACCAAGTACTACAACTAAATTCCAGCGTTGACTTTTCCAATCGAAATCAAAAAACCCGACGTGCTTACCAGCTCCACCTATAGAACAAAGTGTTCTTAGGTTAGAAGACATGCCAAATGTTCTACCAAAATAGAGTAGTGTGAACATAATCAGTGCGATTATTGGTCCCGAAACGTACCAAGGCCATGGTTGTAATATATATTCCATATTTTTAATTTTGAAGCAAAAATAGACTTCTATTAGTTTATCGTGTGTGACAAAAGTTACTAAAATTCTAAAACGGAAATCTTATTTCGGCCTAGTTTAATTTTATGTCCTTTTTCTAATTGTTTTAAGAGTCTTGAAACTACGACTCTAGAGGTGTGTAAATCTTTAGCAATCTCTTGATGGGTTACTTCTAAATCACTTGAAGCTGTAAGTTTTACTTGATCAGTTAGGTATTTAAATAAGCGTTCGTCCATTTTCATAAATGCGAGCGTATCAATAGTTTCTAATATTTCGTCAAAACGAACCTGATAACTTTGTAATATGAAATTTCTCCAACTCTCATTGGAGTTAAGCCACAATTTCATATGAGATATAGGAATCATTATAACATTAGTGTCTTCATCTGCAACAGCTCTAATTTTACTTACAGATTTGCTCATACAACAAGTTAATGACATTGCACAAGTATCACCAGATTCTAAAACATACAGTAAGAGTTCATCTCCATGGGTATCTTCTCTTAGTACTTTTATGTTGCCTTTAATTAGTAAAGGAATAAAATTTAATTCTTGATTAATATCAATAATGATATCATTTTTATTAAAAGATTTGAGAAACGCAACATTAGTAATGTTGTTAATGATCTCTGAATCAAATAAATAATAGAAAGGCAGCAGTAATTCTTTAGAAATCATGCTCAAAAATAATGATTTACAATTTTGAAATAAATAGTTTGGTAGTTTTTTAATAATTGTATTATATTTGCACCCACTTAAAAAAGGCCTCGTGGCGCAACTGAATAGCGCACTTGATTACGGCTCAAGAGGTTACTGGTTTGAATCCAGTCGAGGTCACATAGAGCATAAAGTCCATTTCTTTTTAGGAATGGGCTTTTTAGTTTTATGGAATGGCAAAAGCTAAAGCTTTTGTAAATACAATAAAATTGAAAACAAATCGCCTAAGCGATTGGCTTTTGTATTGTAAGGTGCGGGTGACGCTGGATATATAATCCAGTCGAGGTCACGAAAAATAGTATAATAAGAAAAAACGCCAAGTTAGCTTGAGCGTTTTTTTGTTTATAGTATATTCAACACTGAGCTTTACTGGATGCGCATCAATCCATTTAAGGCTCTGTTTCTCTTTAGTAAATAGTTGAATAAGCTAGCTTGAGTATTTTTTTATAAATTTTCTTTAAAAAAATCACCAACTGTTAGCTACCTAACATTTTAATCCTTTTCACTGCTCTAATTTTGTGAAGAACAAATTAAAAAAACGAGCAATGATTAAAAAAACAATTTTAGGATTACTGACAATAGGGTTTTTTGCAGTGTCCTGTAGTAGTGATGATGACAATTCAACATCAACAACATCTAGTTTAACATTAAATTTACAAGGTTTAGAGATACTTGGGGCTGATTATGTTTATGAGGGGTGGATAATTATAAATGATGAACCAGTTAGTACAGGAACGTTTACTAGTACTACTTTTCCACAAGATTTTCAGGTTAATACAGTGCAATTAAATAGTGCAACACGATTTGTGTTATCTATTGAGCCGTTAGTAGATGTAGATCCTGCACCAGCGGATACAAAAATTTTAGTTGGTGATTTTAATGGCACTTCTGCATCAGTTACTACCGCTATTGTTGGAGATTTTTCTAATGCGTCAGGTTCTTTTTTCTTAAGAACACCAACTGATGAAACCGGAATTAATAACGGTAATGACGAAAATGGAGTCTGGTTTGGAACACCAGGAATGCCACCAGTACCTAATTTTGTACTTCCTACATTACCTGCAGGTTGGGCTTATGAAGGTTGGGTAGTAGGTGAAACAGGGCCATTAAGCACTGGTACTTTTACCGCATTTAATATGGCTGATGGTTCAGCACCATTTAGTGGAGAAGCACCTGGACCTCCTGTGCCAGGTGAAGATTTTTTTACTAATGTACCAATTGGAGAAGCTTTTCCGCTAGATGTTAGAGGTCGTACAGTAGTAATTTCTGTTGAGCCAGTTCCAGATGATTCAGTAGCACCTTTTGTTATGAAACCTTTATTAGGAGCTGCTGGTAATGAAACGGCACCAGCAACACACAATTTTAATGTTAATTTAGGGTCTTTACCAATGGGCTCAGTAACCAGAAATTAAATAGTAATTGATAAAGTAAATTTGCCGCGTCAGCGATAGATTAAATTGAGTTTTTAAAAGGCTACCTAACGGTAGTCTTTTTTATTAAAGTGCGTTTTTAGTTATGTAGACGCGCCAACCTATAATGGCAAGTTGAACTTTACTTGCTTTGCTTAAGTCTAATTGTCTTTTGCTGTAAGAAGGTAATACGGCTTTGTTAATTTTGGCTAAAGCATTAAAGATAGATTTTTTCATGGTTTTGATTAATCGTGAAGGCCCATTCATACTTTTTGCTAAATGTCTCTTAATAACAAAAATAGTAAAACTTATTCTAGAACTAAGTTTTACTGTTTTGTGATTGCTTGGTTTTAAATTTTAGAACATTGAAAATATAATATTAATAATCAATTTAGCTAATGTCATCATAATTTTTTGGTTTAGGGGTTAATAATTTACTACGTTTTCTTGATTGAGTTATCAATATATATCTATAATGAATGATTATCCAAACGTTTTTATAAAAATCTATGAATTTGAATTGTGTTTTATAATTAAATTGATGTATTCGGTTATAATAAAATGTAAATTGTCTTGATTTAAGTTTTAAAATGAAACTATAAATACAACTTTGTGTTATAAAATGATATAATTCAAGGGGGTTTTTGAATGTGTTTTTGAAATCGTAGAGGCAATCTGTCTTTATTTGGCTTAATTTGAGGTGTTTCATCTTTTCTAAAATTTAAAACATGATAAATCTTATAGTTTAATTAAAGTGTTTTTTGTATTTAATCGTACCTTATTATTCTACAGAGATATTAAGTTTATCTTTGTGAAAAATTACATCATGAAAAGAATAGTTGTTATACTTACACTTCTAATATCAGGATTTGGATGGTCTCAAGTTTTAGTTGTAAATGAGTTAGATCCAGATACGCCAAGTACCGATACTGCAGAATTTATAGAACTAAAATCACAAACACCAAACTTTTCTACTGATGGGTATATTTTAGTTTTTTTTAACGGCTCTAACAGTGGTGGTGATTCCAGTTATTTCGTTATAGATTTAAATGGTTTTACAACTGATAATAATGGTTTGTTGGTTATAGGAAGTGATGGTGTTTTTCCGACTCCACAAGTTTTTATTGCACAAAACCTTATTCAGAATGGTGCTGATGCGGTTGGTATATACCAGGCTTCTGTTAATGATTTTCCAGAAGGAACCTTAGCAACGCAGACCAATCTTATAGATGCATTGGTTTATGATACTAACGATTCTGATGACACTGGTTTATTAGCCTTAATGGGAGAAACTAATCAGTATAATGATAATGGAACTAACGCAAACCCCAAATCAATACAACGTTTTGTGGATGGAATGGGTAATGAGTCTTTCTCTGTTGTAACACCAACACCTCGAAGAGAAAACGATGGTTCTGGTACTCCAATTAATCCTATTGCAATTTCTGTAACAGAAACTCAATATAACGAAGGTGCAACTTTCGATATTACATTTACATCTGAAACCAATGTAACTTCAGATATAGATTTTACTGTAAGTTTGAATAATTTTGGATTTAATACATCTGATTTTACAGGAATAACAAGTTTGACCATTCTTGCCGGACAGAATTCTACAACGACAACGATTACTGTTGTTGATGATGCAGATGATGAAGGTGATGAGGTAATAAAAATTCGATTTTTAGATTTAGTTGAGCCTCAAGTTCCTTTTAATAATAATATTGAGGTGAGGATAGTGGATAATGATTTTACTATGGCTGCTTGGGGAACACCAGTTAATCCTACCACAGGGATTGTGCAAAGCACACAGCCGTCAGGCTATTACGATAGTTTAGATCAATTAGCAGATACTGAACTAAGACAAGCTTTACAAGGTATTATTGCCAACCCGTCTATTGTGAGAGCGCAAACTTATGCAGATGTTATTGATATTTTAAATGAAGCCGATCAAAACCCATTAAATAGTAACCAGGTTTGGTTGGTGTATTCTGAAGAAGGTAGACCTAAATTAGATTTACAAACCGGAAGTAATAATACCAATAAATGGAATAGAGAACACACTTTTCCAAGATCTAGAGGTGGTTATAACGATATAGAAGAAGATGACATTGCAGATGGTATCGATGTGTTTTGGACAACAAAAGCAGATTCTTTACGTCACGGTAATTCAGATGCACATGCATTAAGAGCTGCTGATGCTTCTGAGAATAGTTCTCGTGGAAATAAACATTATGGCGATTATGTTGGTCCACTTGATGATATGGGTAACTTAGATAACTTAGGTAGTTTTAGAGGAGACGTTGCGCGTAGTGTTTTATATATGGAAATTAGGTATAATGGGTTAGCTGTTGTTAATGGTTTTCCCAATATTACAGGGCAGTTGGGTGATTTAGCAACCTTACTAGATTGGCATAGAAATGATCCGCCAGATGATTTTGAAATGAATAGAAATAACGTGGTTTATAATTGGCAATTTAATAGAAACCCATTTATTGATCAGCCAGATTTGGTTGAGTTTATTTGGGGTGATAGTGTTGGTTTGGATTGGGACCAAGGATTAAGTATTCAAGATAATAGCAAATTACAATTATCAGTATATCCTAACCCATCTGATGGAAGAGTTTACATAAAAGGTCTTAGTGAAGCTATTGAGATTGAAGTGTATTCAATAGAAGGTAAGCGTTTAAAATATTTTAAAAGCGTTGAAGATTATATAGATTTAGATGTTGCTTCAGGATTATATCTTTTAAAGCTGACTAGTGGTAATCGCTCTATAGTTAAAAAAGTTATGGTAGATTAAATTTACCTTGAATTAATAGAAAATAAAAAGCCAAACTGAATTATCAGTTTGGCTTTTTAAATTAACGGTAATAGGTTTTAGTCAAATTTATCCATGTTAGTAGTGCTAACTACTAATGAGCCTTCAGATAAACCAAATCTAATGCTAGTGATGCCATTATCATTTTTAAATTTTGCTGAGGTTTCTTGACCTTTATTATTGTTAAGACTAATTTTTATACTTGTAATTTCACCATTTTTATCGCGTCTTACTTTTGAGTATTTTACAGTAATACCTTGTTGTTCGAGTAATGTTTTCTGACTTTCTAAAACCTTATCGGATGAATACCTAGATATATAAGCTAACGTTCCATTTTTAGTAGGATCTTCATCATCTATAAATTGAACACTGCTAATTTCTGCTCTGCTTATTTCCCAAGGTCCTTTTTCTTTAGATGCTAACTTTGATTCCCAAGAGCTCTTTTTACCATCTTTTAATACCATTACTATAACTCCATCTTTGCCTTTCTCACCATATATTGAAGTGGCAGATTCACCTTTTAAAATACTAATACCTTTAATGTCATTAGGATTTATCATATTAAATTCATTATAGTTTAGAACCTTACCTTCAATAATATACATTGGTTTATTCAGTTTCTTGTTTAATTTTGATAATGTCTGTTTTGTGATGCCAGCTTCTTCAGTAGTGATTTCTTGGTTAATAATTTTTGTTGGTATTTCTCCTTCATCAAAAAAGATAGCCTTAGTACCTGAGATGGTAGCATTGTTTTTCATTGTTATGATTACAGCTCCATTTTCACCTTTTTTACCATAAAGTTCCATCGCATTTTCTTTTTTTAGAATGGATATACTCTTAATACCTTTTGGGTCTATAGTACTAAGATTATAATTACTTATAATTTTTCCGTTTAAAACAATTAATGGCTTAGGGTTTTTATAATTGTTTTCAAAAAAGTTGTCTGTTTTAATTTTAAATAAGCGTTTCACATCAGTAGAATCTATGTAAAATCCTTTAGCAACTCGTATAGTATCATTTTCAAAATTACCTCTATAGCGACCTGTTACTTTATAATACAAAGAGTCTGGTTTAGAAGTTCTTATTGTGCTTCCTAGAACGTATTTTGTTGTATCTTCAATAACCTCTATTACTTCACCAAAATTACTTTTGCGATTTTTATAATCATCCCTTTGAACTGACTCTATAATGACAACGTCGTTTTTTTTAATGGCTCCAACTCCAAAACTACCATCTTCATTTATATTAAAATAAAATGAAGCAATCCCATTGTTATTTTTTACGCTGTAATTGCTAGAGCCGTGTTGTGTTTTAAAATCTATATTTATTGCCTTTATTTCGCCTTTAGAATTGCGCTTTAATTTATTTATAGTCATTGTAACATCATTAGCTTTCAACTCTTTTCTAATGTTCTCTAATTGCTGGTCAGACATCTGTTTATGAAAAACAATTTCAATATGATTAATAGTTACCTTCCTGTTATTAAGATTAAGCATTTGTAAATTATTTTTTGATAACACGTTATTTGTTCGTGTTTTAAATGCCTTAATTGCTTTTGGGTTATCCCCATTTTCGTTATCGTCAAAATGCAGGGTTCCCATACCATTTGCGCCGGCATATCCGCCACCAGGCCCAAAGAATTCTTTGTAAATTAAGAATGGCATCATTGGTTGATTAGAATTCCCGCTACCGTAACCATTACTGTGATTATTTAATTTTAGAAAAATACTTGTAAGCTCATCAGTATTATTTCTTTCAATCTGACTAAATACCAAAGAGCCTCCTTTTTCTTCAACGGCTTCAGACATCGATTTTAACTCAGCATTCGTAGTGTTTTTAGTAACTACAAACTCTAAAACATCTTTATTGTTTATGGTAGCTGTATTTTCTTCAACATAAATGGTCTCGGTATTCATGCTCATTAGTAAACCAGCTAAAATTGGTAGCATAAGGAAATATCTCCATTGGCTTTTTTTGTGTGATCTCGATTTTTTTAACATAACGATTCGTTCTTTGATTAATGAATTATAAAAATTATTTGATAACGATATGTGCTGATTTGTAACACTGGTTTTTAATAATAAGCGTTGGTATGCTTTTTCGTTATTAGAAGTTTCTTGCGTTTTAAAATCTGCTATATATTCTAAGTTTTGTCTGACCTCTTTTCGGTACAACCACATTAACGGATTAAACCAGAAAATTGCACAACTCAATTGTGTGAATAGTATATCTAATGAATGCATTTGGTTGGCATGTACTTTCTCGTGAGTTAACATAAGTTGCAGTTCATTAGCATTAAATGCTTCAGGATTATAAACAATCCATTTAAAAAATGAAAAAGGTGATATCTTATTATTCACAATAACATAAGTGTAAATACCATCTTTATTTTTTGGGTTTTTTAGTAGTAATAAAATTAAAGATCCAAATTGAAATAAAAATTGAATCATAAAAATGACTAATCCTATACCATAAATTAAAGATAATAGGTTCGTCCAATTAAAACTCGATTCTACTATTGGCTGAAAGTTTTGTGTTGGTATAGTATCATTGAAGACGTAAAAAGTTTCAGGTATTGTTACGGCTTCAACAGTGACTTCTATTGGTATAACTACTAACGGAAAAATTAAAGCAATAATAATTCCTAAAAGTAAAAACCAGCGGTTATGATTAAAGAAAGTTTCCTTTTTTAAGAAGAAGTGAAAACACAAATAAAATAGTGCTATAATTAAACTAGCTTTTAAAAGATATTCCATAATTAGTCTTTGTTTTCTATTAATGAAATAATTTCCTTTAGCTCAGCAACACTTATTTTTTCTTCTTTAGCAAAGAAAGAAACCACATTTTTATATGAGCTATTAAAATAGTTTTCAATAGCTGTATTCATAAACTTTGTTTTGTAATCTTCTTTAGATACAATAGGGAAGTACTGGTGTGTTTTACCATAGGCATTATAACTTACATAGCCTTTTTCTTCAAGATTTCTTATAATAGTAGAAAGTGTATTATAATGAGGCTTGTCTGTTGTGATTTCTGACAATACATCTTTTACAAAAGCTTTTTCTAGCTTCCATAAAATGTGCATAATTTCCTCTTCTTTATTTGTTAGTTTTTGCATAATTATTATTTTGTTATTTTGAATCACCTATTAATTCATCGATTTTTTTATTTAGTTCTTGACCTCTAAGATTTCTACCAACAATAATTCCATTTTTGTCTATTAAAAAATTATCTGGTATACCATTGATGCCATATATTAGTGAAGCATCATCTGATCGTTTTAAATCACTCACATGAATCCATGGTAGGCTGTCTTTTTCAATAGCTTTAAGCCAACTCGCTTTATTGGTGTCTTGAGATACTGCGAATACTTCAAATCCTAGGGTATTGTATTTATTGTAGGTTTTAACAAGATTTGGATTCTCTTTTCTGCATGGGCCACAATTTGAACCCCAAAACTCTAAAAGTGTTACTTTTTTAATGTTTTCTGATAACTTAACCTGTTTACCATCTGTATTTTTCATTTTAAAGTCAGTATACATATCTCCAATATTTGTGGTACTACTTAAGTCTAAGAATCTTTTTATTGATTGCCCATAATTTGAATTCTTAACATCCTCACTTAAGTTGTTATATAAGTTAGTTACAGTGCTTTTATTGAAAGTAGTTGAGTAAAAGTCTAGAGTTGCTGCGCTTATAAAGGAACTTGGGTTATTCTTAATGAAATTTTTTTCTATTTTCAATCTGTTTTCACTAACCTGATTTAATGCAATAGTTGCTTTTGCTTTTAAACTGTCACTAATTTCACTATTGTAGACTAATTGAGAGAGGCTATCTCTACGTTTTCTATATTCACGAATTGGTTTCCAAAGTTTTTCGCTTTGAGATTGTGATGTCGAGCCTGTAATTTCTGCTTCTTGAAAGAAACCATTTTTTGCTTCAAATGCTATTTCATTAGACTCTAACCAAATTCTAGTGAAATTTTGTGAATTTTTAATAAATAAATCAAATACTTGAGGTTGATTTATTTCCCCACTCATTTCAAACTTATTTTCAGAAATTCTTGAAGAATCTATAGTCTTATCGTCGATTGCTAAGTAAATCCATGTGTTGTTTTCAATACCATCTATATTTCCTTTTAAAATATAATTCTCAGTAAGTTGTTTAGTTTCTTTTTCTGAACATCCAAGAGCTAATAATAAAATAATAACGCATGCTTTTTTTTTATAAAATGAAAAAAGGGAAATATTCAACGTTTTCATAAATAGTATTTTTTAAGATATTCAAATATAACTGTTTTTATAGTTATGTAACTAAAATAGTAGTTATTTAACGATTTTTTTAGTTTTTATTTTGTCTGAAAATGAAATGCTATCTTTGCAACTTTAATAAAAAAAGGTATTTAATACATATAGAATAAATGAGTGTACTTCTTGTTATTGCAGGTTTAGCTTTGTTAGTTATAGGTGGTGACTTTTTGGTTAGAGCATCAGTAGGGTTGTCTTTTAAACTTAAAATATCTAAGCTAGTTATTGGTATGACGGTTGTATCCTTTGCTACTTCTGCCCCAGAATTATTAGTGAGTTTACAAGCGGCTTTAGATGGCGTTTCTGATATTGCTTTAGGTAATGTTATAGGTTCTAATATTGCTAATATTGGTTTAGTTTTAGGTATTACGGCAATAATTTCTCCATTAGCAGTAGATAAAGATTTTTACAAACTCAATTGGCCAATGATGATGTTGGCATCCTTTGTATTGTATTATTTTTTGTGGAATGATAACGTGCTAACTGCAATAGAAGGCATAATTATGTTTGTTGCTTTAATTGTGTTTCTTTTCCTTTTAATTAGAGCTTCTCGTAAATCCACAAAAGCAAATTTAGAAGTCGATGATTCACTAGCAGTCGTTTCTAATTTTAAAATTGTAACATGGTTATTAATTGGTGCTGCAGGATTGTATTTTGGATCTGATTGGCTTGTAGAAGGTGCAAAACAATTGGCAAAAACTGTTGGTGTTAGCGATTATGCAATTTCAGTTACAGTAATAGCAATTGGCACCAGTGTACCAGAATTAGCAGCTTCGGTTATTGCGGCTTTAAAGAAAGAAAAAGCAATTTCATTAGGAAACTTAATTGGATCTAATATTTTTAATATTGCTTCTGTTTTAGGATTAACGGCTATTATAAAACCTATTGTTGTCAATCCAGAAACACCACAAATATTATCTACAAATATATTTTGGATGATCGGTTTTGCTGCTATTTTAATTCCGTTAATGCTTATTCCTAAGCGTCTAGAGATTGGTCGTTATAAAGGAATATTGTTATTTGGTGCTTACATTGTATTCATTTATATAACCCTTAAATAAAAAAAGCTCCAATTTTCATCGGAGCTTTCAGTTAATTAAATCGTTTTAATTTAGGCCTTTATATTAGCACTGTTTACTGTTTTAATAATTCTACCTGCAATTTTATAAGGATCACCATTAGATGCTGGTCTACGATCTTCTAACCAACCTTTCCAACCTTTTTCTACAGTAATAATTGGTATTCTAATAGATGCACCTCTGTCTGAAACTCCGTAAGAGAAGTCAGATACATGAGCTGTTTCATGTAAACCAGTTAAACGCTCATCGTTAAACTCACCATAGACATCCATGTGTGCTTCAGTAACAGGTCTAAATGCTTCACATATTTTTTCGTAAACTTCTTTAGATCCACATGTTCTTAAAACAGTGTTAGAGAAGTTGGCATGCATACCAGAACCGTTCCAATCTCCTTTTATTGGTTTTGGGTGGTATTCAATATAGTATCCATACTTTTCTGTTAAACGGTCTAGTAAATATCTTGCAATCCAGATTTCATCTCCGGCTTTTTTTGCACCTTGAGCAAATAATTGAAATTCCCATTGTCCTGGTGCAACTTCTTGGTTAATACCTTCAAAATTCAAACCAGCATCAATACATAGATCGGCATGTTCTTCAACAACATCTCTTCCCCAAGTGTAGCGTCCTCCAACTGAGCAATAGTATTTTCCTTGTGGCCCAGGAAAACCACCTCTTGGGAAACCTAAAGGTAAATCTGTTTTAGAGTCCATTAAAAAGTATTCTTGTTCAAAACCGAACCAAAAATCGTCGTCATCATCATCTATAGCAGCTCTTGCATTAGAAGGATGAGGTGTTCCGTCTGCGCTTAAAACTTCCGCCATTACCAAAAAGCCATTTCTTCGAACAGGGTCTGGATAAATTGCTACGGGTTTTAATAGACAATCAGAAGCTCCGCCTGAAGCTTGTTCAGTTGATGATCCATCAAAAGACCATACAGGACAATCTTCTAATTTACCACTAAAGTCATTTTCAACTTTAGTTTTACTTCTCATGTTTTGTGTTGGCTCGTGTCCATCTAACCAAATGTATTCAAGTTTTGATTTACTCATTGTAATAGGTTTATAAAATTTGATATGCAAAAATCATCAAAAATTATTTCTACCCCAAAAAAAATAGGGTTAAATGCATATAAATCTTATCAACAGTTGTTAATACCCGAAAATATGTATGGTTATATCATTAAATTAGTAATTTTGTTTTATTAAATATCAGATTATGTCAACATTAAGATTTCACGCTGTTAAAAAGTCACTAAAGAGAAAGCCTTTAGTTATTAAAGAAACCAAACGTCGTTCAGAAGTTTTTGGATCAAATGTCTTTAATGCATCAACAATGCGACAATATTTAACAAAAGAGGCCTTGGCTAGTATTATAGAGGCCATAGAAAAAGGAAATAAGATTAATAGACTAGTTGCGGACCATATCTCTACTGGGATGAAGGAATGGGCTATTTCAAAAGGAGCTACGCATTATACACATTGGTTTCAGCCTTTAACAGGTGCAACCGCAGAAAAGCATGATGCTTTTTTTGAAACGATTGGAGATGGGTTAGCTATTGAGAAGTTTGAAGGTGGTCAATTAGTACAGCAAGAGCCAGATGCTTCTAGTTTTCCCAATGGCGGCATACGAAATACTTTTGAGGCTAGAGGTTATACAGCTTGGGACCCAACGTCTCCTGCCTTTATATATGGCACTACATTGTGCATTCCTACCGTTTTTGTGTCCTATACAGGCGAAGCCTTAGATTATAAAACACCGCTATTAAGAGCACTACAAGCTGTAGACAACGCTGCTGTAGCTGTGTGTAAATATTTTGATAAAAACGTAAAAAAAGTAAATGCATCTTTAGGTTGGGAGCAAGAGTATTTTTTAATTGATAATGGATTAGCTACTTCTAGACCAGATATAGTATTAACAGGTCGGACACTTTTAGGACATTCGCCTGCAAAAGGGCAACAATTAGATGATCATTACTTCGGAACAATCCCCAACCGAGCGATGGCTTACATGCGAGATTTAGAGAACGAGTGTATGTTATTAGGCATACCAGTAAAAACCAGGCATAACGAAGTCGCTCCTAATCAATTTGAATTAGCTCCAATTTTCGAAGAAGCTAATTTGGCGGTAGACCATAACTCCTTATTAATGGATGTGATGCAAAAAGTAGCAGAACGCCATAGTTTTAAAGTCTTATTACACGAAAAACCATTTGCTGGAGTTAACGGATCTGGCAAGCACAACAATTGGAGTTTAAGCACAGATACAGGTATTAATTTACTGTCACCGGGTAAAACACCAATGAGTAACCTTCAATTTTTAACCTTCTTTATTAATACTATAAAGGCTGTAAATGAATATGAAGAGCTTTTAAGAGCAGCAATTGCTTCAGCTAGCAATGATCACCGTTTAGGTGCAAACGAAGCACCACCTGCTATTATTTCAGTATTTATTGGTGCGCAGCTAACCAAAGTTTTAGAGGAATTAGAAACTGTTACAAAAGGGAAGTTGTCACCAAAAGAGAAAACCGATTTAAAACTGAATGTTGTTGGTAAAATCCCAGAGATATTATTAGATAATACGGACAGAAATAGAACATCTCCTTTTGCTTTCACAGGAAATAAATTTGAATTTAGAGCAGTTGGTTCCACAGCAAATTGTGCTAACCCAATGACAGTTTTAAATACTATAGTCGCAAAACAGTTAATAGACTTTAAAAAAGAGGTTGATGTTTTGATTGATGAAAAATCAATGAAAAAGGATGATGCAATCTTTAATGTGTTACGCGAGTATATAAAAAATTCAAAATTAATTCTTTTTGAAGGTAATGGTTATAGTGAAGCCTGGGAAAAGGAAGCGAAAAAGCGTGGTTTAAGTAATAATAAGACAACTCCAGAGGCATTAAAAGTTAAGATTTCAGAAAGGACTTTAGAGCTTTTTGAAAGTTTAGGTGTAATGAATAGGGTAGAGTCAGAAGCGCGTTACGAAATAGAAATGGAAGAGTATATTCTTCATATTCAGATTGAAAGTCGTGTTATTGGAGATATCGCCAGAAACCATATTATACCAACAGCTGTGAAATATCAAAATATTTTGATCGAAAACGTTACAGGATTAAAAGCAATTTATGGTGATAAATTTAAAAGTTTAGCTAAAGAACAGCTTAAACTTATTGAAGAAATATCTAACCATATTGAAGCTTTAAATTCTTTAGTAACTAAAATGATTAATGCACGTAAAGCTTTAAATAAGGAAGATAGAATAGAGAAGAAAGCCACAGGTTATTGCGACACCGTAAAACCATATTTTGAGCAGATTAGATATCATTGTGATAAACTAGAATTAATGATTGACGATGAGTTATGGCCTTTAACGAAATACAGAGAGCTTTTGTTTACTAGATAGCTTTAATACGTTAAACAAAAAATAGAGATTTAAACCTATTTAGGCTTAGTTTTAGGCTAAAACATACGTAGTATTACGTACATGAGAATAGTTCGTATTTCCTTTTTAGGTCGTTTATCGATAACAAATGTCTAATTATCGAAAAGTTGCCTTGGTAAGTGTAAAAAACTGAATCTATATGGTTTTACAGTTTGATTAATTAGTATTTTTGTAGGGCTATTAATCAATAATGTTAAAATGAAGAAGTTACTACTAAGTGTAGCTATCCTTGTTGGCGCAACCTTAATTCTTTCTCAAGATAATTCTGAAGAATTAAATAATGTTAACAAAGTAGATGTTGTAAATATACAATCTAAGCTACAATCAGATTCTTAAAAATTATTTAAAAGATTAAATAATTTTACTAGATTAAAAAGATAAATTCTATTTATAGAGTTTATCTTTTTTTATTATATTGCACTTTTTGTTAATAAACAAAAAAAAACCCTAAACATATTAAAGTTATTTTTATGATTATCAAATATAAGTGGTTAATAATCAGCTTATTATTAATTATTTTTTCGAATAGTGTTTTGTTGTCTCAAAATACAGAAGACTCTTCCACTTTAAAGTCTAGTAGAGAAAAGGATAGTATTAGTAATTTTAACAATAAATTTCAAAAATTGGTTTTCTTCGATTATCGAGGTACCAATGTATTTGAAGCGGCTCTTGGTTCTTCAACTTTAGTAGGTGGAGTTGATAATACCGAACAAAGTTTTTACTTTAAGTTTGGATATAAGCGTTCTATTTTAGATAATTTATATTTAGGATTATCTTTCAATAGCTTTAATCTTAGTTATGGTGATATTTCGCAAGATTTTACATCAATCGATTTTAATATTGAATTTTTAGCTCTTCCTTATGATAAATTTTCCCCATTTATTTATGCAGGATTTGGTTATAATTCACTCAGTGATTCAGATTTTAATTCTGTAAAAATTCAGTCTGGTTTTGGTTTTGAATATATTGTTGCAGATAAATTTGGTGTAAAACTATTTGGAGAATATAACTATAGTCTAGAAGACGACATGCAGTTTATAATAAATGATAAAGAAAATGATTCGTTTTTGAGGATTGGTTTTGGTGTCAATTTATACTTTGGTGGTACAAAAGAAAAAGATAGACGTCTAGAGGAAATACCAACTCTAATTAAAACTAATTCTATACTGCAAGATAATTAAACACAATTCTTATTTTTGCATACGAATGTTAATAAACTTTAATGAGTAATTCGGTTAGCAAAAGATATGCACAACGTGGTGTTTCAGCTTCAAAAGAAGATGTACATAACGCCATAAAGAATATAGATAAAGGCTTGTTTCCTAAAGCTTTTTGTAAGATAGTTCCAGATTATTTAACAAACGATGAGAACTATTGTCTCATAATGCACGCAGATGGAGCTGGTACAAAATCATCTTTGGCATATATGTATTGGAAAGAAACAGGTGATATATCCGTTTGGAAAGGTATTGCTCAAGATGCTTTAATAATGAATATTGACGATTTGTTATGTGTTGGTGCTACTGATAATATTATGTTATCATCTACTATTGGGAGAAATAAAAACCTAATTCCAGGTGAAGTTATCTCTGCAATTATAAACGGAACTGAAGACTTAATAAAGGATTTAAAGACATTTGGTGTAACCATTCATTCTACTGGTGGCGAAACCGCAGATGTTGGTGATTTAGTGAGAACAATCATTGTAGACTCTACGGTTACGGCTCGTGTAAAGCGTTCAGACGTTATTGATAATGCTAACATCTCTGTAGGAGATGTAATTGTAGGCTTAGAATCCTTTGGTCAATCTACTTATGAATCTGAATATAATGGTGGAATGGGAAGTAATGGATTAACATCGGCAAGACACGATGTATTCTCTAAATATCTTGGTGAGAAATATCCAGAAAGTTTTGATGCTGCAGTACCAGAAGATTTGGTGTATTCTGGTCAAACTAAACTTACAGATGCAGTCGAGAATTCTCCAATTGATGCTGGTAAATTGGTGTTATCACCAACCCGAACATATGCTCCAATTATTAAGTCAATTTTGAACGAATATAATAGTGAATCTATTCACGGTATGGTGCACTGTAGTGGTGGTGCCCAAACTAAGGTTTTACATTTTGTTGACGAGTTTCATATTATAAAAGATAATATGTTTAGTGTTCCTCCATTATTCAAATTAATACAAGAACAATCTAAAACAGATTGGAAAGAAATGTATCAAGTTTTTAATTGTGGACATAGAATGGAACTTTATGTTAAGCCAGAAGTTGCCGATAAAATTATAGCTATTTCAAAGTCATTTAATGTACATGCTAAAATTATTGGCCGCGTAGAGGCTTCAGAACAAAAACAACTTACAATTAAAAGTGAGTATGGAACTTTTGAGTATTAAGAAAGACTTCCCTCGCTTAAATACCTGTAATCTTCTAAATCAGTTAATTGATTTATCTTTTTTGTAGTTCCGTTTTGAAGTAAATAAATGGTATCAGAACTATCAATAATATGTTGGTACATATGATCAGATAATAGTATCACTTTGTGTTGTTTTTCTTCTTCAATAAATTGTTTTATTTTATCAATATATAAAGGTGCTAAATGAGAAAATGGTTCATCGAGAATTACAATCTCACTTTTCGCTTTTAGTATAAGATAGGTTTCTACCAATCGTCTTTCACCTCCAGAAAGATGTTTAAATTTTGAATTTTTATATTTTGAAAACCCTTCAAATTTTTCAGAAAAGACAAACCAATCAACTTTATACAATTTAAAAACTAACGACAGCTTCATACCATCTGCAATAAAATTATACTGTGGTAAATACTTTGCAAATCTTGTCTTATAAAGCGGTTTTAAGAGAGGTTTATTGTCTATTCGAATAAGCATATACTTCGGTTTTAAAGTTCCGAAAGCAATATTGAGTAAACTACTTTTACCACAGCCATTTCTACCTAAAATAGCAGTTATTTTTCCCGTTTCTGCTTTGAGGTAAATACCATTTAAAATACGTTTATTTTTAAAGTAAAGTTCTACATTGTCTAGTTCAAATTTCATGATGTTTAGGTAAATTCCTTAAATACTGTAAGAAAGATAATGGTTAAAATACAGTCTACAATAAATACTACTGAAAATAATAGTATCTGTGATATACCTAGATTCTTGTAAAACGTCAATTTGCGTTTTTCATTAGTTTCACTCACGTAATACCATGCAAAAACCGTAAGGAATAATTTGGTAATTAGTGCTGGCGCCACATGCGGATTTATAAACCCTATTATGGCATTTACAACAAAAGACCAAACCATAAAGGGTTTGTAAAATGAAAGTATAGCTAGGAGACGATACATATTATTTATGTAACGTCTATTTTATATCATTTATTTTGAATGTTGATATGTACTTAGATCTGAAGCTTCAAAATTCATAAATTATTGTATTTTTGAAATTCAATTTTTTGAAGAGACATGTTAGAGAAAATACAGATAATTAAGCAACGGTTTGATGAGGTAAATGATCTTATTATTCAACCAGATATTATATCAGATCAGAAACGTTATGCTACGTTGATGAAAGAATATAAGGATCTTAAATTAATTGTAGATAAAGGCGAAATTTATAAAGAAGCTGTAGATAATATTTCTGAATCTGAAGAAATTATAAGTGATGCTTCTGATGCCGAAATGGTAGAAATGGCAAAAATACAACTCGATGAAGCTAAAGAAACTATTGCTAGATTAGAAGAAGAGATTCGTTTTATGTTGATTCCAAAAGATCTAGACGATGCCAAAAACGTTGTTGTTGAGGTGCGTGCAGGAACAGGTGGAGACGAAGCGAGTATTTTTGCAGGTGATTTATACAGAATGTATTCTAAATACTGTAGCGATAAAGGCTGGAGAGTTGATGTGGTAAGTACAAGTCACGGAACATCTGGCGGATTTAAAGAAATTATTTTCGAAGTTTCTGGTGAGGATGTTTATGGAACTTTAAAGTTTGAAGCTGGTGTGCATCGTGTGCAACGTGTGCCACAAACAGAAACTCAAGGTCGTGTGCATACAAGTGCAGCAACAGTTATGGTATTGCCAGAGGCAGAAGAATTTGATTATGAGTTAGATATGACTGAAGTGCGTATTGAGCGTACAACATCTACAGGTCCAGGAGGGCAATCAGTAAATACAACTTACTCGGCAATTAAATTACATCATGAACCAACAGGAATGATTGTAAGTTGCCAAGATCAAAAATCATCACATAAGAATTTAGAGAAAGCCCTAAAGGTTTTACGTTCTCGTTTGTATGAAAAAGAATTAGAGAAACAACGTGCTCTAGACTCTGCTAAACGTAAAAGTATGGTGAGTTCTGGTGATAGAAGTGCTAAGATTAGAACGTACAATTATTCTCAAGGACGTGTAACTGATCACAGAATTAGCTTAACGCTTTACGATTTATCAAATATCATTGATGGTGATATTCAAAAAATAATAGATGAATTAATGTTAGCTGAAAATACAGAGCTGTTAAAAGCTAATGATGATTTAATCTAAATTGAAGCCTCTAGTTCTGAAGCTTTTTATAATATGACAACAGACCAACTAATAAAACAAATCCATAAAAAAAAATCCTTTCTCTGTATAGGATTAGACGTAGATTTAAATAAAATTCCAAAATATTTATTAAAAGAAGAAGATCCAATCTTCGCTTTCAATAAAGAAATTATAGATGCAACACATCATCTTTGTGTAGCTTACAAGCCTAACACAGCATTTTACGAAGCTTACGGAATTAAAGGTTGGCAAGCGTTAGAGAAGACCATAAAACACCTAAACAAAAACTACCCTGAAATTTATACCATTGCAGATGCTAAACGTGGAGATATTGGTAATACAAGTACCATGTATGCTAAAGCTTTTTTCGAAGATTTAGGTTTTGATAGTGTAACGGTAGCACCATATATGGGAAAAGATTCGGTTGAACCTTTTTTAGCATTTAAAAACAAGCATACGATTCTTTTGGCTTTAACTTCTAACCAAGGAGCATTTGATTTTCAAACAAAAACTGTTGATGGAGTAGAGTTGTATAAACAGGTTTTAGAAACGTCAAAATCTTGGAAAAATTCTGAAAACTTAATGTATGTGGTTGGCGCTACTAAAGCTGAGTTTTTAGCTGATATTAGAAAAATAATTCCTGATAGTTTTTTGTTAGTTCCTGGTGTTGGAGCACAAGGAGGAAATCTCCAAGAGGTTTGTAAATACGGAATGAATAATTCTGTCGGACTGCTAATAAATTCGTCTAGAGGAATTATTTATGCTTCGCCTCAAGACGATTTTGCACAAGCTGCTGCTCATAAAGCAGAAGAACTACAGTTGCAAATGGAAGATATATTATCTAAATAATTGTTATGCTGAATTTGTTTTAGTATCTCATCAATGAACTATAGTTAAATAGATTTCTTCACGCTAGGCAATGACTTACAAAGATCAACTAAATAGAGAAATTCAACTTAAAAAAACACCAAAGCGAATAGTCTCCCTAGTACCATCTCAAACCGAGTTATTAGTAGATTTAGGTTTAGAAGAATCAGTAGTCGGTGTTACTAAATTCTGTACTCACCCTAAGCACCTTAGAATGTCTAAAACGGTTATTGGCGGAACTAAACAGATTAAACTTCAAAAAATAATAGACCTTCAACCAGATATTATTCTTTGTAATAAAGAGGAAAATACTAAAGAAATTATTGAAGTTTTAGAAGGAGTTGCACCAATTCACATTAGTGATATTTATAATCTAGAAGATTGTTTTGAGCTTATCAAAATGTATGGTGAGCTCTTTAAAGTTGAAAACTCAGCTTCTATTATTATTAGTAATATTCAAAATGAAAGAGAACAGTTTCAAGATGAAATAAAAAATCAACCAAAACCTAAGGTCTCTTATTTTATATGGAAAAAACCTTGGATGGTCGCTGCCTCAAATACATTTATAGATGTAATGCTCGCAGAAGCTGGTTTTGTTAATGCTTTTAAAGAAGAGTTGCGCTATCCGGAAATTAGCTTAGATAATTCAACACTAAACCAAAGTGATATTATTTTTCTTTCGAGTGAACCTTTTCCGTTTAAAGACATACATATACCAGAATTGGAAGATCGTTTTTCTAAAAAAATTATAAAGATTGTAGATGGAGAACTGTTCTCTTGGTATGGTAGTCGCTTGCAAAAGTCTTATGGTTATTTTAAAACACTTCAGAATTTAAAATAAAAAAAGCCGATATGACTATCGGCTTTTTAGCTAACTAACTTTTTTTGTCTCTTTTAAAGACTTTTATAACTTATCTTTTGCAGTGCAAATATCTCGACTTTATTAAGATTTAATGTTATGCTACTATTAGTAAATAATTAAATGTAGTTTAACAACTGTCTCAATATGGTGCAATAAACTTAGTCTTGCAGCGCAAATACTTTCTTTAATAAGTCTGTAGTACGAGAAGATGCTTTAGTTCTAATATCCTTTTCTTCTAAAGCAATCATTGCATAAACCCCTTTTAAAGCTTCATTGGTAACGTAATCCGTTAAATCTGGATTTACATTATTTGTTAGCGGTATACTATTGTACTTATTTATAAGGTTAGTCCAAATTTGATCTGCACCAACTTTATTAAAAGAGTTATTAATAACAGGCTTAAATTTATTGTAAAGCTCAGCTTGAGTTCTTGTCGTTAAATAGCTCGTGGCTGCATTATCTTCTCCTAAAAGTATATTTTTTGCATCATCGAATGTAATATCTTTTACGGCATTAATAAAAATTGGCGTCGCTTCTTTTACGGCATCTTCTGCAGCTCTATTAAGTACTTTTAAACCGTCATCGGCTAAACTACTTAATCCGATTTTTCTAAGTGCGTTATCTACTTTTTGTAATTCTTCTGGTAGTAAAATTTTAACCAAATCATTTTTAAAGAAGCCGTCTTTTTGTGTGAGTTTAGAAACTTGTTTATCTATACCTAAATCTAATGCTTGTCGTAAGCCAGAAGCAATATCTGAGTTATTTAGTACTCCACCAGCTTGTGGTAAAGAATCAACAACTTGCTGTAATTCGGCACAAGCTGTTAAGTTGAAAACAATAAGTAGTCCAAAAATTCTCTTAATCATCATCCAAGGTTTTATATCTTTAGCAAAGATAAATTTTTATAGATGAAAGTATATCAAATAGTATTCCTATTATGCTTTTTAGTGTTCTTAAATTGCAATACTAAAAAGGATAGCGCTGATGCACGGCAGACAAAAACAGAAAAGTATAAACAATACATTACTGTTCTCGGTATAGCGCAAGATGCTGGTTATCCTCAAATAGATTGTTATAAAGAGTGTTGTAAAGCCTTTTATGATGGTAAAGAATCAAATAAATTGGTCTCTTGTCTAGGTTTGGTAGACACAGAAGAGAAGCAAAAATGGCTTTTTGATGCAACACCAAACATTACTTTGCAAATACAGATTTTAAAGGATAACCATTTAGATAATGGTAAAGTAATTGATGGTGTCTTTTTAACACATGCACACATTGGTCATTATACTGGCTTAATGTATTTAGGGTTTGAGGCTTTAGGTGGAAATAATATTCCGGTTTATGCAATGCCTAGAATGAAAAATTATCTCGAAATAAATGGACCTTGGAGTCAGTTAGTGTCTAAAAGCAATATTGATTTAAAATTATTAAAGAATGACTCAGTTGTAAATTTAAATAATTCACTCAAAGTAATACCAGTGCAAGTACCTCACAGAGACGAATTTTCTGAAACAATAGGCTACAAAATTATTGGAAAAAATAAATCTGCATTATTTATTCCAGACATTGATAAGTGGGAAACATGGAATCGTAATATCATCGAAGAAGTTAAAAAAGTGGATTATGCATTTATAGATGCTTCCTTTTTTAGAGATGGTGAACTAAAGAGAGACATGAGTAAAATACCACATCCTTTTACAACACAAACTACGACACTATTTGAAAACGAAGATTTAGAAACTAAAAGTAAAATTCATTTTATTCATTACAATCATACCAATCCTACAATTAGAGATGATCATCCATTAAAGGATAGTCTTCAGAGTTTAGGTTTCAGATTTGCTAGAGAAGGTGATAATTTTGAACTTTAAAATACGTTGAAGTTATAATTATATCTATAATTGTTTTATTCTTAGCACAGTATTTGACTTTACACTGGTAAATTATATAAGTTACCACAATACCAGACGGTGCGTTGTTAAGCAGTATCGGAAAAGTATTGTGGCAAGGTGGTGCGCCAGATTTGAAAAAAGAAATGATAGCTCGTTTTTTAAGATATCAAAAATCTAAGTCTTCGGTAAAATCATTTTTCAATGTTGTTTCTATAGCTGAAGAAGAGATTTAAGATTATAGTCCCACACAAGAGTTAGAAATATTAACTTTTATATCAGATTAATAATTTCTTACAATTTATAGTCAGATGTTATTTTTTAAACAATTTATAACTAAACCTTAATTTTTTTGAATATTCCGT
>NZ_DEXW01000072.1 GCF_002364335.1 Winogradskyella sp. UBA3174 | reverse complement strand
TTAAGTGGATCAACCTTAAACTTTTCATTTATTTCAGGTTTTTTGTTTTACTTAGTGTTGTACAAAAGATATAATTACGCTAGTTTCTTTAAAGCAAGGGTTGATCGGTTTTTAAAGCCCTACTTGTTTTTATCTATATTACCAATACTTATTTGCTTAATTACGACTCCTATGTATTGGGGTAATTCTAATTTGGTAGAAGCGAATATTTTTAATGGCTTGTCATTGTACTTAATTTCAATATTTAAATATTTAATTTCTGGCGCACATATTACGGCTTATTGGTATATTCCTTTTGTGATGATTATGGCTGTAATGTCACCGTTACATGTCAAGTTTATTAAGTTAAACTTTAAACAGCAACTTATAATATTTAGTGTTCTTTTAATTGTTGCATCTTTTGTGCAGCGACCTTATACGCGCACATTTATATTTCAGGCTATACAATCAGTGATATATTTTACACCGCTATATTTAATGGGTATGATGTGTGCCATTCATAAAGACAAGATTTATAAATTATTAAGAGGTAAAGATATTTACTTGTTTATAATTGTGATGTTATTTGTTCTTTTTCAAACGAATAGAGGGGATGTTGGTCTTTATAAGAATGAGTTTTTGACCTATAGTGGCATAGACACCTTAGTCTTTAAAATGGTTTTTGTGTGTTTATTTTTTATGACATGGTTACATCGATTTGAACACGTTAGAAGCAGTTTTATCAATAGTTTGGCTAATACAAGTTTTGCCATTTATTTTTTGCACGTCTATGTTTTAAAATTATTATTAACCCTGAAAATCTATTTCAGTTTAAGTTTCGAAAGTTATTCATTGCTGGCTTATTTAATCATAATTATTCTTTCAGTTGCTTTAAGTATGCTAGCAGCTATAGGTCTTAATAAGCTTCTTCCTAATTATTCATTTATGCTAATTGGCTATGGTAAAAAGCCTGCTAAAGCATCTAAAGAGCTCAAACTTGCTAAAAACAGTTTTTTATAAAATTTAGTTTTAAGCGATACAATACATAGAGGTATAGATAAACCTTTATTTTTTTTCTATATTTGGCGCATGAAAATTAAGCTGCAATTTGGGGTTTTAGTTGTCCTCTTAGTGTTTTTAGGAACGTGCTTAGAGCAAACGACTGTGCCCAATCAGCAAATTGTTATACAGTTCTCTGATGCTAATATTTCTTCAGAAGATGCAGAAAATACTATTGAGATTGTTAAAAAGCAATTGCAGAGTATTGGTGTTACAAATATTCAAATTGGGCAACACGAAAGCGGAAAACTTAAAATTACTTACTATAGTAGGGCTGATGTAGAGCGCATTCAAACCATACTTTCAAAAGAAGACAGTTTCAAGTTCGCACACCAATCTAGCTCTAGTACATCTAAAGATTTACCAGATAATAGAAACGTAAAAAACTATGAGTTAGATATATCCGAAATTCATAATAATAATAATAGTCATATTAACTGGGGTTTTGAAGGGATTCAAATCGTAGAGCTTAACCAAAAGAGTGATCGCAATGACAACCCAAAGGTTAACACATCTGGATATCAACTAAATACTGAACATCGCAATACCATAGTAAACGTTGCGATTAAAGAGAATAGCACTGTTGCAATAGCACTAGCAAAGATATCTTACAAAATCCCAGAAGTCAGAGCAGGACCAGCTTTTAATGGGATTGTGTAATCTGAAATAATTTCCACTTCATCAAAAATAGCTTTTGTCATTCAATCAAAAAGTTAAAAAAAATCATTTATATCATTAAAAATAATTGTCATTTTATAGCGTAAACTTTATATTTGCGCCCATAAAATTGGACACTAAATAACATTAAAAATGCAAAACAAAGGAATAATTAAGCTTTTTGCAATTCTATTTGGATTGGTAAGTATTTATCAATTATCATTTACTTTTAAAGCAAATCAAATAGAAAGTGAAGCAGAAGCTTATGCTGTAAGCCAATACCCTGACACAGAAGCAGACTATCAAGAGAAAAGAGGTATAGCGGAGATCAATTATTTAGATTCTTTAAAAACATCTAAAATTAAAGTTGGTGATAATTTTGAGCCAATTAGTGTATACAATTTAGGCGTATCAGATTATACTTATGCTGAGGTTGAAGAAAATGCAATGAATCTTGGGCTTGATTTAAAAGGTGGTATTAATGTAACACTACAAATTTCAGTAAAAGACATATTAAAAGGATTATCAAGTTATAGTAAAGACCCAATCTTTAATAAAGCTTTAAATGATGCTGAAGAGCTTCAGAAAGATGCGCAAGAATCTTACTTAGAATCTTTTTTCAGAGCTTTTGATGCTATTAAAGGTGATACAAGATTAGCATCCCCAGATATTTTTGCTAATCGCGAAATGATTGGCACAATAGACATGGATATGTCAGATGATGCCGTTAAGGGTATTATTGAAACTAAAGTAGACGAGTCAATCGTTTCTGCATTCGAAGTATTACGTAAGCGTATTGATAAATTTGGTGTAACATCACCAAACATTCAACGTTTAGGAAACTCTGGACGTATCTTATTAGAATTACCAGGCGCTAAAGATATTGAGCGTGTAAAAGACTTAGTAACCACAACAGCACAGTTAGAGTTTTGGGAAACCTACAAAACAGAAGAAGTAGCACCTTATATATTACAAATTAATCAATCTTTAATTGAAGCTGCGCAAGCAAAAGAAACTCCCGAAGAAGGAGACGAAGTTGATGATGTTGTTTCAGAAGAACAAAGTGAAACAAATTCTATTGATGAGTTAACAGGTCAGATAGAATCTGATTCTACAAATGTTGCTGAGCAGAATCCATTAGGTATTCAAGGATTTGGTAATGGAGGACCAGTAGTTGGTATTTTCTTAGTAAAGGATAAGGAAAAAGTAATGGCTGAAATAAACACGCCAAAGAACAGAGCTTCATTACCAGCAGAAATGCGTTACTTAAGATTTGTTTGGGGTATTCAAGAAAAAGACTCTGAGTTTGTAGAGCTTTATGCCATAAAAACAAATAGAGAAGGACAACCAGAATTAAGTGGTTCTGTAATTACAGATGCAAGACAAGAATATGACCAAATAAGTAGACCTGCAGTAAGCATGCAAATGAATGCTAAAGGAGCTAAGATTTGGGAAGAAATGACCAAAGTTGCTAATGCTACAAATGGAAATATTGCTATTGTATTAGATAATCTTGTGTATTCTGCGCCTGGTGTTACACAAGCTGGTGGAATTTCTGGTGGTAATTCTCAAATTTCAGGTTCGTTTTCTTTAGCAGAAGCTGTCGATTTAGCTAACGTTTTAAGAGCTGGTAAATTACCTGCTTCTGCTGAGATTGTACAAGCAGATGAAGTTGGTCCTTCATTAGGACAAGAAGCTATTGATAGTGGAATGAAATCATTCTTAATAGCCTTAACGTTTGTTTTATTATGGATGATATTTTACTATGGTAAATCTGGAATTTTTGCAGATATCGCTCTACTATTAAATATCCTATTAATATTTGGAGTATTAGCGAGTTTAGGTGCTGTATTAACATTACCTGGTATTGCTGGTATCGTATTAACCATTGGTATTTCGGTTGATGCAAACGTACTTATTTTTGAACGTATACGAGAAGAATTAGCTAAGGGTAAATCGCAAAAAGACTCTATTAAAGATGGTTTCTCTAATGCATTATCTTCAATCTTAGATGCAAATATTACAACCGGTTTAACTGCATTAATTTTATTCTTATTTGGTACAGGTCCAATTAAAGGATTTGCGACAACGTTAATCATAGGTATTTTAACATCACTATTTACGGCGATATTCATTACACGTTTATTAATTGATTGGTATTCTAACAGAGGTGGGAAATTAGATTTCTCTACGAGTATGACTAAAGGGTTATTTAAAAATGTAAATATTAACTTCCTGAAGAAGCGTAAGGTTGCTTATGTGATTTCTGGAGTATTAATTTTAGCGAGTTTAGGATCTTTATTTACAACAGGTTTAGATGAAGGTATCGACTTTGTTGGAGGTAGAACGTATCAAGTTCGTTTTGAGCAAGAAGTAAGTATTGAAGAAGTTAAAGGTGATCTTAATGCGGTCTTTAATAGTGCTGAAGTTAAAACTATCGGTGCACCAAATCAGTTAAAGATTTCTACGAAATATATGGTTGAAGAAAATTCAACTGAAGCTGATGAAGAGGTGCAGTCTAAGTTGTTTGAAGCATTACAGAAGTATCTTCCTGCTGGAATGACATATGCGGATTTTTTAGAAGGATCTGGTAATGCTAAAATTGGTAAGATGTCTTCTAGTAAAGTAAGTCCTACAATTGCAGATGATATTAAGAAGTCTTCTATATGGGCTGTTTTAGGATCTTTAGTAGTTGTATTTTTATATATCTTAATTAGATTTAAGAAATGGCAATTTTCACTTGGTGCTGTAGCAGCAGTATTCCATGATGTATTAATTGTATTAGGGATCTTCTCAATAACATGGAAGTATATGCCATTTAGTATGGAGATTGACCAAGCATTTATCGCAGCAATCTTAACGGTAATTGGATATTCCTTAAATGATACGGTTGTTGTATTTGACAGAATTAGAGAATTCTTAAACGAACACACAAGTTGGGAATTTGATAAGACGATTAACCAATCTTTAAATAGTACGTTAAGTAGAACATTAAATACGTCGGTAACTACTTTAGTGGTGTTATTGGCTATGTTTACTTTTGGTGCAGACTCACTTAGAGGTTTACTATTTGCTTTAATCGTAGGTGTATTAGTAGGTACATACTCATCGTTGTTTATTGCAACACCAGTAATGTATGATACGGCTAAAAAAGGTGATGCAGCAGAATCATTAAAGAAAAAAGTAAAAGAAGACGAAGAGGAAGCTTAAGTCTTTAATATAATTATTATTCTGAATTTTTATTTCAGAATCTAAAATGCCTTTCTTTTAAGAAAGGCATTTTTTGTTTTGAATCAATTTTTAATCTGTTCTTATTAGATATACATTCTCAAATCCACCATCTTAAAGTCCAAGATGACCAGTTTTGCCTGCTCTGTAAAGTCTGATTATTTAGACTTTACGACCATTCATATTTTTCCAAACACTATCAGTTTTTGTGGCTGGTTTAAATGAATTAATCCAAATTTTATTTGAACCATTTATAAGTCCCTTATTTTCTAAACCAATATGTAAGTTTCCTAAAATTCTTAGCGTATCATTATTAAATTTTATTGGATTGTTTTCTAGGCTAGATATTTCAGTAAGTTCAAACTTTTACAATAGTTTGACATTTCCATATTCAAAACTTTTAGAGTCACATAAAAAGACAATAATAATTTGTAAACGCACATGTTTTGACAATAACTAAGTTTAGTTGTCTACTTCAAAACATCAAAATCAATATGATCACCAATTTCAAGTTGCCACTCATCAGAAAATCCTCCATTTATTTCTAACACATACTTTGCTGGTGCATCAGATGGGAGCGCTGTTTCATCAAAAGGTTGAGCGTTTTTTTGAAAGCTAATAATAGTCTTATTTTTATCTATATAAATGATGTCTAAAGGAATCTTAGTATTCTTCATATAGAAACTTCGCATTTGTACATCAGGAAATATAAATAACATCCCTCGATTTGCTTCAAGTTTAGTTCTATACATTAATCCGGTTTGAGTTTCGTATTCGTTATCTGCAATCTCTATATCTAATGTTTTAACAATAGAATCTGTTACTGCTTTATTTATAGTTAAAACACCTTCTTTTTTAAAACTAAGAACAATTTTATCTTCAGACTTTAAGGGTTTGTCTTCTTTACAGCTAATAACTGATAAAAGGACTGTGGTAACTAAGGCATATTTTAATAAAGCTTTTAATTGCATTAAACCGATTTTGTTTTTGGTTTATAAAGAAACATAAAGTAAAGTCCTATTAATATAAACGGTATACTTAATAGTTGGCCTGTATTTAAGAGCCAATCCGCACGTTCTGGATTTTGTACTACTTTTATATATTCCACAAAGAATCTAACGGTCCACAGTAAAACTAAGAACATGCCAAATAAGAAACCTTGTTGCTCAGACTTTTTAGTTCTCCAATAGCAATAGAATAAAATTAAGAATACAAAAATATAGCCAAATGCTTCATAAAGTTGACCTGGGTGTCTAGGCTGTGTATCACCTAGTTGTCTAAAAATAACACCAAATTTGCTATTGGTATATTCTCCAATCATTTCAGAATTAAGAAAATTTCCGATTCTTACAAATACCGCACCCAGAGCAACTGGTATTACGACTCGATCTAAAATCCAAAGCACAGTTCTATGTAATACTTTTTTATTATAAATATACATTGAGATAATCATTGCTATTGCAGCACCATGACTAGCTAAACCTCTGAAACCTGTAAACTCAAAACCACCTTTAAATTTGAAAGGTAAAAAGATGCTAAAGAAGTCTTCTGTAATTAATTCGGGTTGATAAAATATGACATGCCCTAATCTAGCACCTAGCATAATACCAAGGACAGAGTAAATGAATAAAGAATCTAAGGATTCTTCAGACTCACCTTCATTTTTGTAAATACGCTTAGTAATGTAGAAACCTGAAATAAAGGCAACAATCCACATCATACTGTAAAAATGAAGTTTAAAAAATCCTAAGTCAATATACTTTATAGGATCCCAATCAATTTGTAATAAATACATAGATATTCTATTTATGGTGTAAATATAATATTTTGAGAGGTTTTGAAAATGAGATTAACGTATTATTAATTTTCTTTTGAAGGAAACAGGATCAAAACCTTTATCTCGCACAAGAAGACAGAGCGTTAATAAAATGTATGGAGTACATTTTTAGTGAATGGGAGAACTTGCGCGTAAAGGCAAATTTTTAGTTGTCATCCTTTTTTGGGACAGCATCAAAACCTTTACCTCCCCAAGGATGACAACTAAAAATCCGTTTTATAGCGAACCAACCTCCTTTAAAAAAACCATGAACCTCTAAAGCTTCTTTAGCATAATGAGAGCACGTTGGCTGATACCTACAAGTTGCTGGAGTTATAGGTGATATAAAAGTTTGATAAATTTTAATTAGAAGTAAAAATGGATATGTTAATATTTTTTTCACGATTAGTTAGTCGTAAAAGTAGTGCCATCTTTACCGTCTTGTAATTGAATCCCAGCGGCTATTAATTCATCTCTAATCTTATCAGATAAAGCAAAATCTTTATTAAGTCGTGCTTCTTTTCTTAAATTAATTAGAATGTCTACAGCTCCAGATAATTTATCTATGCCAGTGTTTTCTTTTGCAGTATCAACTAAACCTAATACATCAAAAGTAAATGCTTCAATAGTTTCTTTTAATAGCTCTAAGTCGTGTTGCGATAGTGTAGCACTTCCGTCTTTTATCTGATTTATAAACTTTGCAGCATCAAAAAGTACAGCGATTAAAATAGGAGTATTAAAATCATCGTTCATAGCATCATAACATTTCTGTTTCCAATCAGAAACATGAAATGACGATGTCGCAGCACTCGGCTTTAGTTTATCTATTAAACCAATGGCATCCATTAATCTGTTAAACCCTTTTTCAGCGGCTTTTAAACCATCATCAGTCAAATCTAACACACTCTTGTAAGAAGCTTGCATCATAAAAAACCTAATAACACTTGGGTTATAAGCTTTAGACATAATGTCATTATCACCAGATAATAATTCAGCCGGATTTATATAATTGCCAGAAGATTTACTCATACGAGCTCCATTAAGTTCTAGCATGTTGGCATGCATCCAATATTTAACAGGGTCTTGGCCTTTTGCTGCTTGGTTTTGAGCAATCTCACATTCGTGATGAGGAAATTTTAAATCCATTCCTCCACCATGTATATCAAAATAGTCACCAAGATACTTAGTACTCATCGCTGTACATTCTAAGTGCCAGCCAGGAAAACCATCGCTCCAAGGAGATGGCCAACGCATAATATGTGTAGGTTCTGCTTTTTTCCAAAGTGCAAAATCCTGAGGGTTTTTTTTATCACTTTGTCCATCTAATGCCCGTGTATTATGTATAAGGTCTTCTAATTTTCGTTTACTTAAAATACCGTAATCGTTAGATTCATTATACTTATGAACATCAAAATATACAGAGCCATTGACGTTATAAGCAAAGCCATTATCTATAATATTCTGAATTAGTTCAATTTGCTCAATAATATGTCCAGTTGCCGTTGGCTCTATGCTTGGCGGTAGGAAATTAAAAGTGTTTAGTACATTATGAAAATCAACCGTATAACGCTGAACAATTTCCATAGGTTCTATGGCTTCTAATCTCGCTTTTTTAGTGATTTTATCTTCACCAACATCATCATCATTTTCTAAATGACCAGCATCCGTAATATTACGCACATAACGAATCTTATAACCTAAATGCTTAAAGTAACGGAAAATCATATCAAAAGACATGAATGTTCTAACGTTACCTAAATGAACATTACTATAAACCGTTGGTCCACAAACATACATACCTATATGTCCATTTGTAATAGGTTCGAAAACTTCCTTTTCACCAGAAAGTGTGTTGTATATTTTTATAGTATGATTGTCGTATAACGGCATGATGCGAATTTGAAAAATTTGTAAACAAAGCTAAACAACTAGTTTCGAGAAAACAAGTTAAAACTGAGTGTCCAATTGTATGTAGTCTAAAAATTCTCTACGTGTTTCTGTTTCTTTAAATTTTCCACCAAACTCAGACGTTACAGTGCTACTTTCTATATCTCTAATTCCTCTAGAATTTACACATAAATGTTTAGCGTCCATAACACAAGCAACATCTTCTGTATTTAATACATCTTGAAGCTCTTTAACTATTTGAATTGTTAAGCGCTCTTGTACTTGAGGTCGTTTTGCAAAATAATCAACAATTCTATTCATTTTAGATAAGCCAACAACAGTGCCATTAGAAATATAAGCAATATGCGCTCGGCCTACTATTGGTAATAAATGATGCTCACATGTAGAATAAACTGTAATGTTTTTTTCTACAAGCATTTCCCCATATTTATACTTATTATCAAATGTTGATGCACTTGGCTTCTTATCCGGGTTTAACCCTCCAAAAATTTCGTTAACAAACATTTTAGCAACACGCTTTGGTGTACCACTTAGGCTATCATCATTAAGGTCCAGCCCTAATGTTTCTAAAATACGTGTTACATCACCTTTAATACTATCAATTTTTTCACTATCAGATAGCTTAAAAGCATCAGCTCTTAAAGGTGTTTTAGAAGAAGATCCAACATGGTCATCTCCTAAGGCATCACTATCATTAAAACCACTATCGATTTTCATTTCCAAAAGAATTATTCGTTTAATAAAAACAGATGGCAAAGATAAACAATAAATACAGTATCCTTAAGGTAGGAGATTTATTATTATAACTGTTATATATTTAAAACCGTTGAACTACTAAATATCGTTGACTAAGTAACATTCATATTCCTAAAATTTTCTTAATTTTCGAGATTGAATAAAACCACAAAAAATGAATCTTAAATTATCAGTTCTAGTACCTTTTTTAATAGTAAGCATTTTGACATTTGGTCAAGAAAATTCAAAAATTCAAATAGATTATCCAACTAATGTTGAAGCACCTTTAAATAAGAAAGAGACCGCAATGATTAAAGAAGTCTTTCAATCAAAATCAAAGGAACTGGTTTTTAATAATGAAACATTTTTAAAAGATATAAAGCACTTACTTAGAAATAGAATTCTTATTTATGAAGAAGTAAATGCTAAAGCGCAGAAGCAAACAAAAATGTTATCTGAAATACCGTTGTTTGACGACCACAATAAAAACCTAAAAAGAGACTCGAAATTTGATATTTCAAATTTTAATCCATTGAAGTACAAATTAGATTTCTTCGCTAACGGAACTTATGTTTATCGCATAGATAGCACAAATTACTTTATTCAGGTTACTTCACAATATAGAACTCAAAACTAATTTTAACTGAAAATTCAGTATAATGAAAAATATTTTACTCCTATTTATCCTCATTTTTACATCTATTTCATTCTCACAAGATATCACTATGCAGAACGGTACATTTAGTCAATGTACAGATGTGTTCTATGATTCAGGAGGTGAATTTGGCTTTTATAGTATTGATGAAAATTTAGTTACAACGATATGTTCTGATGTAGTAGGTGATTTTGTGTCATTAGAATTCACAGAATTTTTTACACAACAAGGTCTGAATGTAGACACAATGAATATTTATGATGGTGATGATATTACTGCACCATTATTAGGCTCTTTCGCAGGTCCTGTTGGTGCTTTTACTGTTAGTGCATCAGAAGCTAATGCATCAGGTTGTTTAACTATAGAGTTTATTTCTAATGGTACTGGAACTGCTGACGGTTGGGCTGCAAACATACAATGCTTTACGCCATGCCAGACTATAATAGCATCTATTGACAGTACAAACCCAGCAGCAGTTGCAGGTACTGTTGAAGTAGATCCAGGTGAGCAAATTATATTTGATGGTAGTGCTACGTTTTCTACTGATGGAACAGGTGCGACTTATACATGGGATTTTGGAAATGGTGATACACTAATAGGTGAGTCGGTTAATTATGCTTACCCTAATCCAGGTACATATATAGTTACTCTTACGGTTACAGATACTAATCCTTTAGGTTGTTCAGCAACTGATAGTTCAATACAAGTAGATGTTTTAGATAATGATTCATGTGCTGGTGCTTTGCCAATTTGCTCTGGCATTAGTAATGTACCTTCACCTACAGGTTCAGGAAATGCTGAAGCAGGTATTGATTATGGTTGTTTAGGAAGTGAACCTAACCCAAGATGGTATTTTCTTCAGACAGGTGATACTGCTGGTAGTTTAAGTTTTACATTAACACAAACAACAGGTCCAGATCAAACAGGTGCAGGAAATGATGTTGATTTTATTATTTGGGGACCTTTTACACAACCAGAATGTGGTGCAGATGATTTAAATGCGACAACTGAAGTAGATTGTAGTTATTCAGGATCTGCAACAGAGCAGATAGATATACCTAATGCACCTGCTAATTCATTTTTCGTTTTACTTGTAACTAATTTTAGTGGGAATGCAGGGTTTATTAATTTAGAACTTAATCCTAGTTCTACTGCTACTACAAATTGTGATATTATTTGTCAAGTAGATTTAGGGGATGATCAAGAATTATGTAATGGTGATAGTTATTTAATTGATCCAGATTTTAGTGGAACTTTTAACACGTTTGAATGGCAATTAGATGGTGTAGAAATACCAGGAGAAACAGGCTCTACATTAACAGCTACTCAGTCAGGTACATACACGCTGATTGCTGATGGTGTTGATGCCATTTTTGGAGACCCTTGTACGTCAGAAGATGAGGTGATTATAGCTATTGCAGATACATTTACACTTAATGATTTAGTTTTAGCTGAGTGCAGTCAAACTGCAACTGCTGATTTTAATTTAGATTTAGAAATTGCTAACATATTAAATCCTTTAGCTGAAGCAGATTATACAGTTACATTCCATAATCTGCAAGTAGATGCTGATAATGGCGCAGCTGCAATTGCAGGAACTAACCCTTATAATGGTGCAGATGGTGAAGTTGTTTTTGTAAGGGCTGAAGCAAACGGAACAAATTGTTTTGCTACAAGTATTATTACATTAGGTATTTCCCCTCAACCCGACATAAACCC
>NZ_DEXW01000055.1:8624-10616 GCF_002364335.1 Winogradskyella sp. UBA3174 | reverse complement strand
CAAACTTCGGCAAATTATACAGCAGGACAAACAGGGCAAACAAATGTTCCTCAAGCAACTGCAGCACAAGGCACAGTTTCAACTCCGGCAGTAGCAGAGCAAATGGGAGCTATTGACCCTAATGCTACAGTACAAGGACAACTTGCAAATCTACAAGCAGGTGTTACAGCAGGACTACAACCGGGTGGCATTATGCCTATTTGGGCAAGAACTTCAGCTGATTTAGTAGAAGCAAAAATGGCTCAACGAGGTATGGGTCAAAGTAGTATGTATGCAGAAGCAATGGCAGAAGGTATTATGCAAGGTGCATTACCTATAGCAGCAACTGATGCACAAACATATAAAGATAAAATATTTCAAAATTTAGGAAACAGACAACAAGCGGCTATCCTTAATGCACAAAATTATATGCAAATGGATATGGCTAATTTATCTAACAAACAACAAACTAGTTTAACAAACATACAATTAAAACAACAAAGTTTATTAACTGACCAAGCGGCTAACAATGCAGCATTACAATTTAATGCTGTTAATGTACAACAATCTGAGCAATTCTTTTCTAACTTAAAATCGGGTATTGAATTACAAAACGCCCAACGCTCTGATGCAATGAATCAATTTTCTACATCAGAAGGAAATAAAGTTAATGCAATGAATGTGGGAAATAATATAGCTGTTAATGAAGCAAATGCTGCAAGACAAAATGCTATTGGGCAATTTAATTCACAACTACAAGATTCAAGAGATAAATTTAATGTAGATAACCAACGTGTAATAGACCAGTCTAATGTACAATGGAGACGAACTATTAACACAGCAAATACAGCGGCAGCTAATGCGGCTAACCAAACTAACGCATCAAATGCACTAGCTATGTCTAATTATGCAATGTCAGCATTATGGCAAGAATGGAGAGATGAAGCTGATTGGCTTAATACTTCATCTGAAAATGCTACAGCAAGAAATCATAATATGGCTCTTGCAGCATTAGAAAGAGCAACAATGTTTGAATTAAGTGATGAAGCAGCAAAAGGTGATTTACTAAAATTACTTGGTAAGTTTGGATTTGAATTTTTAAAATAAAGGATAATATATGAGTGTATGGAGTGCAATAGGGACTTGGGCGATGGGTCAATTTACAGACAACTTTATGGGTGGTGATAAAAAAGGTGGAAGTATTATGGATAGAGTTATTGGTGCAGGTGCCAGTGCTATAGGTGATAAATTTTTAGATACTCCTAGTGCTGCCGGCAGACCACCCAAGGTAGATTTAGGTGTTACTAATGCTAAAACATATGCTATGTCAGCTGCTAAAGCTCCAGAAACTCCAGTAGTAACAGACGCTGTAGCTATGGACGATAAATGGACTAGTGTAGCTAAAAGGTTAGCTCAAATTCAAGATACAACAGCAATAGGATAATAATATGCCACAAGAAATATTTAAAGAAGCTGACCAGAATCCATTTGATGCTCCAATACCGGGGCAATCATTAACTAACGAGCCGGGTAATTATCCTTGGGAACATGCTCCACAATATACAGACCCAGACTCTGCAATGAATTTTGTAATGAAAAAGTTAGGTAATGTTAATATGGCTGAACAGATTCTTTTAATGTTAAAGGCTAAAATTCCTGCAGAAGCTATTACTCGATTAGTTGTATTTGGTGGATTTACAGAAGGTAAATGGACTGTTGATGTAGCAACATTAATAACACCATTAATTATGCAATTAGTCGTTGCAATGGGTATGCGTGCAAAAATAAAAACAATGAGAATTAGTATGCAAGATACAAGCAATGGTCAGTTTATGAAAGACATGGCTAACCATGAAGTATTACAAAAAAAAGCATCAGAAGATATTAAAGAAGAATTAGAACAAATGCCTCCACAAGAAGGTATGATGGCTAGACCAGAACCACAAGGAGATATGTAATGGCAAAATTATTTGGAATAATTCCTTATGGTGGAAGTAGTAAATTAGGACAATT
>NZ_DEXW01000055.1:5982-8393 GCF_002364335.1 Winogradskyella sp. UBA3174 | reverse complement strand
TGCAGACGATAAACGAACAGCAGACCTAGAAGATGCAGTAACACAAGCTACATTATCAGCCGCAATAAATTTAGATTCAAAGTATCCTGCTTTTAAAGCGGCAGAAGAAACACGAATAAAAAAATATGAATCACTAAAAAATAACTCTGCTGTCGGCCCAGAAGTAGCAAAATGGGCATACTTTCAACCGGGATTTTTAGACAACGATAATTACTTAGAAAATGCTTTTCAATATGCATCATCTAATCCTAGATATAAACATAGTGGTGGGGTAGAACCATCAGAGCAATATCAAGAAAATATAAACCAATTTCAAAATACAGTTAGGGGTAAATTTGGTGATAGTCATGGTGGTAATATGAGTAGTCTATTTGTAGGCGAAGCTACACAACCAACAACTCCAACTACTATTGATAGTGCTCAAACAGATACTACGAATATTACTACAGACCTTACTAGTAGTACTCAAACAGATACTGGTGCAGAAAGTGACTTTACTACTAGTATGATGCCACCTTTAAATACATCTCAAACTACGGCTGAAATGAAAGCTAGTGTATGGAGAAAAGTATTAGGAGGATATGAAAATGGAATGTCACCTAGAGACATGTTTAACAAAGGCTTTATAAATGAAGGTGAATTAAAAATATGGGATAATACCACTGGTCAAGATAAATTTAAAGCAGAGGCTATAACAACTGCTATGTCTATTGATGACGATTATCAAGCCGCTTTAAATAGTGGAAATTCAGAGGCTTTAATTCAAGCAACTGCTAATTTACAAAATAAAGTAAATATATTATATAGTTTAAACAGAACACTTGACTTAGAAAACAATAAAAATATACCAAATGTAGAGCTTAATAATAAAACATATGCACCATCAACAAATAATACATTACCAGAAGATGGTAGTAAAGTTATATACTCTGAAGGTGATGGTGATGATGCAAAATTTTATGTTAAACAGGGTAATGTAATGTTAGAGTTAATACCAGATGAGGCTAATAAAAAAGGATATGCAATAGAAGGTTCTCCAAGATATAAAGAATTAACAAAAAATTCTACTACAGGTGGATTTAGTTTAGGCTCAATAGCACTAGGTGTACCAATTAAATAACAACCAACCATTTATTCCGGGATAATTAAATATGACTGAAGGTATTTCTCCAAGTTTTGGCGTTCCTCGTGATGAACCTAAAGAAAATTCTTATGGTGAAATTGTTGAATCTAAAACTAATGAGCTTGAAACTATTGATAAAGAAAATCAATATTCAACAGGTGCTACACCAAGTTTTGGGGTGGAAAGAAAAAGTATTTTTTCTGAAGATGAAGAGCCAATATTAAATTTACACACTAATACAAGTATTAGAAAAAACCCTAATATACCTAAAACATGGACTGGAAAAAGTTATGACGAATTAAATCCAGAAGGATTAGGTGCATGGGTATATGGTTTTAATGCATCACAAGAAGGAGCATATGAATTACTTAATAATATTCCCGGAAGCGTAGATAGATTTTTTGATTTTGTAGGTGAGCAAACTGGACTTGATACAAATGACGAAGGATTTTTTGAAGAGGGGTTACAAAATTTAGAGTATTGGTTAACCAAAAAAGCTAGATTAACTAACCCAGAATACTTAGGTTTAGAAGCACCCGAAACCCTTAGAGGAAAATTTATGGCAGGTGTTGCTTCTGCTCCTATAACAGTTGCTAGTTATATTCCTGCTACAATGGCTTTAGGGCCTGTTGGAGGATTTGCATTAACAGATGCTATTCGTGCCGCAGAACCAGATGCAGGTTTAATGGATATTGCAACAGGAGCAGCTTGGGGTGCAGTATTTGGTAAAACATTAAAATGGGCAAATAACTATAGTATGGCTCCTCGTATTGCTATTATGGGAGGTATGGGATTTGGTAGTTCCTATATACAAACAGTCGGATTAGAACCTCCTTCACATTATACTGAAGAGCAAAAAAGGGAATTTAAAAATCAACTATCTTTAGACAGGTACGCTAGTGCTCTTGTTATGATGGGTTTAGGTATACCCGGAAGGTATAAAACAGGGATGCCTTGGTGGGAAGGTATTAAAAAAGAAACGCCTTGGATGAAAACAAAAGTAGAATTAAATAAAGAACAAGTAAATAAAGATTTAGAAAAAATTTATGATACTTTAAAAAAAGGTGAATATGATGTTACTGACCCTTATATTAAAAGTATAATAGAAAAAAGAGAAACATTAGAATTAACAGATTTAGAATTAATTCAAAATGTAAAAAACTATGCAGAAAATATTAAGGAAGTTGATAAATTTGTTAAAGATGATGTAGCAAAAAAGGATTTTTCTGTTGGTAAATTTGAAGCGGCAGTTATACGTATTGCAAAAAATCAAGGTTTGTTAGAAGCA
>NZ_DEXW01000055.1:0-5861 GCF_002364335.1 Winogradskyella sp. UBA3174 | reverse complement strand
TAAACAAAATATTAAAAGTAAATGAAAAACTTTTAAACGAAAGAATAAAAAAGAAACAAGATAATTTAGAAGTTAAAGAAGTAGAACCTAAGACAATAACTTTTAATAAAGATGAATCTATTTATTCTAGTATTGATACAGCTTTATTTAAAGAAACAGAAAGTAATATTCTTACTAATTCTGCAGATGTTGTTTTACCTATAATAAAAGCTTTACCTAAATACCAAACCTACCTTAAAAATTTAAAGAAAAGTTTAACCGATACATTTGGTAAAACTTTTAGCGTCTATCGTTTAATGGATAGAAATGATTTTAAAAAACTTGCTTACAGTAGTAAAGGAATAGACAAACCTTTATCTGTATCATTAGACTACACTATTACTAATAAAAGTTCATGGGTAATGGGTAAAACTAAATTAGAAAGAGAAACACAAGCACAAAATGAATCTATAATATTTCCCGGCTCTTTAAAAATTAATGACCCTGTACTTGTTCGCATGGAAATAGATGCTAAGTCAGTTTTATTTAAAGGTGATAAAAATTTATCAGAAATAATTATTGATGGGACAAAAGTAAATACTAAAAATGTAGAATTAATAAAAGATAATAAAGGACTTGCAAAGAAAAAATTAACAGAAGATAGTAGAGTTCAATTAGAAACATATCAGCTTGATTTAGAAGGTCTATTAACTAATAAAGATGTAAATGCTCTTATGCAATATAGAAGTATTGAGCCTATGCTTGAAAATATATACAAGGAAATTGGAATTTGGAAAGCTGTTATAAAAAATGAAAAACCTAAATCAGAAATTGATGCTAAAACAGGAGCAGTAAAACCTATTAAAGAAGAAACAGTCGTTAATTATAATGACCACATTAATAAATTAATTGATACATGGATTGCAGAAGGTTCAAAAAATAACTTCATCGAATTTTTAAATACACTACCTAGTCGTAAATCACGTTTTAAATTTCCAGAAGAACAACAACCTGTAAAATCTTTTATGTTAGTTCCTTGGATTAAAGATAAATTAAATTTATTAAAATCAAAAGATACAAAATATATTAGTGATGATTTAAAATTACTTACAGACCTTACTAAGTACTTAGCTAAAGTTGATACAGTAGTTAGATTTGACAGAGACTCACATCGTGCAGTAATGGATGTAATAAGAGCCGCAGAAAATGGTAATATAACTGCTGTACAAACTCTTGCCATGAAAGTTAATGGTTTTAAAATTGTTGATTGGATTTTAGATAATGGAAAAATAAATTATAAATTAGAATTAATTCCATTTAAAGCAGAAAGTTATAGGAGTATTCCATTAAAATCTACATTAATAAGACAGCTTGAACAATATACACCTAAATTAAATAAATCTAGTGGAGTTTGGGAATGGCCTAATATGCCAACAGAACTTCCTCGAGTAGCAGAAGCAGGAAAACTACACGCAGTTACATCATTAAAATTTGAGGGTAAGCAAGGTTTGTTTGTAGGTAAATTAAAAGGCGAAGAATGGTTAAGCCATCAACAAAAAGAATTTACTAAATTAACTACAGACATTGAAAAAAAATTAAATGTTAAATTAACAAATAAATTAAGCGAAGACCCTGTAGATTATAAAGGTACTATACCAGACCCAGATTGGACAGCTACTTTAAAAGGTGAATGGCGTATAACTGAGTATCAAAAAGGTAAAGGTAAGTATAATAAAGTTGTAACAAAAGTTAAAGTTGACCCAGTGCCAAAAGATACAATGGCAACAGAAACAAGAACATCTAAAATTATTGAGATAGAAGATTTAAAAAATGTTGTCTTTGAAAATAAAAAAGTAGAAGCAGTTAAACAAGACCTTCTTGACCCAGATGCACAGTTACTAGCAATAGAACAAAAACGTATAGAAAAAAATGTTAGTGAAGGTGGTGATGTTACAATTACTAGTACAAGAACACGCAAAAAAATAACTAACGAAGAATTAGATATAGTTAAGAAGAGAATAAAAAAATTAGAAGAGATGGCTGAAACTGCATTGCAGACTGTGTCCTATGTTGATAAAGTAGCAGAGCATATTACAGGTCGTTTTGGATTAAGTAAATATGAAGTTCTCGCAGATTTACAATTAAAAGATGGAACTCCTAAATATAAAGATATATCTGATAAATATTTAGATTATTCTTCGTGGGTTATACCACCTCGTTTAATGAAAGCACATCCTTTTATACGTTACTTAGCTCAAAGAGTAGGTGACCATATGAATAAAATAGATAGAGAATTAGAAACATTTCTTTTTTCGCCAGTTGCTAGAACACTTAAAGTTGGAGAATTTGATAAAGAATCTAAAGGAGGTGTATTTAGTACAGGCAAAGTAAATATTGGTGCTACTCTTTTAAGTAGAAGGGAATATGTCAGAACAAAAGCGGGAATGGTAAGTCAAATTGTTGATTTAGCTACGTCAAAAGAAATTGTCAATGGTAAAAAAGGATGGGAACGTGCTGATGAAATGATACAGGTAGCTTTTAAATTACAAAGAGATAAAAGTGCATTAGCAGAAAAAGAAAATTTACCCTATGATTTAAAAAATAAAGATGGTACATTTAGATATGAAGTAACAGATTTAGAATTAAAAAATACTTATAAATTAGATGCAGAACAAATATCAGCATACCGAACATTACGAAGTAGATTAAATGAAGGGGTAAATGTATATAACGGACAGGCAATAAAATATAGTCAATTAGAAGGAAATAATGCAAGTGAAGTAGCGATTAATGCGATACCAAATTATATACCTAGTATGTTTTTTGGTGATGCTCGTATATTTGTTAATAAAAAAGGAGAAGTTGGTAAAGCTCAAAATGGTGAAATAGAATGGAAAGATTTAGAAATTTTAGAAGCCATAGGAAAGGATAATTTAATATCGGCACAAATATATGTTCGTTCAAATAAAGAGTTTAAAGAAAAATACCCTAATGCAAATATATATTTTAAAATAGAAGGTAAAGAAAATAACAGAATTTTAACAAAAGATAGGGGTGGTAAATACGATGTTACTATTTTTATGAAAGATAGAGAAAAGACTAAAGGTACATCTCCTTATGAAGCAACCAGTCAATTTTCAGAAGCTATTTTATATTTAACTCGTGTAGGAAAAAAAGCACAAGCAGAAAGTTTAAAGCAAGCAAGAAAAGAAATATTAGCAACAAGAGGTTTTCCTATTCATAAATTAAAAAAATTTGGTGTGCATGGTGCAATGGGAGAAAGAGTAGGTAAAAAAGCTAACTACAAAGATGTAGATAATTTTGTTAAAGCTATGCAAGCATATACAGAAGGATTACTTCGTACAGCACATGGATTTGAATTTAGAAATGATACTGCGGGAAGAAATGGTATTTTAAATTCTAAACAAATGGAATCTTATGGAAACGTAAAAAATTTAAGTTTACGAATAATTGAAAATGCTACAGGAAAAACTACTGGGAAATTTGAAAAAAAAGCTAACAAAGTACTACGAAAATATTTTGGCGAAAAAGGATTAGATAAATTTTTTGGAGCAGGTAATGTATTTGGATTAAGCACAAGTTTATTATTTTTTAATATTAGATTTTTACAATCTCAATTTATACAACCTTACCAAATGATGATTCCTAAACTACGTTCACTCATTCGTCAAAAGAAATTATTTTCTAATAACCCGAATGGAGAAGGTCTACTTTTAGATGGGGTTTTGCGTTCACAAAAAAGAATGTATAGGCCAGAGAAAGAAGATTTTGAACTTATAGATTTTTTACATAGCCAAGGTGTTTTAGAAGCAAAATTCTTTCAAGAGTTTTTAGGTAAAGATGCTATGAGTACTACGGGAAAAGGGGTTTGGAATTTTGCTTCAAAACTTACTATGAAATCTTTTGTAGGGCGAGCAGAATCATGGAGTAGATTACAAGCGGCAATGATGGTGTACCATACACTTCGTTTAAGTGGAAGAAGTAAAAAATTTTCTCAAATGGAAGCCGCACATATAGCAGATGTTTACATGGTTCAATACGCATTACATGATAGGGCTTTAATATTTGGTAGTGCAGGAATGGGTGTATGGGGTAAACCTCTTGGATTATTTAAAACATTTCAATTTAATTATCTATCTCAAATAACAGAACATGCTCTGTTTGCAGTAAAAGGAATAAAAAAAGCAGTTAAAAAAGAACAGTCATGGAAAGATGCTCTTAAAGATGCGGAAAGTACTGTTTATTTTGTAACATCTATGGTGGTAACAGCAGGTTTGTATGGAGTTATTGCAAAAGAACAAGCCGATTCTTTACTAAGAGTACTTGGATACCCTACGCTAACAGAAACTTTAGCTGAATCCGATTTACCTAATTATTTATTATGGGGTATACCTTCTGCTGTACAAGGAATTGATTTAACTACAACTTTATCAGCACCGGGATTAGGTGCAGGTGATTTTTTCTCTGCTGTATCATTAGATAAACTAGGATTAAACCCATTAAAAAGCCCCATTTTACTTGGAAAAGGAAATAAAGGTCTTGCCCAAGGTGTTTCTGATTTAGTATTGAAGGGGGCTTTTGGGGGAAGAGTTACAAGATGGGAGATGCAAAATTTTTGGAAAAGTTTAACTCCTAATTCTTTTCATGGTGTAATAGAAGGATACTATAGTGCTAAAGACCCTACATTTGATATTAGAAAATGGGGAGAATTACCTATTCAAAGTGAAAATAAAAAGTATGGTGTAATAAATAGGGATATAAAAGGTTGGATTGCACGACTAATGTCTTCTCGTACTTTAGAAGAAGCTCGTTTATTTAAAGTAGGATACGCAGTAACTTTACTTGATAAAAGATTAGATAAAAATATAGACACTATAGTTATACAAGCAGCAGATGCATCATTAAAATATGGTTCTATTCCAGAGTGGTCATTTGAAGAAGCTAAAAAATATAATATAAGACCAGAAGAATTTGCTAAAAGAGTTAAAAGTAGAATTAAATTAGTTACAACTACACTAATGGATAGATGGAAAGTTAAAGAAATAACAGGAAGAAGCTTATTAAAAAAAGATATATTATCCGGAGTAATGAATACTAAATCTAAATATAAAGGAAATGGAGTTATGCTTAATATAAATAATATTACACTATCAAATCCAAATTTTGGAAAAGAAAGAGTAAATACAAATACCCCAAGCTTTGGCGTTCCAAGAAATTAACATGGCTGAGTGGGAAAAAGAAATAGCAGAATTAAAAACAGATGTCAAATATATTCGTGAGGATATAGGTATGATGCAAAAACAAGTAAGAGAATTAAATACAACGTCAAACATGGGTGTTGGTGGGCTTAAAGTATTCCTAATAATAGGTACAATACTTGGAGCTATATGGACATTCATGAAAATAACTGAATAGGAGAAAATATGAAACTATTAAAAGACCTTTGGGAACACTTGAAAGAATGGAGTGAATGGAGCATGAAGGACTGGATTAAAGCCGGTATTGTTGCTCTAATAGTTATTGTTATACTAGGAGCAATTTAAATTAATGTTAGGTTTATTATTAAAACCCTTGCTCGGTGTTGCCGGGCAAGTGGTATCCGGTTTCATAGAAACTAAAAAAGCTAAGGCTGAGAATAAATTAGTAGAAATTAAAGCAGCTACAGCATTAAAAGAACAGCAGATAGCCGGAAAAGTTTCATGGGAAGCATCAGCAGTAGACCAAATGAAAGGTTCGTGGAAAGATGAGCTAATTTTAATTTGCCTATTGGCTCCGGCAACATTAGTCTTTTTCCCCGGAATGACAGAACATATTCACAATGGCTTTATTGCCCTGCAATCACTTCCGGATTATTATAAACA
>NZ_DEXW01000046.1:150686-154925 GCF_002364335.1 Winogradskyella sp. UBA3174 | reverse complement strand
ACTATTGACTGCTATTAAAAAAACAAGTAATATATATAGTACTAAATTCTTTTTCATATTAATTTAATATTGAAGTTTCTGTATTTAACAATCCATAAGACTCTGCAAAATTGTTAATATTATCATCGTATGTGGCTTCTTTTAAATTGTTGAACGCCAGGACATTCAAAACAACTACACAAACCAAAGTAGCCAACTGCAATTTGGGTGTAAACCACGACCAAGTTGCCTCCTGTATATCTTCGGTAGTATTACGAATTTGATGCATCACGTTTTCCTTAAAAAATGGGGATACTTGAACTTCCTTTATCGATTCAATTGAATCTAAAGTTTCATGTACTTTTTTATTAATTTCAAAGTTAGATGTCATAATTAACTCTTTAGATGCACAAGTCTTAAAAAACTTGTGCTAATGTTCATTTTTATAATAATACTCTAATATTTTCTGCAAGTTTTTTTTTGCTCTAAACATAATAGATCCCACAGAAGATAAACTTCTACCTGTAATTTCCGCAACTTCTTGATAGCTCCTACCATCTATTTTATGAAGCGTAAATACCACAGTCTGGCTATTAGGCAAACTGTTTATAGCCTTGAATAAGGTCGCATTAAGCTCTTTGTTTTCTAGCAAAATCCCTGGATGATTTATTTCCGTAAAATAATCCGTTTTATCCATAGGAATTGAATTCCACGTAATTGATTGTAAAAAAGCAAAACGCTTTTTAGTATTCTTTTTTCTAATAAACTCTAAACATTTATTGGTAGTAATTCGATAAATCCAAGTCGATAATTTTGAATCCCCTTTAAATTTTTCTATTGAATTAAAAACCTCTACAAAAACCTCTTGAGCAATATCTTCAGCGTCTTCTTTATTGGGAACAAAAGAGATACAAGTACCAAACACCTTTTGCTGAAAGTCATCCACAAGATTACTATAAGCATTTGTGCTTTTAAGTTTTAACTTTTTTATAAATTCAATTTCCGACAAAAATGCTTTTAATTACTTAGTTGTATTTAGATGCTAAACTTAAAATAAACTTGCGCTATTTTATGTTTTTTTTTAAAAGGTAACACTTTTGCATAAACCCTTTTACTTTTAAACTTTTCCCTTACCTTTACATGCTTATACCTTTTTTTTGAAATGCGACTACACAGAAACTTATGCTTTGCAGTAATTGATGGCTTACACCTTATTTTTAATGAAGGTGAATATGCTGATAAAGTGATTCAACAATTACTTAGACGCGATAAGCGTTGGGGAAGTAGAGATCGCGGCTTTGTCGCAGAAACAGTATACAGCATAGTTCGCTACCAAAGACTTTATGCAGAAATTGCAGATGTAAAGGCACCATATCACAGAGATAATCTTTGGAGAATTTTTGCGGTTTGGGCGACGTTAAAAGGTATTAAATTACCTGATTGGAAATATTTCGAGGACACTCCTTCGCGAAAAATAAAAGGACGTTTTGACGAACTTTCAAAAATCAGAAAATACAAAGAGTCTATACCAGATTGGATAGATGAATTAGGTGTAAAAGAACTAGGTGAAGCTGAGTGGACTAAAGAATTGGCTATGCAAAACGAGCAAGCAGATGTAATTCTTAGAGTTAATACACTAAAAACTAACAAAGAAGACTTACAACTTAAGTTACAATCCGAAGATATTGAAACGGATACTTTACCAGATCATCCTTCGGCTTTAAAGTTAAAAGAACGTGCAAACGTTTTTGTAACAGAAGCGTTTAAAAACGGATGGTTTGAGGTACAAGATGCATCTTCGCAACTCGTTGCTGATTATTTAGATGTAAAACCAGGGATGAAAGTTGTAGATGTATGTGCTGGTGCAGGTGGTAAAACGTTACATTTAGCATCTCTCATGGAAAACAAAGGGCAAATCATTGCCATGGATATTTACGAAAGTAAATTGAAAAAACTCAAAATTAGAGCACGTCGTAATGGTGTTCATAATATTGAACTGAAAGTTATAGATTCTACAAAACCTATTAAGAAATTACATGGTAAAGTAGATCGTTTATTAATAGATGCACCATGTTCTGGCTTAGGGGTTTTAAGAAGAAACCCAGACGCCAAATGGAAATTACAACCAGAATTTATTGAGAATATTAAGAAAACACAATTAGAAGTTTTAGAACAATACTCTAAAATGGTAAAGTCTGGTGGTAAAATGGTTTATGCGACGTGTTCAGTATTACCCTCTGAAAACCAGAAACAAGTTGATAAATTCTTGAAATCTGAAACAGGACAAGATTTCACTTTCGTAAAAGACAAGAAAGTTCTAGCCTATAAGTCTGGCTTTGACGGATTTTATATGGCTTTATTAAAAAGAAAATAACCTAAATTAAAATAGTATTATATGAGACACCTATACACATTTTTACTTTTTGTATTTACCCTTAACTGCTTTTCTCAACAAGCATATTATAGTAATGGGCAAAACAACTTAGACTTTACCCTTACTGCTCAAAATATGTATGATGCACTTCAGACAAAAATAAGTAACTATACAAATTTTGATACCTACACTTATGGAGACGTAAGAGATGATTTTAAAATAATGGATTTAGATCCTACCAATTCTGCAAATGTACTTTTACTCTATGGTTTTAATAATGAGATTAGCTGCTCTAGTGGTATTACAGACAGAAGAATTAGAGATAAAGACAATTTCGGAGGAGATAATTGCGAATACAACAGAGAGCATGTTTTTGCAAGATCTAATGCAAACCCAGGAATGGGATCTACGAGTAATTCATTTACTGGTATTGTGGCAGATCCTTATAATCTTAGAGCTACCGATGTTCAACGAAATGGTTCAAGAGGAAGTAAAAAATTCGGTGGAGGTTCAGGAAATTCTGGTGGTGTAGGGAGTGGTGAATGGTATCCTGGCGATGAATGGCTTGGAGACGTAGCACGAACTATGATGTATATGTATGTTCGTTATGGAGATAGATGCTTGCCAGATTTAAATGGTCTTGGTGCAAAAGAAGGCAGTACAGAAATGCTACAAATTTATTTAGAGTGGAATGCTATTGACCCAGTGTCTGATATCGAAAACAATAGAAATAACCATCTAGAAGGAATATACGGGAATCGTAATCCATTTGTAGATAATCCATATCTCGCTAAAATTATTTGGGGAGGTGATGATGAACCCGAAGATCTTTGGGGAATTCTAAGTTTAGATGATACTCAATTAGTATCAACTTTTAATATTTCACCTAATCCTGCCAAAGACATAGTTAATATTACCATATCTAATAACTTAGAAACTAGAATAGAGATATACGACATATTAGGCAAACGTGTTTTTATCAGAAAAGTGAATACATCTTTACCACTTAATATAAGTTCATTAAAAACAGGTCTCTATCTTTTTAAGTTCATTCAAAAAGATAAAATACTGACAAAAAAATTAATAATTCAATAATTAGAAAAGCAGCTTTTAAAGCTGCTTTTTTTTGTTTAAAACTTGTTGAATACTTCACTATTTCAGATTTAATTCTTTTAGCAATTATCGCAAAATGAATTAACTTTGTCGTTTAATTTTCACTTCAAATATCTCATATAAATGATTCATTTCTTCGGAAACCAAAACAGTAAAATTTTTGCTGTTCAAGTAACAAAAGAATTATCAACAGAAACCATCTCTAAACTGATATGGTTATTTGGCAATCAGCCAAAAATTGAACAAGCATCATTAGATACTTTTTTTGTTGGACCAAGAGCTGCAATGATTACTCCTTGGAGTACAAATGCTGTTGAAATTACTGAGAATATGGGGATTTCGGATATTAAAAGAATTGAAGAATTCAATAGTATTTCAGAAAATTTTAAAGATTTCGATCCAATGATTTCTGAAAAATATAATGATCTAAATCAAGATATTTTCAAAATCGATACCCAACCTGAAGCGATTCAAAACATTGATGATATTTCTAAATATAATGACCAAGAAGGCTTATCGCTCAGTGAAGATGAAGTTGGGTATTTAGAAGGTGTTGCTAAAAAAATAGGACGATCACTTACAGATTCTGAAGTATTTGGATTTTCTCAAGTAAATTCTGAACATTGCAGACATAAAATTTTCAATGGCACGTTTGTTATTGATGGTGAAGAAAAAGAAACATCACTTTTCAAACTTATTAAAGAAACAGCGAAGCAAAATCCTAATACCATTGTTTCAGCCTACAAAGATAATGTCGCTTTTATTAAAGGACC
>NZ_DEXW01000046.1:110814-150475 GCF_002364335.1 Winogradskyella sp. UBA3174 | reverse complement strand
ATAAAAGCTGAAACACATAATTTCCCAACAACGGTTGAGCCTTTTAATGGCGCTGCAACCGGTTCTGGTGGTGAGATTAGAGATCGACTTGCTGGAGGAAAGGGATCATTACCTTTAGCTGGTACTGCAGTTTATATGACATCGTATTCTCGTTTAGAAGAAAACAGGCATTGGGAACAAAAATTTGAAGCAAGAGATTGGTTATACCAAACTCCTATGGATATTTTAATAAAAGCGTCGAACGGAGCTTCGGACTTTGGAAATAAATTCGGACAACCTTTAATCTGTGGTTCAGTTTTAACTTTTGAGCACAAAGAAAATTCAGCATCAAGTAAGTCAGTAACAAGAAAATTAGGTTACGATAAGGTAATTATGCAAGCTGGTGGTATAGGCTATGGTAAAGCAGAACAAGCACTAAAGGACACACCACAAGAAGGAGATAAAATTGTAATTCTTGGCGGTGACAATTACAGAATTGGTATGGGAGGAGCTGCTGTTTCTTCTGCAGACACAGGTGCTTTAGATTCGGGTATTGAGCTAAATGCAGTACAACGTTCTAACCCAGAAATGCAGAAACGTGCAGCAAATGCGGTTCGTGGAATGGTAGAAAGTGATGAAAATTTTATTGTTTCAATTCACGATCATGGTGCTGGTGGCCATTTAAACTGTTTGTCGGAATTGGTAGAAGATACAGGTGGACATATCAATTTAGATAAATTACCTATCGGAGATCCTACATTATCTGCTAAAGAAATTATTGGTAATGAATCCCAAGAACGTATGGGACTAGTTATCGCTGAAAAACATTTAGACACCTTACAGAAAATTGCAGAACGTGAGCGTTCACCGATATACACTGTTGGAAATGTAACAGGAAATAATCGCTTTACGTTTGAATCTGAAACCACTGGCGAAAAACCTATGGATTTAGCTTTAGAGGATATGTTTGGTAGTTCACCTAAAACTATTTTAACAGATAATACCGTTCATAGAAATTATAAAAATTCAAGATATAAAACCAAAAATTTACACATCTACCTGGAACAGGTTTTACAATTAGAAGCTGTAGCTTGTAAAGATTGGTTAACAAATAAAGTAGACCGTTGTGTTGGTGGTAAAGTCGCCAAGCAACAATGCGTTGGACCTTTACAAGTTCCATTGAATAACGTTGGTGTTATGGCTTTAGATTATAACGGAAAAGAAGGTATTGCGACCTCTATTGGTCACTCACCTATTTCTGGCTTAATTCATCCAGAAGCAGGAAGCAGAAATTCTATTACAGAAGCATTAACTAATATTATTTGGGCGCCTTTAAAAGATAACTTAACCTCTGTCTCACTCTCGGCAAACTGGATGTGGCCTTGCAAAAATGAAGGTGAAGACGCACGTTTATATAAAGCTGTTAAGGCAATTTCAGAATTCTCTATAGATCTGGGAATCAATGTTCCTACAGGAAAGGACTCGCTTTCTATGAAACAGAAATATAAAGATGGTGACGTCATCTCCCCAGGAACAGTTATTATTTCTGCTGCTGGAAATTGTAATGAAATTTCTAAAGTCGTAGAGCCTGTCTTGCAACAAAATGGACAAAACATCTATTACATTAATATGTCTCAGGACACATTCAAATTAGGAGGAAGCTCGTTTAATCAAATCTTAAACACCATCGGAAATGATGCGCCTGATGTAAAAAACGCATCATTTGTAAAAGATACTTTTAATACAATTCAAAATTTAATCAAATCTGATAAAATTTCTGCTGGTCATGATATTGCTTCTGGAGGATTAATAACCACGTTATTAGAACTATGTTTTGCTGATGTTAATTTAGGTGCAGAATTTGATATTTCATCTTTAAACGAAGACGATTCTATAAAAGTTTTATTTTCCGAAAATTCAGGGATTGTTTTTCAAGCCGATAATTCTGTAGAAACGTTATTATCAGAAAAGAATATTGAGTTTTTTAACATAGGAACAGCTAATAACTCTGGCATTGTAACTATTAAAAACAAAGAAGACAGTTTCTCTTTTAATGTCACGGAAATTAGAGATATATGGTATAAAACCTCACTTCTACTCGACCGCAAACAAACAGCAAACGGACTCGCTGATACACGTTTTGAAAATTATAAAAATCAAGCATTAACTTACGAATTCCCAAAGTATTTCACAGGAAAATTACACCAAATAGACACGAGTAAACCTAAACCCAAAGCGGCAATTCTTAGAGAAAAAGGAAGTAACTCCGAGCGCGAAATGGCAAATGCTATGTACTTAGCAGGTTTTGATGTTAAAGATGTGCATATGACGGATTTAATTTCTGGCAGAGAAACACTAGAAGATATTCAATTTTTAGGAGCTGTTGGAGGTTTTAGTAATTCTGATGTTTTAGGCTCTGCAAAAGGATGGGCTGGTGCCATTAAGTACAACGAAAAAGCTAATAAAGTGATAAAGAATTTCTTTGATCGCAAAGACACTTTATCTGTTGGTATTTGTAATGGTTGTCAGTTATGGATGGAATTAGATCTCATCAACCCAGACCATGCTCAACATGGAAAAATGGTCCATAACGATTCTCATAAGCACGAAAGTGCTTTTACATCAGTGAAAATTCAAAAAAACAACTCGGTAATGCTATCTACTTTAGAGGGCACAACACTAGGGGTTTGGATTTCTCATGGAGAAGGTAAATTCAGTTTACCACAAGCAGAAGACAACTATGATATTGTTGCAAAATATAGTTACGATGCTTATCCGCACAATCCAAATGGATCAGATTTTAATACTGCAATGTTGTGCGACATAACAGGACGCCATTTAGTAACTATGCCACATATTGAAAGATCTACATTTCAATGGAATTGGGCTAATTATCCAGAAGGCAGAAAAGACGAAGTTTCTCCTTGGTTAGAAGCTTTTGTAAATGCACGATTATGGATTCAAAAGGACTAATTTTTTGTTAAAAAAAGACACCTCTTTTTTTAACATCATATTTATAGCGTTTATTTTCATATTTTCGTAACTACATACCTAATTTTTTGCTAAGTTGATTATGACAGACGTTAAACGCCTTTTTGATTTCCCTTACTACCAACTAGAACACAAACCTAATAAAAGTGCTTTAGTCACTAAATATGATGGTGTGTGGACTCCAATGTCAACTCAAGAGTATTTAAATAAAGCTAATGCAATAAGTAGGGCACTTTTAAAATTAGGAATTCAAAAAAATGATAAAATTGCTTTAATATCTTCCTCAAATAGAACAGAATGGAATATTATGGATATTGGGATTCTACAAACAGGAGCTCAAAATATTCCTATTTATCCAACGATATGTGCAGAAGATTATGAGTACGTCCTTAATCATAGCGAATCTATTTACTGCTTTGTTTCTGATGCAGAAGTTTTAGAAAAAGTTAGAAAAGTACAAGCAAACACAAGTTTAAAAGAAGTTTATTCTTTTGACCATATTGAAGGCTGTAAACACTATTCCGAATTATTCGAATTAGGTAAAGATGAAAGCACACAACAAGAAGTTGAAGCAAGAAAAGACGCTGTAAAGTCCTCTGATTTAGCTACAATAATATACACATCAGGTACTACAGGAAAACCTAAAGGTGTAATGCTATCGCATTGGAATATTACTAGTAACGTTTTAGACAGTTCTCTAAGAGTTCCTTTGAGTGAAGGTGAAACACGTATTCTAAGCTTTCTTCCTATTTGTCATATTTTTGAGCGCGTACTAATCTATGTCTATCAATATGCAGGTACATCTATATATTTTGCTGAAGGCATTGATAAAATTGGAGATAACGCTAAAGAAATTAAACCTAATTTAATGAGTGTTGTTCCTCGTTTACTCGAAAAAGTATTCGATAAAATAATGCTTAAGGGTGAAGAACTATCTGGTATTAAAAAAGGCCTATTCTTTTGGGCTGTAAGATTAGGGGAACGTTGGGAACCTTATGGAGCAAATGGAGCTTGGTATGAGTTTCAACTTAAAATAGCCAACAAACTTATTTTTAGTAAATGGCGTGAAGCTCTTGGTGGAGAATTAGGCACTATGGTCTCGGGAAGTGCAGCACTCCAGCCGAGATTAGCAAGAATGTTTGGAGCAGCTAGCATGAGAGTTATGGAAGGTTACGGCCTAACAGAAACATCACCAGTAGTATCAGTAGGCTTATATAAAGATAACATGTATAAGGTAGGCGCTGTTGGCAAACCAATAGATAATGTAGAGGTAAAAATCGCTGAAGACGGAGAATTACTAATCAAAGGTCCGAACGTAATGTTAGGCTATTATAAAGATCCAGAAAAAACAGCAAGTGTTATGACTGGTGATTATTTTCATACCGGTGACAAAGGTAAAATTGATGATGACGGATTTTTGCATATTACAGGCCGTAAAAAAGAAATGTTTAAAACTTCTGGTGGTAAATATGTAATTCCACCACTTTTAGAAAATGAAATGAAGCAATCGCTTTTCATAGAACAAATTATGGTGGTTGGTGAAGGTGAAAAAATGCCAGCAGCAATAATTCAGCCTAATTTCGATTTTGTACGCGATTGGATTCACCATAAGCAAAATGGAGTTGGCACAACTGAAGCAGAAATTGCCAATTCAGAAATTGTAATTAATCGTATTCAAAAAGAAATAGACAAATACAATAAGAACTTTGGGAAATGGGAACAAATAAAACGTTTCGAGTTAACGCCAGATATTTGGTCTATTGATGGTGGTCACCTTACTCCTACCATGAAAATGAAACGCAATATTATTAAGGGCATTTATCAAGAACTTTATGATAAAATTTACAGAGCATAGAAAAACATAGGGTCTAATACGTTTTTAAAACTTTATTAGACCCTTTTTCATACTTATAAAATGTCTTGAATCTCTTTTGTTTAAATAGTTTTGTAGTATTAATTTAAAACATAAGTATTATGAAATTTTTAAAAACTATTTTTTTATTACTAACTCTTGTTTTGAGTTCTCAAGCTTTATTTACGCAAGAAACTTCATTCGAGTTAAGACGAGTAATAACGGTTAACACTGAAGACTCGGAGATTATAAAAATCCCCTTGGATGTTAAACTTGGGACATCAACCTTGGACATTCGTATATCTTCTGAAATTTACAAGGGAGATTTAACAATAGAAATTTATAATTCTAGTGATGTGAAAAAAGGTGAATTTTCAATAGAGAGTGTCATTCCCGAGGGTAAAACAAAAACTCTACTTAACTCAGACAAGAAGACGTTACATTTAAGTAAAAAAAAGTCTGTTAGTGAAATTGTAACTGGCGAAATAAAAAAGTTTGTAAACTATCCTATTGTTGGAGAGTGGTATATTAAAATTAGTCCAAAAAAAGTTTCGGGTAGCATCAAAATTTATACACGGTTTAATTTAAATGATTAAAACATTAGCCATAAGTATTTTACCGTTTTTTAAGCATAAAATTTATTGCTTTGCCATCATTGTCTATTTAGCATCTATATCTATTTCCATATTAAATGCTCAAAATACAGACTCTAAGATTGAAGGCACCCTTAAATTAGATAGTATTTGGAATCCTAAGGTTTACTTATCACATATTTCAGATTTCAGCAAAATGTACACCATGTCAAAAAGCATGATTATTGCAGAATCTGAGGTAGATATCTTTGGTAACTTCAAGTTTAATATACACTTTCTACCAAAAGAAGATAATCTATTTCGTATTCATATTTCTAAAAAAGGAACTTCAAAAGTATCACTAATTATTGGTGGTAAAAATGAAAATCATTTCTTTTTAGTTGCTAATAACACCTCTTCTGTTAAAATCCTTAGCAAGAGTGGTATATTTAATGATGTTCAATTTTTAAGTGACTCTAAAAATAAAATTATTGAAAAAATCGATACTGTTGTAAGATATATAGACAGTACAAATTTTGATGCAACAAGGGTTAAAAGTCAATTTGTTACAAATGCCTTTAATGAACAACTAAGACAAATTGCGGATAGTTGTTCATACCCATTAGTATCACTTTACGCATTACAAAAAAGCAACTTTGAAACGAATATTACTGATAATACTGGCTACTATCAAAATTTAACTAAAAGGTGGAAATCTGAAAACTCAATTTATTTTACAAATTTTAAATCAAAAATTCCAATACAAAAAAATAAAATAGACAGTCACTTATTAATTATTTCAGGTTTCATAATAGCATTTCTATTAGGCTTTATATTGAATAAAATTATTAAAAGAAATACTCCCAAAGCATCAGAAATTATAAAATCTCTGAGTCTTCAAGAACGAAAGATTTATGTATTACTCAAAGCCAGTAAATCCAATAAAGAGATTTCAGATGAACTTAACATTGGTATCAGCACTGTTAAATCTCATGTGAGTTCTATCTACAGTAAACTCAATGTGAAATCTCGGAAAGACATCGTCAACTTATAGTAACTTCGCCAAGCATCATTCCGTAATACTATGCAAGCATAATTTTAACAAAATACTATGCGTGCATAGTATTTTTTGCTTATATTTGACTTCCAAGAAACTTATATGAAAGATAAAACTATAGATTATGTATTAAGAACTACATGGTTGGCTGTTAATAAAATGTATAACGAAGAAGCATCAAAATTTGGTACAACAATGGCAACTGGTTTTGCTTTATTAAGCATAGATCCAGAAAAAGGTACACCTTCTACATCATTAGGTCCAAAAATGGGAATGGAAGCTACTAGTCTCTCGCGAACATTAAAAACCATGGAAGAGAAGGGTTTAATCAAGCGCAAGCCAAATCCTGAAGATGGTCGTGGTATATTAATTCATTTAACAGAATTTGGTAGAGAGAAAAGAGACTATTCTAAAGAGAAAGTCCTCACATTTAATGAATCTATAAAGGAAAGTGTAACAGAAGAAGAATTACTAAAGTTCTATAAAGTTGCTGATATTATCAATAATAAAATCTCTAATAAACAAATATACAATCAAAAAGAACACATTTTAAAATAAGATGAGTAGACGTAGAATTAAAAAAATAGCCATTATTGGTTCAGGTATAATGGGAAGCGGAATTGCTTGTCATTTTGCTAACATTGGTGTAGATGTCTTGTTATTAGACATCGTTCCGAGAGAACTGAATGCTAAAGAAAAAGCTAAAGGATTAACTTTAGAAGACAAGGTCGTTAAAAACAGATTAGTAAATGATGCTTTAACAGCTTCAATCAAATCGAAACCTGCACCACTCTATCATAATTCGTTTGCAAATCGAATTACTACTGGTAATCTAGAGGATGATATCGCAAAGGTAAAAGATGTAGATTGGATTATGGAAGTCGTTGTAGAGCGTCTAGACATTAAACAACAGGTATTCGAAAAACTTGAAAAACATAGAACTCCAGGAACTTTAATTACATCAAATACGTCTGGAATTCCAATCAAATTCATGAGCGAAGGCCGAAGTGAAGATTTTCAAAAGCATTTCTGTGGGACTCACTTTTTCAACCCTGCACGTTACTTAAAATTATTTGAAATTATTCCAGGACCAAAAACAGATTCTTCTGTTTTAGATTTCTTAAACGGATACGGAGAACAATTCTTAGGAAAAACATCTGTAATCGCTAAAGATACTCCTGCATTTATTGGTAATAGAATCGGAATTTTTAGCATCATGAATGTATTTCATGTAGTCAAAGAATTAGAAATGACCATTGAGGAAGTAGATAAGTTATCGGGTCCTGTAATTGGTCGTCCAAAATCAGCAACATTTAGAACTGTAGATGTTGTTGGATTAGATACTTTAGTACATGTTGCTAATGGTATTAAAGACAATTGTCCTAAAGACGAACAATTAGATTTATTCACCTTACCAACCTTCATCAATACTATGATGGATAACAAATGGTTAGGAAGTAAGACAGGACAAGGTTTTTACAAAAAACAAGTTTCTGCTGAAGGCAAAAAAGAAATTTTATCCTTAGACTTAGATTCTCTAGAATATAGAGCTAACAAACGTGCTAAATTTGCAACCTTAGAGTTAACAAAAACTATTGATAATGTAGCAGATCGTTTTAAGGTCTTAGTAAAAGGAAAAGATAAAGCTGGTGAATTCTACAGAAAACACTTTGCTGCATTATTTGCTTATGTATCTAATCGAATTCCAGAAATCACAGAAGACCTTTATAAGATTGATAATGCTATGAAAGCTGGATTTGGTTGGGGACATGGACCTTTCCAAATTTGGGATGCTATTGGTATCGAAAAAGGAATTGAAATGATGAAGGCTGAAGGTTTAGAACCTAATACTTGGGTAAACGATATGTTAGTGGCAGGAATCACATCTTTCTATTCTGTTAAAGAAGGTGCAACATACGCTTATGATATTCCGAAGAAAACACAAGAAAAAATACCTGGACAAGACAGTTTTATCATATTAGATAATATTAGAAAAACATCTGAAGTATTTAAAAACTCGGGTGTTGTTGTTGAGGATTTAGGTGATGGCATTCTTAATGTAGAGTTCCAATCTAAAATGAATACTATTGGAGGCGACGTATTAGCAGGATTAAATAAAGCAATTGATATTGCTGAAAAAGATTTCGCAGGTTTAGTAGTTGGTAACCAAGCCGCAAACTTTTCTGTCGGAGCAAATATCGGAATGATTTTTATGATGGCTGCAGAGCAAGAATATGATGAGCTGAATATGGCTATCAAATATTTCCAAGATAGTATGATGCGAATGCGCTACTCTTCTATTCCAACCGTTGCTGCACCTCACGGCATGGCTCTTGGTGGTGGATGTGAGTTATCAATGCACGCAGATAAAGTGGTAGCAGCTGCAGAAACTTACATCGGACTTGTAGAGTTTGGTGTTGGTGTGATTCCTGGTGGTGGTGGTTCTAAAGAAATGGCTTTAAGAGCATCTGATACTTTTAGAAAAGGTGATGTACAATTAAATACACTTCAAGAGTACTTCTTAACAATCGGAATGGCAAAAGTAGCAACCTCTGCTTACGAAGCTTTCGATTTAGGAATCCTTCAAAAAGGAAAGGATATCATCGTTGTAAATAAAGACCGTCAAATAGGAGTTGCAAAACAACACGCTAAACTAATGGCAGATATGGGTTACACACAACCTGTAAAACGAACAGATGTAAAAGTACTTGGTAAGCAAGCCTTAGGTATGTTTATGGTAGGTACAGATTCTATGAAGGACTCTAAATACATTAGTGAGCACGACATGAAAATTGCTAACAAATTAGCTTATGTAATGGCTGGTGGTGATTTATCTGAACCAACTCTCGTAAATGAACAATACCTATTAGACTTAGAGCGTGAAGCTTTCCTTTCACTTTGTACAGAACGTAAGACTTTGGAAAGAATTCAGCATATGTTAACCAAAGGGAAACCGTTACGTAATTAAAAACCACTCAGCGATTAGCCTTTAGCTTTTAGCTGTTGGCACTTAGAATATATAATTACAGACGCTAAAGGCCAAAAGCTAATAGCTAAAAGCACAAAATATGAAAACAGCATATATAGTAAAAGCATATAGAACCGCAGTTGGTAAAGCACCAAAAGGCGTGTTCCGTTTTAAAAGAACAGATGAATTGGCAGCAGAAACCATCAAATATATGATGAAGGAATTGCCAGGTTTAGACCCTAAACGTATTGATGATGTTATCGTTGGTAATGCAATGCCAGAAGGTGCTCAAGGACTAAATATGGCGCGATTAATCTCATTAATGGGATTAGAAGTTATAGATGTTCCTGGTGTCACTGTTAACCGTTTTTGCTCTTCAGGAGTAGAAACTATCGGAATGGCAACAGCAAAAATCCAAGCCGGAATGGCAGATTGTATTATTGCAGGTGGTGCGGAAAGCATGAGTAGCGTACCAATGACTGGTTTTAAACCAGAATTAAACTACGATGCAATTGTAAAAGCAGGTCATGAAGATTATTATTGGGGAATGGGAAATACTGCAGAAGCAGTTGCCAACCAGTTTAAAGTTTCTCGTGAAGATCAAGATGAGTTTGCATATAATTCTCATATGAAAGCTTTAAAAGCATTAGCCGAAAATCGTTTTCAAGATCAAATTGTGCCAATTGAAGTTGAACAGACTTATATTGATGTTAACGGAAAGAAAGCAACAAAATCATATACGGTGACTAAAGATGAAGGTCCTCGTGCAGGAACTAGTAAAGAGGCTTTAGCAAAACTTAGAGCCGTTTTTGCAGCTGGCGGAAGCGTAACTGCTGGTAACTCATCACAAATGAGTGATGGAGCTGCTTTTGTTATGGTTATGAGTGAAGACATGGTTAAAGAGTTAAATCTTGAACCAGTTGCACGTATGGTCAATTATGCTGCTGCTGGTGTTGAGCCACGTATTATGGGAATTGGACCAGTAAAGGCTATCCCAAAAGCATTAAAGCAAGCAGGTTTAAAGCAAAACGACTTATCACTTATTGAATTGAATGAAGCATTTGCTTCTCAGTCTTTAGCTGTAATTCGTGAGTTAAATTTAAATCCTGATATCATTAACGTAAATGGTGGAGCAATAGCATTAGGTCATCCATTAGGCTGTACTGGAGCAAAACTATCTGTACAATTATTTGATGAAATGCGTAAGCAAAACATGCAAGGTAAGTATGGAGCTGTAACGATGTGTGTTGGAACTGGTCAAGGTGCTTGTGGAGTATTTGAATTTTTAAATTAGAAAAAAGAACATTTATATTTTATAGTTATGGAAGCAACTCAAGAAAAAGAATTATTAAGAGGAGGACAATTCCTAGTAAAGGAAACAAATTGTGAAGACGTTTTTACTCCTGAAGATTTTACAGAAGAACAAACGATGATGAAAGAATCTGTAATGGAATTCAATGATCGTGAAATCATCCCTCATAAAGCACGTTTTGAAGCGAAAGACTTTGCTCTAACCGAAGAGGTTATGCGAAAAGCTGGTGATATGGGCTTTTTAAGTGTTGCTGTTCCTGAAGCTTATGGTGGAATGGGAATGGGATTTGTCTCTACCGTATTAACATGTGATTATATTTCATCTGGTACAGGTTCTTTTAGTACAGCATTCGGTGCACATACAGGAATTGGCACCATGCCAATTACGTTATACGGAACAGACGAACAAAAACAAAAATATGTACCAAAATTAGCTTCTGGAGAATGGTTCGGAGCCTATTGTTTAACAGAACCAGGAGCAGGCTCTGATGCTAACTCTGGTAAAACGACTGCTACACTTTCAGCAGATGGCAAAACATATAAAATCAACGGACAAAAAATGTGGATTTCAAACGCAGGTTTCTGTAGTTTGATGATCGTTTTTGCACGTATTGAAAACGATAAAAACATTACAGGATTTATTGTAGAGTTTGATAAAAACAGTCCAAACGGAATCACAATGGGCGAAGAAGAGCACAAGTTAGGAATTCGTGCAAGTTCTACGCGTCAAGTATTTTTTAATGATACTGTTGTATCTGCTGAAAATATGTTAGCAGGTCGTGGCGAAGGGTTTAAAATTGCGATGAACGCGTTAAATGTTGGTCGTATTAAGTTAGCAGCAGCTTGTTTAGATTCTCAACGTCGCGTGTTATCTATAGCTGTAAACTACGCAAACGAACGTAAACAATTTAATACACCTATAGCAGATTTTGGTGCTATCAAAACGAAGTTGGCAGAAATGGCAGCTAGTACATATGCTGGAGAATCCGCTACCTATCGCGCTTCTAAAAATATTGAAGATCGCATCGCAATGCGAGAAGCTGCTGGTAATACACATCAAGAAGCTGAATTAAAAGGTGTTGAAGAATATGCTATAGAATGTTCAATCTTAAAAGTTGCTGTATCAGAAGATGTACAAAACTGTGCAGATGAAGGGATACAAATTTTTGGTGGTATGGGCTTTTCTGAAGAAACACCAATGGAAGCAGCTTGGAGAGATGCGCGTATTGCGCGAATCTATGAAGGTACTAACGAAATTAACAGAATGTTATCTGTTGGTATGTTAGTTAAGAAAGCGATGAAAGGTCATGTCGATTTATTAGGTCCTGCTCAAAAAGTACAGGAAGAATTAATGGGCATTCCGTCTTTTGAAACACCCGATTATTCTGAATTATTTTCAGAAGAAAAAGAAATGATTAAGAAGTTAAAAAAGACCTTCTTAATGGTTGCAGGTGGAGCTGTTCAAAAATATGGTCCTCAATTAGAAGACCACCAACAACTTTTAATTGCTGCTGCAGATATCTTAATTGAAATCTATATGGCAGAATCAGCAATTTTAAGAACAGAAAAGAATGCAAAGCGCTTTGGTGAGGACGCACAATCTGCTCAAATAGCTATGGCGAAATTATATTTATATCATGCAGTAGATATCGTTGAAGAAAAAGGAAAAGAAAGTATTATCTCTTTTGCTGAAGGAGACGAACAACGTATGATGTTAATGGGACTAAAGCGTTTCACAAAGTATGTTAACTACCCAGATATTGTTGACTTACGTATTGAAATTGCAGAAAAAGTAAAAGCAGAGAATAAGTACTGCTTTTAGATTAAGTTTAAGTTTAAAAGTTAAAAGCCAATTCTTTAGTTTGAATTGGCTTTTTTTATTTACTATATTTAAGAAATCAATTTTTTGTATCAAATGAAATCATATTTTATAATCCTATTTTCCCTTATCACCACAATAAGTTTTTCTCAATCCAACACCGAAATTTTCCTATTCGATTTAGAAATAAAAAATTCAAAAATAGAACTGAGTAAGGCTAAAAACATTTCTAACAATAAAGGTTATGATAATCAACCTTCATTTTATGATGATCGCTATATTGTTTTTGCATCCACAAGAAATGACCAAACAGATATTGCTAAATATGACACACGTTATAAAGCTAAAATCTGGATGAATTTTACAGAAGGTGGTGAATATTCTCCTTTAAAAATTCCAAATAAAAATGAAGCTTCCGCTGTTCGCTTAGATAATGATGGAAAACAACGTCTCTATTCTTACAATTGGAGCAATGGTGAATCTACAGAACTCATTCAAGATTTAGTCGTTGCTTATTATACATGGTATGACGAAAATACTATAGTTTCTGCTATCATTGAAGAAGAAAATCTAAACTTATACGTTCATAATATCCAAGAAGGAACTAACAGAAAATATGCTACAAATGTAGGGCGCTCTTTTCATAAGATTCCTAATTCAAATCTCGTGAGTTTTATCTCTAAAGAAGATGATAAACAGTGGCAAATAAAATCTTTAAATCCTTTAACAGGTAGAATAAGAGTTCTTGCTAATACTATGGAAGGAGTTGAGGATATTTGCTGGTTAAATAATAGAACTATCCTTTCAGGTAAAGAGAATATACTCTATAAATTAACACTTAGAAAAGATAATAATTGGAAAAATATTGCAGATTTATCAACTGATGGGATAACTAAAATCACACGTATGTCAACTAATAACTCATATAACAAATTATTAATTGCTGGAGATATTAATAGTGCTGAAGAGACAATTGAAGACCCAAATTCGGATACAGAGACAATTACAGATGATAGTTATACTGCAGAAAGTCTAACAGAACCATCTGAATTAGAAAACATCGTTCAAAAGCAATTAGACGCTTATAATTCTAGAGATATTGATGCCTTTATGGCTACTTATACTAAGGATATAAAACTATATAATTATCCAAATACAATTTTATCTGAAGGACAAGAACAAATGCGTAAAGATTATATATCTTGGTTTAAACGATCACCAGATTTAAAAGCCGTTATAAAAAACCGAATCGTGATTGGCAATAAAGTTATTGATGAAGAAGAAGTTACAGCTAATGGTCAAACATTCAATGCTGTTGCTATTTATGAAGTTGAAAATGGATTAATTTCTAAAGTGACGTTTTTACGATAATGTAACACTTAAACACATTTATATACCTATAGTTAGAAACCAATATTTTTTTGGCTGATACTAATTTTAAAAACGAACTACAATGGGACTATTCTGGGATTTAATCCAACAAAGCGAATTAGACGAACAAAAAGGAAAAGCGGACTCTTTAGAAGAGCGTGTTGCTGCACTCGAAACAGAACTTTCTAGTACTAAAACATTACTATTAAAAACTCTTCGTGTACTCGAGGAACGCTCTGGACAAGATATCGATAATGATGGTGAAATAGGTTGATAAATTCTAAAACAAAAAGTGACTATTAATTACGCACTTCTTTGAGAAGTCATCCTAGTTTTTACTAAATTTAACACTACCCTTTCCCTAAATTGATTAATAGCATTTTAAACCTAAATTAATGTATTATTATTCATATATAAATGAAAGCAAAATCCATAAAAGGGAAATCGACCAAAGCGATTCAAGAAGCCTTTGAACATAGTCTATCCGACGGTTTTAAACCCACTCTAGCCATTGTTTTTTTATCAATAGCCCAAGACCGCAAAACTATTTGTAAACTATTAGATGCAAAAAACATTACCATTTTTGGTGCAACCACTAACGGTGAGTTTATTGATGAAGATACAGAAAAGCAATCGACTGTTATATTATTGCTCGACATGAAACGAGAATATTTTAAAATTTATCTCGAAGAATATCCCGAAAAAAACTATCGTAAAATTGCACAAAACATAGCTCAAAAAGCAAAAAAAGAATTTAAAAAACCAGCATTTTTAATTTCAGTGAGCCATTTAGAAACTGATGCAGAACAATTGCTTTTTGGTTTTGAAGATATTATAGGAAAGCAGGTTAATGTCTTTGGAGGCATGGCTGGAGATGACTATTCGTTTACAGAACAATTTGTTTTTACTAATGGAAAAGAAAGCAATAAAGGAACTGTAGTTCTAGCCTTAGATGAAGATAAGGTTAAAATTAAAGGAGTTGCCACTTGCGGATGGAATGCCGTAGGGACGGAAAGAACGGTTACAAAAAGCGAAGGTAATCATGTATATACTGTAGATAATATACCTGTATTAGATATTACTACAAAATATGGTGGTTTAGAAAATGTAACACCAGACAATAAAGATTTATTACTTGAAATAGCTGCCAATTTCCCATTACAACTTCAAAGAGAAAAAGGAGATCCTGTGATGCGCCCTGGTTTGGTTGTAGACTGGAGTGACCATTCCTTTTATTGCAGTGGCACAGTACCTCAAGGCTCTAAAGTTCGGTTTTCGCTACCACCAGATTTTGATGTAATGGATAAAGTGATTAAAGGAGTTCAACAATTAAAAGACACTGAAATGCCTGAAGCCGATGCCTTAGTCGTTTTTAGTTGTGCCGGACGAATTATGTCACTTGGACCACTAATGAATCAAGAAATAGAAGGTATTAAAAATGTATGGGACATTCCAATGGCTGGTATGTTCTCTAATGCAGAATTAGCAAGAGCAACTGGAGGAAATCTTGAAATGCACAATTTAACAACCTGTTGCGTGGCATTAAAAGAAAAATAAAACACACCCTTATCCATGGGCAATATTTATGAAAGCAAAATCAATAAAAGGTAAATCAACTGAAGACATTAAACAGGCTATAGACAATAGTATCTCAGATGGCTTTACACCCACTATAGCCGTACTCTTTATTTCCGTAAAACAAGACAGAAAAACGATCTGTGAATTATTAGATTCCAAAAACATTGATGTCCTAGGATCAACATCATGCGGTGAATTTATTAACGGTCATCAGAGTGAAGGAGATATTGCCATACTACTTTTAGAATTATCAAAAGAGCATTACACCATACTTTATGAGGATATTGCAGACGAAAGCCTAGATGATACTGTTTCTAGATTGGCAAATAATGCTCTAAAACAATTCACCAACCCATCTCTTATAATTTGCAGTACAGGTATAAACCTTAAAGGAAAACTTTTTGAAGGAGAAAAACTAGTGCGCAATCTTTCACAAAACCTTGGTCCAGATAAAATATTCTTTGGTGGTATGGCAGGAGACGATTGGACAATGAAAGGAAGTTTTGTTTTTACAAATGGAAAAGAAACAAATTATGGATTAGTTGCTTTAGTACTAAATAGTGATAAGATCACTTTAAAAGGAATGGCAATTACAGGCTGGAAACCGATGGGAATAGCAAGAATAGTGACCAAAAGCAAGGGTAATTTACTCTACGAGATTGATGGCAAACCTGCCGTTGAATTGTATTTGAAATATTTAGGGATGTCAGATAAAATAGCTGAAAACGATTTTAAGATATTTGAAGAATTATCTATAGAATATCCTTTCATTGTAGAACGAGACAATAACGAAACTGTACTAAAATCACCAATGAATATTGATAGCACCGAAAAAGCGCTTTTCATGGATATACCGATGCCTGAAGGCTCAAAATTTTGGTTTACACACCCTCCAGAGTTTGATATCGTCGAAGAAGTTATTGAAAAAGCAACCCAATTAAAAAAAGATTCTAACGAAGATGCTGATGCCCTATTAATTTTTTCTTGTGCAGGTAGGCAACCAATTCTTGGTCCTATGGCAACAGATGAAAACGAAGGTCTTGCCGAAGTATGGGAAACACCTATGGCTGGATTTTTTACCTATGGTGAGTTTGGACGTGTATTAAATGGCAAGCAAAATTTTCATTCGGGTGCATGTTGTTGGGTCACACTTAAAGAAAAAATATGAATCAAAACCTACAACACATATTAGATCTTATAAATGAATCGTCAAAACTCTCTGAAGACGATAAAACAATAGTGCACAACGCTTTAAAGAAAGCAGATAAAGATCTGGTGATATCAGAATTTAAATTAGAACGTACCAATAAAGTAAAACGTACCACTGCCATTTTATTAGAAGAAACTATTGAAGAATTAGAACAAAAACAAGCTGCAATAAAACAAACAAATATCGCTTTAAATAAATCATTAGAAGATTTAAAATCAACTCAAGCACAATTGGTACAAGCAGAAAAAATGGCGAGTCTCGGAGAACTCACTGCAGGCATTGCTCACGAAATCCAAAACCCACTCAACTTCGTCAATAATTTTTCTGAAGTCAGTAAAGAACTCTTAGAAGAAATGTTAGAGGAATTACAAAATGGAGATACAGAAGAAGTTAATGCTATTGCAAACGATGTCATTCAGAATCTTGAAAAAATAGTACATCATGGTCAACGTGCAGACGGCATCATAAAAGGGATGTTACAACACAGCAGAACAAATTCAGGTGAAAAAGAAGCAACAGACATTAATGTATTAGTAGATGAATATCTGCGATTAGCATATCACGGCTTAAGATCAAAAGACAAAACCTTCAACGCTAGTTTAGACACCAATTATGACGATTCAGTTGGTAAACTAAATATTGTACCTCAAGATATTGGTCGGGTAATATTAAATCTTATTACGAATGCCTTCTATGCTTCTAATGAGAAGAAAAAGGAATTAGAAAAAGAACCATCTGGTTTAAATAGATTTCAACCAACCGTGAGTATCACTACAAAAAAAGAAAATAATCACATAGAGATTAAAGTAAGTGACAATGGCAATGGGATTCCAAAGGACATTATCGCTAAAATATTTCAACCCTTTTTCACTACCAAACCAACTGGACAAGGGACTGGCTTGGGCTTGAGTTTAAGTTATGATATTATCACTGCTCATAAAGGAGAACTCAACGCAAATAGTACAGAAGGTCAAGGCACAGAAATAATTATCTCTTTACCAATTAAAGATCAAGACAAATGGAAATAACCTCGAAGATTAAAAAAGATTTAGAAAATTGGTTAGAGATGTTTTGGCAGACTTACCTCAAGGGAGACCTCAAAACTTGGGCGACATTTATTAAAGACGATTATTACAATATTGGTGGAACTAAAGCGGAGATTTGGCGCAACAAACAAGAGGTACTAGCGTACGCTAAAACTATTTTGACACAAATACAAGACAAAGCCGAATTTAGAAATAGACAGATCGAAGTACAATCCTATGATGCTTTTTTAATGGTAAATGAGTTTACTGATTTGTATGTAAAAGGTGGTGATGACTGGAGCCTATATGGTTCTTTTAGAATGTCTTCTCTTTTAAAAAAAACAAAAAATAGTTGGATAGCCTTGCACCAACATGGGTCTTATCCAGATATGAAAACCACCGAAGGTGAAGCATTTTCATTAGATGCCTTGAAGGCCGAAAACCTGAGATTACAAGAAGGTATTAGACTACGCACTTCTGAATTAGAAGAAAAAAACCGTGAACTAGAAGTCGAAGGCGCATTAGCACGTATTAGGGCTAAAGCTGTCGCCATGCAGCAGTCCTCAGACTTACTAGACATAGTAGTAACCATGCGCAACGAGTTTATTAAATTGGGTCACGAAGCTCACTATTTCTGGCACATGATGTGGCTCCCTTCAACCTATGAAAAAGCGATGACCTCTGGTGATGGCACCAAAATTGGTTTTGTAATGGAGTTACCAAGACACCTGCATGGTGACATTCCGCAATTGGCAAAATGGGAAAAAAGCAAGATCCCTACCGTTGTCCATGCCATGACTACTAAAAAAGCCATTGACTATGTTAATAAAATGGTCGCACTTGGTGATTTTCAAAATATAGATCCTCAAGCGCCTACTGAAGACGACATCAAGCACATTGGTGGCCTTACCTTTATTATGGCAAAAACATCTCATGGAGAAATAGGGTATAGCTTACCAGGAGTCGTGAAAAATCCGCCAAAAGAAGACTTAGAACTACTAGAACGTTTTGCAGAAGCCTTTGATTTGGCACATCGTCGATTTTTAGATTTACAAAAAGCAGAAAAGCAGGCGCGAGCAGTACAAATAGAATTGGCTTTAGAAAAAGTGCGTTCCAGAAGTATGGCTATGCATGCTAGTGAAGAATTACTAGATGTCATTACTGTGGTATCTGAACAATTACAACACTTAGAATTTAAATTCATACACGTAAGTTTTGCAAATAACGATCTTGGGCTAGACTATAAGTTTTGGACAGCTTCTATGGGTAAGCCGAAGCCAATGCGATTTAATGTCCCTTATTTGGATCTTGCCGTATTTAATAATTTAAGAAATGCTCAAGAAAAATCGTTATCCTTTTGTACAGATATTCTAAGTAAAAAAGAACACAACCAATGGCATAAACATTTACTCAAACATGCTGAATCTAATGTGTTTTCGAAAAAAGACAACGAATTTATAATGAGTAGGGGAATGGCCAGATCTGTTGCCATCAATCCCAATATTCTATTAATTCTTGCAAATTTTGCATCAATTCCTTATTCTCAAGAAGAAAATAAAATTATTGAACGATTTGGGCAGGTTTTCGACCAAGCGTATACCCGTTTTCTCGATCTCGAAAAAGCAGAAGCACAAGCCAGAGAAGCTCAAATTGAAATGGCTTTAGAAAAAGTGCGTTCTAGAACCATGGCGATGCAACATAGTGATGAGTTACACCAAGCCGCCAAAGTCCTATTTTCCGAGATACAAGCCTTAGGAATTCCTTCATGGAGTTGTGGTTATAATCTTTTAAGTGACGACAATACAACAGCGCAAAGTTGGATGAGCACTATGGGTAATATGCAAGAAGTTTTTACACTTGAGTTTAAAAAAGAGGCGTCCTTTCTAGAAATGTATACGTTTTTTGAAAGTGACGAATCCTTTCTAGTTCAGGAGTTGGGAGGCAAAACTTTAGAAAGCCACTATGCTTATATGCGAACGATCCCGAGTTTAGGGCCATCTTTTGACGAAGTTAAACAAGGAGGCATTCAGTTGCCTAGCTATCAAATCAACCACTTGTGTAAATTTAATAAAGGCTATCTTCTTTTTATTACGTTTGAGAAAATCCCTGAAGCTTATGATATTTTTAAACGTTTTACCACTGTTTTTGAACAAACTTACACCCGTTTTAACGATTTAAAACTCGCAGAAGCCAACACCGAAAAAGCAAAATACGATTTAATAAAATTACAAGTTGCCAAAAAAAGTGCGGAAGACGCCTTATCAGAATTACAGCTCACACAAAAACAATTAATCCAATCTGAAAAAATGGCAAGTTTAGGGGAGTTAACAGCTGGTATTGCACATGAGATTCAAAACCCATTAAATTTTGTGAACAATTTCTCTGAAGTGAGTAATGAACTTATTGATGAAATGAACGAAGAACTTGATAAAGGCGATTTTGAAGAAGCAAAAGCTATTTCCGTAGATATTAAACAAAATCTTGAGAAAATTGCACACCATGGCAAACGTGCTGATAGTATTGTAAAAGGAATGCTGCAACATAGTAGAAAAAGCACTGGTAAAAAAGAACCTACAGATATTAATAAACTTACAGACGAGTACTTTAGATTGGCTTATCATGGTCTAAGAGCCAAAGACAAAAGCTTTAATGCGACACTTGAAACTGATTTTGATGAAAATATAGAAGAGATTGATATTATTCCGCAAGATATTGGTCGCGTTATTCTGAACTTATTTACCAATGCATTTTATGCGGTTGATGAGAAGTCTTCCAATGCTAAGGCTTTGAAGGAAAATTATAAACCCACAGTTTCTGTAAGCACAGAAAAGACAAAAGATAATGTTGTTATAAAAGTGCGAGATAATGGTAACGGCATCCCTAAAAAAGCATTAGATAAAATTTTCGAACCCTTCTTTACTACCAAACCTACAGGAAAAGGTACAGGTTTAGGATTATCTATGAGTTATGACATTATAAAAGCGCATAAAGGCGAATTAACAGTAGACACAGAGAAAGGGGAATTTACAGAATTCAAAATAATATTACCAACCAAAAAAACCGCAGCACCATGAAAATATTAGTAGTAGACGACGAACAAGACGTAAAAGTATTGTTTCAACAACGGTTTAGAAAAGAAATTAAAAAAGGTGAACTCGATTTTGTATTCGCGTTTTCTGGAGAAGAAGCTATAAAAACACTTGAAACCATAGCGCATGAGGCGGTATTGATTCTCTCGGACATAAATATGCCAGGTATGAGTGGCTTACAGCTTTTAGAAATCATAAAAAAAGATTACGTCGCACCTCCACCTGTAGTCATGATGGTTACTGCTTATGGTGACGAGGAGAATTTTAACACTGCTAAAGCACTTGGTGCAGATGACTTTCTAACCAAGCCTGTCGATTTTAAATTATTAAAAGAAAAATTAATCCAAAAAAAATAATGGCAACAATATTAGTCGTAGATGATGAAGCCGATTTAGAGGTTTTAATCAAACAAAAATTCAGAAAGAAAATTAGAAAAAACGAATACGAATTTCTTTTTGCGGAAAATGGTGTCGTCGCACTTCAAAAAATTGCGGAACATCCTGAAGTAGATATTGTATTAAGTGATATTAATATGCCAGAGATGGATGGCCTTACGCTACTCTCTGAGCTAAATATTGTAAGTCCTCTTATAAAATCAGTAATAGTTTCGGCATACGGAGATATGGATAATATTAGAACTGCAATGAATAGAGGCGCATTCGATTTTATTACTAAGCCTATCAATTTTGAAGATTTAACCATTACCATGGAGAAAACTTTGAAACATGCAGAAGAAATTAAACAAACCATTCAGGCGATTAAAGAAAACAACATTCTAAAAATGTACGTTGACGAGAATGTCCTTAATTTTATGAATAATCGTGAGTTCGAATCTACAATTATGGCGAACGAAACTCTTGAAGCCACTGTTGTTTTTATTGATATTTGTGGGTTTACTGCTATAAGCGAAAATGCTCTCCCAGATACTGTTGTTAAAATGATTAACTCCTATTTTGATGAAATGGTAAAAGAAATTATGGACCAAGATGGTTTAGTTGATAAATTTATTGGAGACGCCATAATGGCAGTATTTAAAGGAGACTATCATTTAGACAGAGCAGTTGATGCCGTTCTTGCTGTACGCAGTAAAATAAACAGTTTACCTGCATTAGGAGACGAATTGCAATATAAACCTAAGGTTTCAATAGGTCTAAAAAGCGGAGAAATGATTTCTGGAAATATCGGTTCTGCCAGTTTAAAGCGATTAGATTACACCGTAATTGGAGATACGGTAAATACAGCCGCTAGATTACAAGATGCTGCTAAAGAAAATCAAATTATTATATCCGAAGATTGCTATGAAAAAATTAAGGAATCCTTTCATTGTGAAAAAGTAGGCGATATTAGTTTAAAGAATAAAGCTAACCCAATGACCATTTACCAAGTTATAGAATAAATAAAAATGGAGTATCAAAAAAATAAACATACAGACGATTTAATTGATCATTATTGGGGCACAATAAGTTATCTAACAAGCTTAATTAAAGCGTCAGAGCTTAAAGCAGGTTTGATATTATCTTTTTACGGTATTTTATTAAATTTTATCTACCAAGGCGCAGAAAATCTCTCGAATGATGCAACTAACGATCCTTTTCTCTATATTCTAATAGGCTCATGGATATTATGTACATCGGCTTCAATATTTTACTGCGTACGTTGTTTTATTCCTAAAATTGAAGATAAGTTCTCTAGAAACATGTTTTTCTTTAAAGACATCATTTCTCAATTCGGAGATATAAAAGAATTTTCAAAAACCTTTTTCACTATGAGCAAAGATGAGGATGTGTTATTTGAACAATTAGGCGAACAAATTTTTATAATTTCAAAAATATCGGATTGGAAATTTAAAAACGTAAAACGTGCGATTAGCTTATTGGCTATCGGACTTATTATTTTATTTGTTACAATTCTATATCAAGTCATTTATACGCTGATCTAGATATTTCAAATCAAATCTGTGCTGCTACAATTACTTTGAAGAAATCAAAATCAAATCTTCTTGAGGTGCTATTAAATATTCAGCTCCGTTTTCATTTACAACTGCCATTTCCTCTACCGAAATTGTTTTTAAACTACCATCCTCTAATTTCCAAGAATGAAAACCATCAAAAGCAAAGGTCATACCAACTTTAAGCTCTTTTTCTGATGCAGGTCTCACATGAGACGCCTGAGAACCACCTAAGTTAGGTCCAACATCATGGGCAACATAACCTACTGGGTGACCTGTACTCCACATCACATATTCAGAATTGGCTTTTTCCATAAGCACACGTTGCGCGCGATCTACATCAATCCCTTTTATTCCTGGTTTCATAGCATTTAGTGCAGCGCGATTACCTGCTTTACTACTTTCCCAATAATACATAATAGTCACTGTAGGAGCTTCCGTTTCGTTGTCTTTTAAAACATAAGCAAAGCGTTGTATGTCAGTTACCCAACGGTCGTAAACTTTAATTCCAAAATCAATTTGAATTACATCACCAGGCATAATTACTTTATCAGTAGCATGAGAATGTCCACGATCTGCGCCAGAATTTACATTCGGGTTTTGGTCTGGAGCCCAACCATCAGTAACTCCATATTCTGCCATCTTTTGCTTTAAGAATTTAGCAATATCAGCATCAGTAGATTTCCCAGGGATGACTTGTTTGTAAGCTTCTATCTGCCAATCTGCAGTTAATTGTGCAGCTTTCCGCAAGATGTCAACCTCAGCTGGTAACTTTATAGATAACCATTCGTAAACCAAATCTGTAGAAGAGACTAATCTACCAGAAAGTTCTCCTAACTTCAATTCTAAGTCTTGGCGTTGTGTATAAGTGAGACCATCGGCCATAGCATTAGTTTCTGAAGAATTTACTGCGATAGTTTTAAAACCTTTTTCTTTTATAAACTCAGTTGCCATTGCTACTGCAGACTTGCCAGGTTCTACAGGTATGACCATATCATGAATATCTAAATCATCTAAAGCTGTAGATTCACCAGAAGGCGAAAACACTAAAGAATGAAAACCTTCATCATCGTTATAAAACAAAAAGGCGGCTGTACCACCTGCATTCTCTCCTCCAACATGGACTGCAATTGGGTCGTTATTATTTTCTCTGCATACTACCAACCAAGAATCTACATTGGCTGCTTTAAGTGCTTTTGGTAGTAATTTATTAATACGTTCCTTTCTAATATCTGGCCAAGGGTTTTCTCCCCAAAATGTTTCAGGGTTAATTCTATCTACAACACTTTTTGCGTCAGAACAGCCAAAAGCTGTAATTAATAATAAAACGAGTAACCTACTGAAATTGTTCATGTTTAAACTTTATAGTATCTTGACGAAAGATAATTATTAATCAATTTATAAGATGAAATATCTCTTTGTTTTTTTGTTCATAATACCATTTATCTCAATTTCACAAGAAAAACAGCTTGAACCTAAGCTTGAAAACATAGCTTGGATTGCTGGGACATGGTATGGAGAAGCTTTTGGTGGGCAAACTGAAGAAATTTGGAGTGAACCTTCAGGTGGTTCTATGATGGCATCTTTTAAACTAATCAATGACGGTAAAGTGACGTTTTATGAAATTGAAATCATCAGAGAAGTTGAAAATACTTTAATTCTGCAACTCAAACATTTTGGACCTAATTTAAAAGGTTGGGAAACTAAAGATGAGACTGTCGATTTTCCACTTAAAGAAATAACAGAAAATAAAGTAGTTTTTGAAGTTATGACTTTTGAAAAGCTATCTAAAAACGAAATGAATATCTATGTTGATATTAAAGAAGAAGGGAAAACTAAAACTGTAAAATTTAACTATAAAAAAGCTTCACAATCAGTTAAACCTGTAAAACAACTTATTACTGTAAAAGAAACAAAAGTAAATCCTATAATAGACGGTATTGCAAATGAATCGATTTGGAAAAATTCCCAATGGCATCAATTAGATCAATTATGGTTGGGAGAGAATTATTCTTCAGAAGATTTTAAAGGACGTTATAAATTAACTTGGACAAAAGATGCTTTGTATTTATTAGCTGAAATAATAGACGATGTACTCACAGATAATAATGAAGAACCACTTACAGCATGGTGGGACGATGATTGTTTAGAAATTTTTATAGATGAAGATAATAGTGGTGGCAATCATCAATTTAGTCATAATGCTTTTGCCTACCATATCGCTTTAGACGGAAATGTGGTAGATATGTCTACAGAAAGAAAAGGAAAAATTTACAACTCTCACATAGAATCTAAGCGAAAAACGACTGGCAACACATCTATTTGGGAAGTTAAAATATCACTCTTTGACGACACTTATAATGATGATGACAGTAATAATTCACCTATAACTCTAACAGCCAATAAAAATATTGGTTTTGCCCTTGCCTATTGCGATAACGACAACAGTAAAACTCGCGAAAATTTTATAGGTTCAATAGCAGTTTTAGGAGATGATAAAAATAAAGGCTGGATAGATGCTAATATTTTTGGCACTTTATTACTCACTAATTAACTAAACCAATAGTCTCTTTAAGCTTTTCTTCTTCAGTTATATTAGATAAATTTATGGCAGTTTCAATTAATGCTAAGTGTGAATAAGCCTGAGGAAAATTACCAAGCAAACGTTTTGTTTTAAAATCAATATCCTCGCTAAACAAGCCTAAATGGTTACTGTAAGTTAAGAGTTGATCAAACAATTTTGTAGCTTTTTGCCACTCTCCTATTTTGTATAAACTATTAATAAACCAGAACGTACAAATAGTAAATGATGATGATGGTAAACCAAAGTCATCTTTATTCTTATAGCGATACAATAAACCATCATTACATAGATCGCGCTCAATAGCATTTACCGTGCTCACATATTTTGGATGTTTTGCCTCAATAAAACCATAGGATTCCATTAACAAAACTGATGCATCTAATTCCTCAGAACCATAGGATTGCGTAAAAGCTTTAACCTTATCGTTCCAAGCATTGGTCAATATATCTTCTCTTATTTCTTCTTCAAGCAATTGCCATTTTGCCATTTTTGAGGTTTTACCCAATAACTTAGCTACTTTAATAGCTTTGTCTATGGCTGTCCAACATAATACTTTAGAAAAGGTAAAATGACGGTCTTCTCCTCTAAATTCCCAAATTCCTTTATCTGGTTCTTCCCAATGTTTACTAACTACCCAAACGATTCCCTTAGTGATTGTCCATAGTTCTTCCCCATTTTCGATATCTTGACTAAAGTTAACCATGAGTTGATGTATCACATCCATTAGGATGCCATATATATCATTCTGTTTTTGCTTGTAAGCTGCATTACCAACACGGACTGGTTTAGAACCCAAATAGCCAGACAAGTGATCGAGAGATTCTTCTGTTAATTTCTTTTCTTTATTAATACCATACATAATTTGAAGTTCTTCACCCTTATCAGGTATTAAATCAATAATAAAACTCAAATAACGTCTAGCAATATTTTTATGTCCTAATTGTGACATCACTTTAATAACCATTGAGGCGTCTCTAATCCAACAAAAACGATAATCCCAATTTCTTACTTCACCAATGGTTTCTGGTAATGACGTTGTTGCTGCTGCCAAAACAGCACCTGTTTTATCGTAACTTAATAATTTTAAAGTCATGGCACTTCTGGCTATATAGTCATTGTAACGCTTATATTCTGGTGTGCGCTCCATCCAATCTAGCCAGTAGACCTTAGTGCGCTGATATTCTAGATAAGTCGACTTCAAATTTGGTACAAATAATTTTTCATTATATCCAAACATCGCAAAAGCATCTTCAGTTAGTTCGATAAGCGATCCTTTTAAAACGGCTTCTTTATCTAAATCCGTGTATAGAAAAAGCGTATCGTACGTTTCTTCATCGTTAAGACTAACGATAAAATCAGTTTTAACATACGTTGTTGTCTTTCCTTTTGCATATTCTAATTTAGGATCGTAAATAACCTTAAAAGAAGGCTTACCAGAAATATATTTTATGTATCGAATAACTTCGGGAGGCGAATGATAAACTTCGCTATTCTTTTTATATCTAGGCATAAAGTCATGCACCTCAAAAGCATCGAGTCCGTTACTAAAAGATGTTACTAAAATCGCTGTATTATCTATATAAGCCTGTTTTATAGAGTAACTTTCATCAACATCAAATCCAAAGCTTCCACCAATTTTGTCATCTAAAAGTTTAGCAAAAACAGAAGGTGCATCAAATTTTGGAAGACAACACCAATCAATAGAACCTATTTTAGAAATTAAAGCTGCACTTCTGCAATTTCCAACTATTCCGTAATGTAAATTATTCGTTAAATCTTCTTTATTCATAAGGCTATGGACTGATTTTTTTTTAAATTAACAAAATATCAACAGCATTTCAAAACTATGAGCGTTAATAAAACAATAATAGTATCAAATAGGTTACCTCTTCAAATATCTATAGAAAACAACGAATTAAATATAACACCCAGCGTTGGTGGTCTTGCGACAGGCATGAAATCTGTGCATTCAGAAGGAAGTGGAGTTTGGATTGGATGGTCTGGCATTACAGATGAAGAATTAGACAGTGACTTAAAAAGAAAAGTTGATATTAAAATTGAAGAAACAAAATGCCGTTCAGTTAATTTAACAGAAGCTGATGTAACAGATTATTATCTTGGTTTCAGTAACCGCACACTTTGGCCACTATTCCATTATTTCTTAGAATACACTGAATTTGAAACAGAGCATTGGGAGGCTTACAAGCGTGTAAATCAAAAATTTGCCGAAGTAGTTCTAGATACTGTTGAAGACGGAGACACTGTTTGGGTTCATGACTACCAGCTTCTATTATTACCTCAGTTAATCAAAGAAAAACGACCAGATATTACTATTGGTTTCTTCTTACATATCCCCTTTCCTTCTTATGAAATTTTTAGAACTTTTCCTTGGCGTAAAGAAGTATTAACAGGGATGTTAGGAGCAGATTTATTAGGCTTTCATACATACGATTATGAGCGTCATTTCTTAAGTTCCGTAAAGCGTATTATGCGACTTGACGTTAACTTTAATGAAATTTCATATTACGATAGAATTATAAAAGTAGATTCGTTTCCTATGGGTATTGACTACGGAAAGTTTCATGAAGCCGCATTAGATCACAATAATCCAGATAAAGCAAAATCAGAGCTTCAAAAACGCCTCGATTCTCATTTAAATGAAGGTGAAGACCAAAAATTTATTCTCTCAATCGACCGAATGGATTATACCAAAGGTATTCCAAATCGACTAAGAGCTTTTGAATATTTTTTAAATAAACATCCTGAGTATAAAGAAAAAATAAGGTTAGTAATGCTGGCTGTACCTTCAAGATCTGATGTGCCACAATACCAACGTTTAAAGCGTGAAACAGATGAATTGGTTGGTCGTATCAATGGAGAATTTTCAACAGTAAGTTGGACTCCGATTTGGTACTTTTACAGATCACTACCTTTTGAAAATTTAATTGACTTATATACGTCTTCAGATATTGCATTAATTACACCTGTAAGAGATGGTATGAATTTGGTCGCTAAAGAATATGTTGCTACACGCACAAAACAAGATGGTGTTCTTATATTAAGTGAAATGGCTGGTGCTGCAAAAGAAATGAATGAAGCATTATTAATAAACCCTAATAGTTTCGACGATTTTGCGTCTGCAATATACAAAGCACTAACAATGCCTTTAGAAGAACAACAAAACAGAATGAAAATTCTTCAAAAACGTTTAAAGCGTTATGATGTTGAAAAATGGGCTAAAGAATTCTTTTCTTCTTTAGATGCTACAAACCAAATGCAGGAAATTGTTGTGTCTAAAAAATTGACTTCAATTAGTGAAGAAGCTATACTAAGTCAATTTAAACAAGGAAAAAAATCCCTCATTTTATTAGATTATGATGGCACTTTAGTGGGTTTCAAAGATAATCCGCAAGACGCAAAACCAGATAGTGAACTGTTCAAAATTTTAGATGCTTTCGAAGCCCATCCAAAAACAGATTTATGTCTTATAAGTGGCCGAGATAAAGCAACATTTGAAAAATGGTTTGGAGATAAACCTTACGATTTAATAACGGATCACGGAGTTTGGCAACGTGAAAATAAAGAATGGTCACCGCTAGAGATTGTAAAAACCGAATGGATGGCAAATATCAAACCTATCTTAGAAACTTTTGTAGATCGTACACCAGGAACATTTATTGAGACCAAAGAATACTCCTTAGCTTGGCATTACAGAACTGCAGATCCTGAACTGGCACAAATTAGAACAATGGAGCTTAATACCGTTTTAACAAGTATGATCTCAAATAATGAACTATCAGTATTAAAAGGAAATAAGGTCATTGAGATAAAAAGTAGCAACGTTAATAAAGGACGCGCTGCCAATCAACTTTTTATGCAGAAAGATTACGATTTCATTCTAATAATGGGAGACGATTGGACCGATGAATATATGTTCGAGGCTGCGCCACATAATGCGTTTACCATAAAAATTGGATATACGAGAACCAAAGCCAAATATCAGATTAAAAATTCTGAACAGGTTAGAGAACTATTACTTAAATTTACCTAAAACTTATTATGCGAAACTATCTTTTAATTTTTAGCGCATTATTTTCGTTAACTATATCTGCACAAACACATCAAAAAATATATGATATCGTTGATGCTGTTTCAGAAGAACGTTTACGTAATGATGTAAAAAAATTAGCTGATTTTGGTACCAGACATACCTTAAGTGACACGCTTTCTAAAACTCGTGGTATTGGTGCTGCAAGACGTTGGATAAAATCACAATTCGATAATATATCTAAAGATTGTAAAGATTGTCTAGACGTTTTTTATCAGAAAGACTTAGTTGAAAAAGGAAGAAACCAACGTATCGTCAAAGATGTTATGGTGGTTAATGTGGTTGCCATACAACGCGGTACTAAATACCCAAACCGTTATATTATTATGAGTGGCGATATTGATTCTCGCGTATCAGACCCAGCAGATTTCACGTCAGATTCACCAGGTGCAAATGATAATGCCACAGGTATGGCAGCTGCTATTGAAGCAGCTCGTGTCTTATCTAAATATAAGTTTGAAAGTAGTATTATTTACGTCGGTCTTTCTGGCGAAGAGCAAGGCTTATTTGGTGGACAAGGTTTAGCAAAATATGCCAAAGAAAATAAATGGGAAATTATAGGTGTTTTAAATAATGACATGATTGGAAATATCTCTGGAGTAGATGGCGTAATCGATAATCGTACGTTCCGCATTTTTTCAGAAGCTATAACCACAGATGAAACTGATCCTGTAAAATTAGCAAGACAAGCAAGAGGACGTCGTTTTTATGGTGGTGAAGTTGATGGGACATCTCGTCAATTAGCACGTTATATTCATAAAACTACTAAAACTTATATGCCAGAAATGAACCCGATGATGGTCTATCGTTTAGACCGTTTTGGGCGCGGAGGACATCACAGACCTTTTAATGATGTAGGCTTTGCTGGAATTAGAATAATGGAGGCACACGAAAACTACACACAACAACACCAAGACATTAGAACTGAAAATGGTATTAATTATGGTGATACCTTTGAGCATGTTAACTTCCCTTATTGTAAAAAATTAACAGCCGTAAATGCAATAACTATGGCAAGTTTAGCTTCTGCTCCTCCTTCTCCAAAAGATGTTGGTATTGGCGGCATTGTTGAAGCTTCAGCCAAATTACAATGGAATAAAGTAGAAGGCGCAAAAGGTTATAAAATTTATTGGAGAGACACAACATCTCCTACTTGGGATCAGAGTCGTTTTGTTGGCGATGTTACAGAATTTACTCTAGATGGTATCGTTATTGATAACTCTTTCTTTGGCATAGCAGCAGTTGGTGAAAATGGACATGAGAGTATGGTTGTTTTTCCAAATAAAATTATTAGATAATATATAAAAATGAGAAACATTTCAGTCTTATGTTTTGTGCTTTTTACAGTCTTTATTTGTAATGGTCAAGGTTTACTATCCGAAAAAAACAACTTTAACAATCAAGATACATTAAGAGGAAGTATAACACCAGAGCGCTCTTGGTGGGATTTAACCTATTACCACTTAGATATTGAAGTAAAACCTGAAACTAAATTCATTTCAGGGAAAAACACGATTCACTATAAAGTTTTAGAGAAAAATCAAGTTATGCAAATTGACTTGCAAGAGCCAATGGTAATTACTAAAGTGCTTCAAGCAGGAAAAGAGTTAAACGTAACTCATAATGGCAATGCACATTTTGTTACGCTTACTGAAAATCAAATCATAGGAGATATAAATTCTATTGAAGTATATTATAACGGAAACCCAAGAGAAGCTAAAAGCGCACCTTGGGATGGCGGTTTTTCTTGGAAAAAAGACAACAACGACAAACATTTTATTGCGACATCTTGCCAAGGTCTAGGTGCAAGTGTTTGGTGGCCAAATAAAGACCACATGTACGATGAAGTAGATAGTATGCTAATTAGCATCACCAACCCAAAAGGCTTAATGAATGTTTCTAATGGTCGCTTAAGACAACTCGTAGAAAACTCTAATAAGACAGTGACCTCACATTGGTTTATAAATAATCCAATTAATAATTATGGTGTTAATGTAAACATAGGCGATTATGTTAATTTCTCTGAAGTCTTTGATGGTGAAAAAGGTCCATTAGATATGGATTATTGGGTGCTTACTGATAATCTTGAAAAAGCAAAAGAACACTTTAAAGATGCTCCAAAAATGATGAAAGCTTTTGAGCATTGGTTTGGTCCGTATCCTTTTTATGAAGATAGTTTTAAACTGGTTGAAGTGCCTTATTTAGGTATGGAACATCAGAGTTCTGTCACTTATGGAAATAAATATATGAAAGGCTATTTAGGCAAAGATTTATCACGAACTGGTTGGGGCTTAAAATTCGATTTTATCATTATCCATGAAGCTGGTCATGAGTGGTTTGCCAACAATATTACAAATAAAGATATTGCAGATATGTGGATTCACGAAGGTTTCACAGCCTATTCAGAAAATCTATTCTTAGACTATTACTATGGTAAAGAAGCGGCAGCAGACTATGTGATTGGTACACGCGCTAACATTCAAAATGACAAACCTCTAATTGGTGTATACAATGTAAATAATGAAGGCTCTAGCGATATCTATTATAAAGGAGCAAATATGCTGCATACGATAAGACAACTTTTAGAAGATGATGAAAAATGGAGACAAATACTGCGAGGTCTAAATTCAGAATTTTATCATAAAACAGTAACCACAAAACAAATTGAAGATTATATAAGTAAAGAATCAAATATTGATTTAACAGCATTTTTTAATCAGTATTTACGTGATGTTCGGATTCCTACGTTTGAATTTAAAATAGAAGATGGAGAACTTCAATACCATTACATAAGTATTGTAGAAGGATTTGACATGCCAATTCAAATCGAAATTGGAGACAAAACGCAATGGATTTACCCAAAAGCGAAATGGCAAACGATGCCTTTTACTGGAACCGAATTAAAAGTGGATCGCGACTTTTATGTTGAAATACATAAAATATGATGGTGGATTTGATATAAATAATCTTTGATGAAAAAAGGCTTTATATACTGCGCTTTAGTTTTAATTTTTAGCTCGTTTATTGTTTTAAAAACCAATAACGTCTCAGACTTGATTAAAGATAAACTGCAAAATTACAGTAAAGTTGAATGGCCTGAAAAAGTTTATATACAAACTGATAAATCCCATTACGCAACTAATGATAGTATTTGGTTTACCGCTTATTTGGTAAACGGCATAACGCATTTAAAAAGCACTAAAAGTGCAGTGCTGTATGCAGAACTTATTAATGATCAAGACAGCATTGTTAGTAAGAGAAAATTATATATTAATGATGTAAGTGTCCAAGGTGATTTTAAAATTGGAAAAGATTGGAAAAAAGGCAAATATGTAATACGAGCATATACTAATTATATGAGAAATGCCGACTCCGATTACTTTTTTGAAAAGGTAATAGATATTTGGTCACAAAACACAAAAGAAACTCTCGATAGTATAAAAATTATAGAAGCATTCGAAGCGTCTATAATTTTAGAGAAACCAGATTTAAATTTTTATCCCGAAGGTGGTTATTTGATAGAAAATGTAACCTGTAAAGTTGCTATTAAAATTAAAAATGAGAGTTATAGTAAAATACCCCTCTCAGGACATATAACAGATAATGATGGCACTATTATTTCAGAATTTTCCACATTAGATTATGGTCTAGGGGTTTTTAATATAACACCACAACCAAATAAAACCTATTATGCAAACTTAGACCTCAATGGTTCTGAGTATAAATATCAGTTACCTGAAGCATTGGCATTTGGATATGGTTTAAATATCAATAATAAGGACAACCATTTATTAGTAGAAGTCAAATCTACGACAGAACAAGGTCTTGCAGGATCTTATTTAATGCTACACCAGCGTGGCGAGATACTATTTGATAAATTAGAAACGGAAACTAAAACTAATTATTTTCTTAGGTTAGCAACCGATGCTCTGCAAGATGGTGTAGCACATTTAACCTTGTTTAATTATGAAGGCAAGCCAGTTTGCGAACGTTTAGTTTTTATTGAAAACCCAAACAACAAGGCAACTATTAAGATTGAAAAAGACAAGAATCTTTTGGGTGCCAAAGAGAAAATATCACTGAAATTAACTACAGAAGACGCGAAGGGATCCAACCTTCCAAGTTATTTATCGATGAGTGTGCGAGATATAAATGCGATTCCACATAATAACCGTTCAAAAAACATTAAAATGTGGTTATTGCTCAATTCAGATTTAAGAGGAGATATTGGAGATCCAAGTTATTTTTTTTCAGTCAACGCGGATTATAAAAGTAGATACCTGTTAGATCTTGTGATGATGACCAATGGGTGGCGACGTTTTACTTGGCAAAATTTGTTATATGGTAAAAATGATATAAATACATTTCCTATTGAAAAAGGTATTACAATTTCTGGCACTACTAAATTGCTAAAACCACCAAATTCGGCAACGCCTGCATTTACAACCTTAACTTTTTACGGAGATCAAATAGTCGAAAGACCTGTTAAGAAGTCTAATGCAGTAGGAAAATTTAGCTTTGGCCCTTTTGTGTTTTATGATTCAATACAAACTATAATTCAATCAAGATTAACCGATATCACATCAGAAAAAGCAAGAGAAGTCTTAATTTTTTTAGATGAGGCTGCACCTTCGCCTAAAGTGGCAAGAAATAATCATATAAATAATGAAAATCAAAATTCAGATATTTTAAAAGTGTCTGAATATGGTAGCGCTATTAATTTTCAATACAACCAGTCAAGTCAAAAATTAGATGAAGTCCTAATTATAGGAAACAAAAAGTCTGAGAGAAAAGCCGAAATGGAAGACATATCAAAATTTGATGATCCTAGTTATAGATTAGATATAGAATCCGACGAATCTTTAAGCAAGCAAACGGTTATTAGTTTATTGGCCCGTTTGCCGGGAGTCTCATTTATGGGTGGCAGACCAAGGAGAATTTCTATTAGAGGAAGCGGATCAAATCCACTCATATTTCTTGATGACGTAGCTGTTACGCTAGATTATTTAGCAGAAATAAATGCTAATCAAATTTCCTTTATAGACTTGTATAAAGGAGCTAATGCCGCAATATATTCAAATTCTAAAGATGGTGTTATTGTTATTTACACGAGAAGAGGAAGTTCTACATCTTCAAGAAGGGCTAAAAGAAAACCAGGTGTCATAAATTATTCAGCACAAGGATTTTATACTGCCATGGAATTCTATTCTCCAAAATATAGTAGCGAAACTAACCAAAACACAAAAACCGATATACGGACAACACTTCATTGGGAACCTAAAATTAGAATAACCAGGCAAAACCAGACTCAAGAAATTTCATTTTTTACTTGCGATATAAAAGGTGATTATATTATTGAAATTGAAGGGATTTCAGATTCTGGTATTCCGTTATACCAGACTAGTACATTTTCAGTGGAATAATCATATGTTTAATTCTACTGTTTGAAAGTTTATAACTATTTAATAATTTAAGCACAAAACAAATTTAACCGAATGCAAATTCCTGAATTTCATTTTGAACGCGATACCGACTTCTATGACTGGTTGTTAAACAATCACGATCAGCATAAAGCCGTATATCTTATTTTCTATAAACTTGAAATGGGCATCTCAACAATGCGATGGGAGGAAGCCGTTAGAGTAGCCCTCTGTTTTGGTTGGATTGATTCTACCGTGAAAAGTTTGGGCAATGGTAAACGGAAGCAATACTTCTGTCCTAGAAATCATAATGGCGTTTGGAGTGCAGTAAACAAAAAGCATGTTGTAGAACTCATTGCAAATGGTTTAATGCAAGACCAAGGTTATAAATTGATTGAAATTGCCAAAGAAAACGGAAAGTGGACCGAAATGGATGCTGTTGAGAAAGGTATAATTCCAAAAAAATTACAAATTGCTTTTGACAAAAACCATAAGGCTTACGCGAACTATCAAAACTTTTCTAGAGGCTATAGAAAGAGCTATTTATCTTGGCTTCAAAGTGCTAAACGCGAAGTAACTCAGCAAAAAAGAATCGCAGAGATTATTAAACTCTGCGATGCTAATATTAAAAGTCGTGATACTTGGTAACTACTACTTTTCAAATTAAGCTTAGGTCAACGGCATTAACTTCTTCTTAAGATAATCTCCTCGGTAAATTCTTTAGATTCGCAGATTAATTCATACTTTGAAAAGAGAGAATCAATCTTTAGCTAAATCCTCACGTTGGTATCGTAAAGCACATAGGTTCGTGGCAATTCCATTGTTACTATTCTTTGCTATTATGAGCATCACAGGACTATTACTGGCCTGGAAAGACGAATTACAATTAAAGCCTTCTACTACCACCATTGATTCCGAAGGAAGAGCACTTCTTTCTTTAGATAAAATTCAAAGAAATGCAATCCGTTATATCGATAGCTTAAATCTTTCAACAGAAATCAATAGAATTGATTATAGACCACAAAAAGGAATCGCCAAGGTGCAATTTGAAGAACACTTCACCGAATTACAAATTGACTGCTACACAGGAAAAATAGTATCACAAAAAACAAGAACCGCTGATGTCATTGAAATGATTCACGACGGTTCTATAGTTGATTATTTATTTGATTCTAATGGAAACGCAACAAAGTTGTTCTACTCAACACTCGTCTCATTTGGTCTATTATTTCTTTCTTTAAGTGGGTTTTGGCTGTGGAAAAAACCAAAACAGATAAAAAAGAATAAGCGCAATATATAGAAGGCTATAGAGCTGTAAGTCTAACGAATAGGAATTAAAAATGACCTGTGAGGTTTTCAAAACCAAACAGGTCATTAAATTATTGAGCAAGGGTAGTTCACTTTACCTACAACCCACTAATATAACTACCATAAGGATCTTGAAACTGTAACCCTTCAGAATAACGATATTTACTTAGTTTTTTAAATTGAGTAAGTCCCCAAAGAATAAATTCCTTTTCAAAATAAACATCTCTTGGATCAATTTCTGGCTGGTAATCTGCAATTAAAGCATCTAAAGGAGTAACCTCATCTAATTTAGCCTTGTAGGACGCATCATCAAATTCATCTAATAACTCAAAGCCATCACCATTAAAAAACCATGAGATTAAATCGTCATAAGGTGTCTCGTCTCCTTGCTTTTCTAACTTTTCTACTTTAGGAAAATAATTAGGGAATAAGGTTTTAACAGCGGCTTCCATTAATGCATTCGCTACAAAATCTGCTCCCTCTTGTTCTCCTTCGTAAACCAACTCTACTTTTCCTGTAATTGCAGGTATTACTCCAACAAAATCAGATAAACGTACTGCTGTATTTTTATCACCAGAAATTAAAGCGCGTCGTTCTGCTGTACTTAAAAGATTTTGAAATGCTGTAATACTCATACGTGCACTTACACCACTCTTTACATCTACATATTCACTTTCTCTAGCTTCAAAACTTATTTGCTCTAACAAATCTTTCGCTAATTCTGGTACATAAATTGAATCTGCTTGTCGCTCATCTAACTTGGCTTCTTGAGACGTTATGGTTCTTGCAGTTTCTACAGAATCCGGATAATGGGTAAGTATCTGTGAACCAATTCTATCTTTTAAAGGAGTTACGATACTTCCTCTGTTTGTGTAATCTTCAGGGTTTGCAGTAAATACAAATTGCATATCTAAAGCTAGTCTCAATTTAAAACCTCTAATTTGAATATCCCCTTCTTGTAAGATATTGAACAAAGCAACTTGAATACGTGCTTGTAAATCTGGTAACTCGTTAATTACAAATATGCAACGGTTTGCACGAGGTATCATACCATAATGAATGACGCGATCATCGGCATAACTTAATTTTAAATTTGCAGCTTTTATAGGATCTACATCACCAATAATGTCAGCTACAGTTACATCTGGAGTTGCTAATTTTTCAGCAAAACGATCATTACGATACAACCATGTAATTGGTGTAGCATCACCTTTCTCAGCTACTAATTCTAAAGCAAACCTTGAGATTGGTGCTAATGGATCATCATTAATTTCAGAACCTTCAACAACTGGGATATATTCATCTAACAAATTAACCATCATACGCGCTAAACGTGTTTTGGCTTGTCCTCTTAAACCTAATAAATTAATATTATGTCGTGATAATATAGCACGTTCCAATTCAGGGATAACTGTGTTTTCATAACCATGAATCCCTTCAAACGTATTTACTTTATTTTTAATATTTTCAATTAAATTATCTCTCAATTCATCTTTTATAGATTTTGATTGATAACCTACTTTTTTTAATTCTCCTAATGTTTTAATAGTCTCAACTTTCATCTTTATCCTTTAATTCTTTTTTTTCTATTGTTTTCGTAATCTTCAAATATCATTTCACCAAGTCCTTTCAAACCTGTATAAAACGCTTTACCTCTATTAGCTTGGGTAAACTCTCTAATAAATTGCATTAGGTACGGATCTTCAGCAATCATAAACGTTGTAATAGGAATATGTAAGCGTCTTGCTTGCTGTGCCATCGCATAACACTTATTGGTAATAAATGGATCTAAACCATTACTGTTTTTATAATACTGGCCATCTGGCATACGCAAGCAACTTGGTTTACCATCTGTAATCATAAAAATCTGTTTATTCGTATTTCGCTTTCTGCGCAACATATCCATGGCTAATTGCAATCCAGCAACCGTATTGGTATGGTAAGGACCTACTTTTAAGTAAGGCAACTCTTTTATTTTAATTGGCCACGCATCATTACCAAAAACTAAAATTTCTAAAGTATCTTTTGGATAACGCGTTGTGATTAATTCTGCCAGAGCCATAGCTACTTTTTTTGCTGGCGTAATACGATCTTCACCGTACAATATCATACTATGACTTATATCTATCATAAGTACCGTACTCATTTGGCTTTTGTGAAGCGTTTCTTCTACAACCAAATCATCTTCGGTTAGACTAAAATCACCAATACCGTTGTTAATTTGAGCATTTCTAATACTTTCAGTCATAGAGACTTTGTCTAAACTATCACCAAATTGATAGGCTCTAAAATCTCCCGTATGTTCATCGCCAAGACCAACACCTTTACTTTTATGGTTACCAGAACCACTTCGCTTAATCTTTCCAAAAATATTATCTAAAGCTTGCTGACGAATAGCGCGTTCTGTTTTTGCGGTAATTGCCATACCACTTGCACCTTCTCCGTCTCCATTAGCATCAATTTCCTCTCTGATATAACCTTTAGTTTTTAGGTCTTCAATAAAATCATCAATGGTATATTCTGGTGTGGTTAACTTATATTCCTTATCTAGTTGACGCATCCAATCAATAGCTTCATCAAAGTCACCAGATGTATGCGTAATTAGCTCTTTAAAAATCTCAAAAAGCTTTTCGAATGGAGATTGGTTTAGTGCTTCGTAGGTTTTAAATACAAAACCTGATTTATTGGGTTTTTCTTTCATAGCTATGTAAAAATAATACTTTTTAGAATGAAAAAACAAGGATTAAAACAACTTAACAATACGTTAAGAATTCTATCAATTCTTTTCCTTAATTTTAAGCATTACTTAACTAACCTTTACAACATGAAACGTTTTCTCTTAATTATTATGCTGTTCTGCATAACACTAATTTCTGCACAAGAATTTTCAATGGACCTCGTCAAAAATATGACACCACGAAATATTGGTCCTGGTGGCATGTCTGGTCGTGTTACGGCTATTGATGTGGTTACTAACAGTCCGGATGTGATGTATGTTGGTACAGCTTCTGGAGGCTTATGGAAATCTACTTCTGGAGGCATAAAATGGGCACCTATTTTTGAAAAGGAGTTAACGGCTTCTATCGGAGCCGTTGAAATTCAACAATCTAATCCAAGTGTCATTTGGGTTGGTACAGGTGAAGGAAACCCTCGTAACTCCCTGAATGGTGGTTATGGTGTTTACAAATCTCTTGATGGCGGCAAAACATGGATGGCTATGGGTCTTGAAAAAACAAGACATATACATAGAATCATCGTCGATCCAACAAATCCAGATGTGGTTTATGTTGGTGCTATTGGCTCACCATGGGGCGAACATCCAGAACGAGGTGTTTTTAAAACAACTGATGGCGGAAAAACATGGAAAAATATCTTATTTGCTAATAATAAAACCGGTGTTGCAGATTTAATTATGGATCCAACAAATCCAAACAAATTAATTGCTGCGCTATGGGAACACAAACGTGATCC
>NZ_DEXW01000046.1:48274-110633 GCF_002364335.1 Winogradskyella sp. UBA3174 | reverse complement strand
TGGAAAATGATTAATGACAAAAGTGATATTGGAAATAGACCATTTTATTATTCTGAAATTTATGTCGATCCAAAAAATGAAAATCGTGTGTATTCTGTTTTTACTTATGTAAACGTATCAGAAGACGGAGGAAAAAATTTCACACAATTGATGCCTGCTTATGGTGCGAATAATGGTGTGCATCCAGATCACCACGCCTGGTGGATTCACCCAAATAATGGTGATTTTATGATTGATGGGAATGATGGCGGCATGAACATTACTAAAGACGGTGGAAAAACATGGCGCTTTATTGGTAATTTACCCGTTGCTCAGTTTTATCATATTAATGTAGATAATGAATATCCATATAACGTTTATGGAGGTATGCAAGATAACGGATCCTGGAGAGGACCAGCTTATGTATGGCGTGCTCAAGGCATCAGAAATAGTTACTGGCAAGAAATTAGTTTCGGTGATGGTTTTGATGTTGTACCAGATAGAGATGACTCGCGCTACGGATGGTCTATGAGCCAACAAGGCTACGTAAGCAGATACGACTGGCAAACAGGTAATAATTATGGTGTGAAACCAACACATCCTAATCCTGATGTTCGACTACGTTTTAATTGGAATTCGGCTATAAACATAGACCCTTTTAGTAATAGCACGCTTTATTTCGGAAGTCAGTTTGTTCACAAATCAACTGATAAAGGCGAAACATGGACCGTTATTTCTCCAGACTTATCTACTAACAATCCAGAAAAGCAAAAACAATCTGAAAGTGGTGGACTTAGTATGGATGCTACTGGAGCAGAAAATCATACTACTATTTTAGTGATAGAACCATCTCCAATAGAAAAAGATATGCTTTGGGCTGGTACAGATGATGGCCGCATACATTACACAAAAGACGGAGGAGATACTTGGACAGATGTTTCAAAAATAAAGAGTTTACCAGAAGGTAGCTGGATCACTCAAATAAAAGCCTCTAATAAAAATAAGGGAGAAGCGCTTTTAATTGCTAATGATTACAGACGTTTTAATTATACACCTTATGCCTACCGAACCAAAAACTATGGAAAAACTTGGGAACGTATTGTAGACGAAAACGACGTGCAAAGTTACACTTTAGCTATTGTAGAAGATTTAGTAGAACCCAATTTGATGTTCTTAGGTACTGATGATGGCTTATATATTTCAATTAATGCTGGTGAAAAATGGACGAAATGGACAGAAGGTTTTCCAACGACGTCAGTTAAAGATTTAGTAATTCATCCCAGGGAACACGACTTAGTTATTGGAACTTTTGGTCGTTCAGCTTGGGTTTTAGACGATATTAGACCCTTAAGAGCTATGGCTAAGAATGCTTCTGTAATGACTTCAAATATTAAACTATTTGAACCACCAATTGGTTATCAAGCAGCATACCAACAACCAACAGGAAGTCGCTTCGGAGCAGACGCTATGTATCATGGTGAAAATCGTGGAGGTGGTGCTCGTTTTAGTTATTTATTTAACAAGAAAGATGCAGTAAAGTCTGATATAAAAACTGACAGTAAGAAAGGAGATAAAAACATAAGCGATAAAAAAGTTATTGAGGATAAAGATGCTGTAAAACGGGATTCTCTAACACTTAAATTATACGATGGAGACCGTTTAATAAGAACACTAAAACAAAAAGCTCCAAAAGAAAACGGCATCCAAAAATGGACATGGTATATGGATGAAGCAGGAGTAAGCAGACCTTCAAGACGTATTAGAAAACAAACAAGAGAGTCAGGTGGTGTTTCAGTAAAACCTGGGATCTATAAAGCAATACTACATTACGGAGACCAAATATCTGAAACAACTATTAAGGTTGAATCTGACCCAAGGTTAGATGTTTCTCAAAAGAATATTGATGAAGTTTATTTAGCAGCTAAACAATTAGAGAAAATGCAAGAAACGGCTGCAAATGCAGTTAAACAATTAATAGAAAGTAAAACAATTGCTGAAACGTATAAAACCAATCTTTCTAAGCTAGACAAGGACGCTTACAAAGATCAAATAAAAGCTTCAAAAGAGATTATAAAATCTATGGACAGTCTTGTTGACAAGTATTTGGGCAAGGTAGACAAACGCCAAGGCATTACAAGAAACCCTGAAGTAACACCATTACAACGTTTGGGTAACGCTTCTAGTTATGTTTATGGAAGTCAAACCGGATTAACATCTACAGAAACAACACTTATCAAACATGCCAAAGACGCATTAAATATAATTTTAGGCGAAACCAATAGCTTTTTCAATAAAGACTGGAAAGACTATCAAGTAAAAATGAAACAAGTAAAAACAGATCCTTTTAAGGAAACTAAAACTTTTGGTATTGATTAATAAAACTTAGTATGAATAAAAAAACGCTCTAGATGTCTAGAGCGTTTTTTTATTCTATTCGCTGAAGACCTATATAATCTTCTATCTTTATTCGCTTTCCTGAAGCAGAAATAAGTCCTTCTTTTTTAAATTGAGAGAGAATTCTAATAGCAGATTCTGTAGCCGTCCCAACAATACTAGCGTAATCTTCACGAGATAAAATGATACTTAAATAGCCTTCAGAATCAATACCGAAATTTTTATGGACATAAATTAATATCTCAGCCATTCTAGCCTTTACGGACTTCTGAGCCATAGTCACTAAAGACTCATCCGATTCTTTTAAATCCTCTGCCATTTCTCTTAAAACATCCATAGTAAATTTTGGATTCTTGGATAAATCATTCATGATTTCACTCTTTGGAATAAAGCACATTTCCATATCATTAAGAGCCACAGCACTTAGATTTGTTTTTTGTTCTGATACTAGCGAACGCTTACCTAACATACCACCTTTCACCACGAGCTTAACAACCTGGTCCTTACCATTCTCACTGAGCTTAGTGAGTTTACAAACTCCATCTTTAACGCAGTAAACACCATTTAAGGTTTCTCCTTCTTCAAAAATAACCTGTCCTTTCTTGTAAGTCTTTGCGGTTTTGCAAGCCGAAACGCGCATAAGCTCATCTCGAGTTAATGATTTTAGGGAATTAAATTCTTTTACAATACACGAATCACACTTACTCATATTGATTGTTTTTTAGCTAGTATTCCAAAGATACTAATTAACATGACATATGTCATATTTAACCAGTTAAGGATATGTGACCTTTGCTAAAGGTATAAATGAGCAAATTAAAATGGATAACACTTGTTTTCATTGTGGTGATTATTGTGGCAATAATATCATCAACTTCCAAGACAAATCGTTTTGTTGTAATGGCTGTAAAACAGTTTTCGAAATATTTAACGAAAATGATTTAACCTGCTACTATGATTTACAGAATTCTCCTGGAGCCATTCCAAAAGAAATCGAAGGGAAATACGACTTCTTATCCCAAGAAAATATTATTGAAAAACTCACAGAATTCAGAAGTGAAATAACAGAAATAACCACACTTTACATTCCGCATATTCACTGTAGCTCCTGTATTTGGATTCTCGAAAATCTAAATAAATTGAATCCGAACATCTCAGATTCACAAGTGAATTTTGGTAAAAAAACAGTGCGGGTTACCTACAATTCAGCCAATACCAGTTTAAAAGCAGTGGTATTATTATTAAGCGCAATCGGATACGAGCCATACATCAGTTTAAACGATTTTAAATCTGGTAAAAAGGATATAAATAGAACCTTAATCTATAAGCTAGGCGTTGCAGGATTCGGATTTGGAAACATTATGTTTTTATCTTTTCCTGAGTATTTTGAAGTTAATGAATTTTGGTTAGAACAGTACACACCACTATTTCGCTGGCTCATGTTTGCGCTTTCACTTCCTGTGGTATTTTATGCTGCGCAAGACTATTTCATTTCGGCAGTTAAAGGTTTAAAAGCGAAAATATTAAATATTGATGTCCCTATAGCACTTGGTATTTCCGTACTGTTTATAAGAAGTACTATTGAAATCATATTCGATTTAGGTTCAGGCTTTTTTGATAGTTTAGCAGGTCTCGTATTTTTCTTATTAATTGGAAAGTTCTTTCAACAAAAAACATATGAATTTCTTTCTTTTGAAAGGGATTACAAATCCTATTTCCCAATTGCGGTTACTAAAATAGATCGCGAAGGCAACGAAAATTCCATTCAGGTTTATGATATAGAGAAAGGGGATCGAATTTTAATTCGGAATGAAGAATTAATTCCTATTGATGGTCTTTTAATTAATGGTAGCGCAAAGATAGATTACAGTTTTGTGACCGGCGAATCGCAAACCGTTTCGAAACAATGTGGTGATACGTTATTTGCAGGTGGTAAACAAACTTCTGGTGTCATTGAACTTGAAGCTTTAAAATCGGTTGAACAAAGTTATCTCACCCAGTTATGGAGTAACGATGTGTTTAATAAAAATAAAGAAGAAGGTTTTACTACTCTTACAAATGCCATTAGTAAGCATTTTACTATTACACTATTGGCTATCGCTTTTATAGCCACCACATTTTGGTTATTTACTGATGCTAGTAAAGCCATGAATGTATTTACAGCAGTGCTAATTATTGCCTGTCCGTGTGCGATTGCACTCTCTGCGCCTTTTACATTTGGAAACATGCTACGCATTTTTGGAAAGTTAAAATTCTATGTCAAAAACGCAAGTGTAATTGAACAATTAGCACAAATCAATACTGTAATTTTCGATAAAACAGGAACCCTTACATCGAATAAAAGTAGTTATGCTGAGTATGATGGACATGTGCTTTCTGATACAGAAAGTGTAGTACTCAAAAATTCGCTTCGGGGTTCTAATCATCCTTTAAGTAGAACCTTATATAACATTCTTGAAGAACATAATATTATCACTCTCGACACTTTTGAAGAACATATTGGAAAAGGGATTGAAGCTAAGCACGATGCTATCAATCTTAAAATAGGCTCTGCAAGTTTTGTTGGTAAAGTTGAAGAAGGTTCCGTTTTAAATACGACTGTGCATGTGAGCAGTAATCATATTTATAAAGGAAAATTCACGTTTTATAATAGGTATAGAAAAGGGGTTTCAAAATTATTTAATCAATTAAAACACCAATTTGATTTAGTGATTCTTTCAGGTGATAACGAAGGTGAACGCGACAACTTAAAAAAATTATTACCTACTAAAACCAAACTAATTTTTAATCAGAAACCAGAAGATAAATTAGAATTCATAAAACGCCATCAATCTAAAGGCGCAAAAATTTTAATGATTGGCGATGGGTTAAATGATGCTGGTGCCTTAGCACAAAGCAATGTCGGTATTGCCATATCTGAAGATGTCAATGTCTTCTCACCTGCCTGTGATGCCATTTTAGATGCTTCAAAATTCGACCAACTATATCAATTCATAAGGGCTTCTAAATCCGCAGTGAAAATTATTAAATGGAGCTTCGTCCTTTCATTCATCTATAATGTTATCGGTTTATATTTTGCGGTTACAGGTCAATTAGAACCCGTTGTAGCTGCTATATTAATGCCGTTGAGTTCCATAAGTATTGTTGTCTTTACAACACTTGCTACAACAATTCTGGGGAGAAGAATCCCATCCCAGCCTACCCAAAGGGAGGAGTCGAAACGTGAAAGTCCCATCCTAAATCCGTCCTTAAGGGAAGGACCGCAAAAGGTGCCCATATAATTTATAGGGGTAAACATATAACAGTTCTCTTTCCTACGGAAAGGATTAGGGATAGGAATTAAAGGAGAAAAAATAATTTATCCAACATGATAAAAGTCATAATTTAAAAACAGGTTCAATAGTATTTTTGAGCTATAACTTCAGTAGGTATGGGTGTTATTTATATTTTATTAACCGTAAGTGTCATTATTGGCGTTGCTTTCTTTATTGTTTTTTTAATGGCCGTAAAGTCTGGTCAATATGATGACAGTTATACACCATCTGTACGCATGCTTTTTGAAGACGAAATAGTAAAAGAGCAAACCAAACCATCAACCGATACAAAAACTGACTAATTTTTTTAATATGGAAATGCAACACTTCTATTACGATAATAAAATCGTTAAAAAATTCCTCTACGCTACCATTTTTTGGGGAGTCGTTGGGATGCTTGTAGGCCTAATTTTGGCCTTTATGTTTTTATTCCCAAACATGACTGATGGTATCTCTTGGTTGAGTTTTGGTCGTTTAAGACCATTACATACCAATGCCGTCATCTTTGCCTTTGTCGGTAATGCAATTTTTGCTGGTGTTTATTACTCACTGCAACGTTTGCTTAAAGCCAGAATGATGAGTGATCTCTTGAGCAAGATCAATTTTTGGGGTTGGCAGCTTATTATTGTCGGAGCGGCAATTACATTACCATTAGGGTATTCTACTTCTAAAGAATATGCCGAACTAGAATGGCCATTTGATATTGCTATCGCTTTAATTTGGGTCGCCTTTGGTGTGAATATGATTGGTACAATCCTTAAACGGCGTCAGCGTCATTTATATGTCGCCATTTGGTTTTATATAGCCACCTTTGTAACGGTCGCCGTACTTCATATTTTCAATAGTTTAGCATTACCTGTCAGCTTCACAGGCATGAAGAGTTATTCCGTTTATGCAGGTGTACAAGATGCCTTAGTCCAATGGTGGTATGGGCACAATGCGGTCGCATTCTTCTTAACGACGCCATTTTTAGGATTGATGTATTACTTTGTTCCTAAAGCAGCGAACAGACCTATATATTCTTACCGATTATCAATCGTTCACTTCTGGTCTTTAATCTTTATATATATATGGGCAGGACCTCACCACTTGCTGTACACCGCTTTACCAGAATGGGCACAACATTTAGGTGTTGCATTCTCAATTATGCTATTAATGCCATCTTGGGGTGGTATGATCAACGGCTTATTAACCTTACGTGGCGCGTGGGATAAAGTCCGTACAGATCCTGTTTTAAAATTTATGGTTGTGGCCATTACAGGTTACGGTATGGCCACTTTTGAAGGCCCAATGCTAGCTCTAAAGAACGTAAATGCCATTGCGCACTATACGGATTGGATTATTGCTCACGTCCATGTTGGAGCTTTAGCATGGAACGGTTTCTTAGCCTTTGGTATGATTTATTATCTCATTCCAAAATTATTTAAAACCAAACTATACTCTATAGGCTTAGCCAATGCTCATTTCTGGATTGGCACCTTAAGTATTCTGTTATATACCTTACCTATGTATGTTGCTGGTTTCGCGCAGGCAAGTATGTGGAAACAATTTAATCCAGATGGTACTTTAGTTTATGGTAACTTCTTAGAAACCGTAACTGAGATTATGCCAATGTATTGGATGCGCGCCATTGGTGGCACCTTATATCTCACCGGTATGCTTGTCTTAGTCTATAATGTTATTATGACGGTTGTAAAATCTGAGCATAAGGTAACTGATGAATTAGCCGAAGCACCAGCACTACAGCGCGTATCTAAAGGTCGTGTTTCAGGAGAAGGCTGGCACACTTGGTTAGAGCGTAAGCCAGTGCTTTTAACGATATATGCCACTATCGCTATTTTAATTGGTGGTATTGTTCAAATTATACCAACACTTGTTGTAAAATCTAACATTCCAACAATAAGTAGTGTTAAGCCTTATACACCGTTAGAATTAGAAGGTAGAGACCTTTATATAAGAGAAGGTTGTGTGGGTTGCCACTCTCAAATGATACGTCCATTTAGATCTGAGGTAGAGCGTTATGGGGAATATTCTAAAGCCGGAGAATTTGTTTATGATCACCCATTCCTATGGGGAAGTAAACGTACGGGCCCAGATTTACATCGTATTGGAGGAAAGTATTCAGATAATTGGCACTTTAATCATATGTACGATCCTCAAAGTACATCTAGTGGTTCTATTATGCCATCCTACAAATGGTTAATTGTTGGTGAAGGCGCTCAACTAGATAAATCCATGACTGAAAAGAAAATGGAAGCTATGGTTTCTTTAGGAGTTCCTTATTCAGACGAAGAGATTACAAACGCACAGACGTCTATGATAGAACAGGGCACTCAGATTGAGAAAAATTTATATAATGATCCCGATTTTGTAGCCTCTTATGAAGCAGATAAAGCCGCTTCAGGTGAAGAATTCGTAGAAATGCGAAATAGAGAAATCGTCGCTATGATTGCTTACTTGCAGCGTCTTGGTACCGATATCAAAGTAAAAGATCTAATAGACCAAACCGTACAAAACTAAGTTATTATGTTCAAATTTATAAAAGGCCACTTAGAAACGATTACAGGTATTGAAATATATCCCATGATATCACTCCTTATATTCTTCATCTTTTTTGTTGTGCTCTTTTATTGGGTAATTACAGCTAAGAAGGATTATATAAAGGAAGTTAGTAACATTCCTTTAGACCACCAAAACGAGACTATATCATGAGAAATTTAATCCCATCACACATAAGAGTGCCCGTACTCTTTTTTGCTATTGCCGGACTTGTAGAATACTTTGTAGATTCGGGAGGTCAGCCTGCCTTTATGGAGCAACCTATCATCTTATTGTTTTTATTATTAATATTATTAGTATTAATTGCTATTGAGGCTATTGTAAGCGCTATGGCTAATATTCTTTATCAAAGTTTAGATGAAGCGGCTCAAGCCCGCTACGATGCAAACACCAACAAACCCTTTAAAATTTTGACCTGGGTTCAGGAAAAATACAAGAATCTTCTCGGCTCTAAACCCATAGAAGACGAAGGTGAGATTATTCTCGATCATAATTATGATGGGATTAAAGAATTAGATAATAATTTACCACCATGGTGGGTTTATTCATTTTATCTATCCATACTATTCGCCGTGGTTTATATGGTTCGGTACCACGTTTTTAATGCAGACGGTCAATTTGTAGAATATGAAATTGAATACGCTGAAGCTAATCGTGCCATTGAAGCCTACAAGAAAACAGCGAAAGGCTTGGTGGACTACAATACTGTTGAACTTTTAGCAGACGCTTCCGATTTAAAATCAGGTCAAAAGATTTTTGAATCTAACTGTGTGGCTTGTCATAAAGCTGATGGCGGCGGTGGGATTGGCCCAAATCTAACGGACCCCAATTGGATTTTGGGTGGGGGCATTAAAAATGTCTTCAGAACTATTTCTGAAGGAGGACGAGACGGAAAAGGAATGGTGTCGTGGAAAGCTGAACTAAAGCCTTTAGAGATGGCACAAGTTGCAAGTTATGTACTGCAATTTCAAGGCACAACACCGGCTGAACCTAAAGCTGCCGAGGGCGATGTTTGGGCGGATGAATCCATAAAAGCATCTAAAGTTGAAGGTGAAATCGAAAATAAAAACACAACTGAAGACCTTGAGTTAATACCAGTACAAGGAAAAACCATGGCTTCAAATAATTAATAAACAGAAAAAGCTATCCCAAAATGGAAACGCCAGAAAATGAAATTTTTAGAGATTCTATTGGCACTATCGATGAAGATGGCAAGCGTAAATGGATATTTCCTAAAAAGCCTTCAGGTTATCTTTACGAAAAGCGTAAACTCGTAAGTTATGTCTTATTAGCTTTTTTATTTGCTGCTCCATTTATTAAAATCAATGGCAATCAATTTCTGTTATTTAATATTTTAGAGCGCCGTTTTAATATTTTTAGTTTTCCGTTTTGGCCACAAGATTTTTATCTATTTGTTCTATCTATGTTGATTGGTGTAATTTTCATTACACTATTTACCGTCGGTTTTGGTCGTGTTTTTTGTGGTTGGATTTGTCCGCAGACCATATTCATGGAAATGGTCTTTAGACGTATTGAATATTGGATTGATGGAGACAGAAACAAACAAATGCGTTTGCAACGCCAAAAATGGGATGCAGAGAAAATAAGAAAGCGCGTGCTAAAATGGTTTGTATTTTTAGTGATTTCTTTTTTAATCGCGAATGTATTTTTAGCCTATTTAATTGGTGGTGACGCGCTTTTAAAATATGTTACCGAAGGGCCTTTTGAGCATACAGGAACCCTTATTCCGCTTCTTATATTTACAGGTGTATTCTATTTTGTTTTTGCTTGGTTCAGAGAACAAGTGTGCATTATTGCTTGTCCTTATGGCCGCTTACAAAGTGTGCTTTTAGATAATAAATCTATTGTCGTCGCTTACGATTATAAACGTGGAGAAGCAGAAAATGGAAGAAAAAAATTCAGAAAAAACGAAGATCGCAACGCTTTAGGCCATGGAGATTGTATTGATTGTTTTCAATGTGTTACTGTCTGCCCAACAGGAATAGACATTAGAAATGGCACACAATTAGAATGTGTTAACTGTACTGCTTGTATTGATGAATGTGATGATATTATGGAAAAAATCAATCTTCCAAAAGGATTAATTCGTTTCGCAAGTGAAGATAATATAAAGAAAAAAGAGCCCTTTAAATTAACACCTCGTCTAAAAGGTTATATGGCTGTACTAACCATACTCATAGGGCTATTAGCAGGAATGTTAGCCTTGCGTAACGCTGTTGAAGCGCGTATTTTACGTTTGCCAGGGCAACTTTACGAACATAAAGACAATGGCATTATCAGTAATGTTTACACCTTTAAATTGGTAAACAAGACCTCTGAAGCGATTGATAATTTAAGCTTTAAGCTCAGAGGTTGGGACGGTACTGTACACGTTGTTTCTACTTCCGACACATTTATTGTAAAGGCACAAGCTATTGCAGAAGGCACCCTATTTATAGAACTTAAACAAAGTGATTTATCGGGCGATAAAAATAAAATAATGATTGATGTGTATAGCAAAGACGAGCTTATCGAAACAACATCTGTTTCTTTCTTAGGCCCTCGAAGTTTTAATTAAGTAGTAGACAAGACAGTATTCAATGGGTAATTCACGAGGATGGAAATTAGTATAATAGCACTTCGACTGCACTCAGTGGCAGTTAAAGGTTACAAAATTAAAAAATGGAGATTCCATCCTTTGCAGGAAAAATAATGAGATCCTGAAGCAAATTCAGGATAACAAAATAAATTTTGTTATGAAAATAAATTGGGGAACAGGTATTGTTATTGCATTTGTGTGTTTTATATCATTTATTATGTATTTCGTAATAACGATGAGCACTGATACGGCATACGAGCATGATTTAGTAGTAGAAGATTATTATGGCCAAGAACTACAATTTCAAAATGATATTGACAAACAAGAACATTCAAAAACATTGGTCTCTGATGTTACTTGGATCAAAACTCAAGACGGCATTGAAATCACATTTCCAAAGTATCTAGACATTAAAAACATAAAAGGAAAAGTGTTCCTATATAGACCATCTAACAAGCACTTAGATTTTGAAACTCAAATTTCATTGTCTAATCACAATTTGCTCATACCTGACAAAAGCTTGTTGGGTGGTCGTTGGAACATTAAAATCGATTGGAAATATAATAATAATTCCTATCTCTATAAAACTGAAATCACTTATTAGATGTTAGTTTCTGCTCTCATATTAGGATTATTAGGAAGTTTACACTGCGTTGGTATGTGTGGACCAATAGCCTTTATGTTGCCTGTAGACCGGTCTAACTCCTTTAAAAAAGTGAGTCAGATTGGGATGTATCATTTTGGTAGGTTACTGGCTTATAGCATTATCGGCTTAGTTTTTGGTTTAGTTGGTCAGAGTCTTTATATTTTTGGCATACAACAACAACTTTCTATTATTATCGGTATTTTAATGATCGTTGTGGTGCTATTGCCACACAAAACCATTGGCAAATACAATCTTTCTAGACCACTCTACAAGATAATTTCAAAAGTAAAAACATCTTTAGGTAAAGCTCTAAAGAAGAAAACAGCAGATACGTTTTTAACCATTGGCTTCCTCAACGGGTTCTTACCATGTGGTTTAGTTTATATGGCTGTATTTGGAGCTGTAGCAACTGGCAGCTTATTGGAAGGCAGTTTGTATATGATTTTATTCGGTTTAGGAACAATTCCTCTAATGACCTCAGCGATTTACTTAGGTAAATTTTTAAACAGTACCCTAAAACAGCGCATCCAAAAAGCGATTCCTGTTTTTGTAGTTATTATTGGCGCTTTGTTTATTCTACGCGGTTTGGGATTAGGAATTCCTTACCTCTCTCCCGCTCCTGTGGTTGAAATGGCTTCTAGTGCTTTAGAATGTCACTAATTTTTATTTTACGCAAAACAAAGACGAGAGTTTATAGTGGCCATGAAATCATAGACCTAAACTTATAATTTTTCAGAATGGCCTTTATGGAGCTGGTAATGTTCAATTGTAGACCTCATCTATTTGGAGTTTATAATTTGCCTTGCTGCCTCTAGTCCGCTTATTACCGCTCCTTCAAGATAACCACCATAGTGTTTTGACGTTTCTGTCCCAGAAAACAACAACTTGCCATTCATAAAAAAATCAGTAAATACAGCATTTCCATATTGAGGACTGCTATTAATAGGTTGTAGATGCTGAACAGCGGTAAATTCATCTTTAGACCAATCTTTTTCAAAATAATCTAAATAATTTCTTACAGACTCGCCGAGATATTTTTCAAGATAACTTAAGACAGCTTCCTTTCTATCTTCTCGCTTAGCTGCTCTTAAGTCTTCATTTACAAATCCCATTAGACTGAAACTATTATCTTCAAAATTACAATGATCATAGAGTTCTATCACTGGGTTACTTTCACCAATGACGGTACCAGAAAAATTGTTTTCGCGCCAGAAGGGTGTGCTAAAAGTCAGCCCGACTTTAATAGAATTACTCATCCAGGTATGCGTTTGTTTCATTATAGCAAGCAAATACTCTGGTAATTTAGGATAGAAATCTAATGTACTGGCAAGTTTTGGAGGTATGGTCATAATTACCTTATCTGCCGAAAATAAGCCTCTATTCGTTAGTACCTCTAAACATTTATTAACTTCAGTAATAGTTTCAACTTTAGTATTGTGTTTTATTTGACTACCTAAATTTTCAGATAATTTATGTATTACAGCAATTGACCCTCCTGCAATTCGTTTTGCAGAAGATGCATCTGTTGCACTTTCAAAATAATGCGCTGGTGCCATCGTATTATAAACTAAAATACTTTGTCCTTTTTGATATTGCTGAAATGAACCAAGATTAAGTTCATTCAATAAACGGGTTAAATACTGATGTGGTTGCTGAAACCAGGTTGCTCCCAGATCCACATCCTTATGTGTTACTATACGCCCACCTATTTGAGGTCGTCCTTCTAAAATAGTGACATCTATAATCCCATTTTTATTTAAGATATAAGCTGTTGTCAATCCTGACAAACCTGCTCCAATAATTATATATTTTGAATGTTTAGATTTCAAATACTTTCATTTTTATAAAGTGAAATTTAAGACTAATGAATGATGAGTAGCTGTAATATATAGAGAATAAATGGTAATATTGAGAAACTTAAAGAGCGTCAAATAAATTAATCTTTGACGTTTAATTTGATACTACTCAATAAAAATAAAAAATTACATTTTAAAAGTCATAACTGGTAACGTAGAATGATTTGCTATGTCTTCTGAAATACTTCCTTCAAAGAAATGTGCTAAACCCTTTCTACCATGAGTAGCTACTGCAATAAAATCTGAACCAATAACATTAGCGAAATTTAAAATTCCTTTTTCTATTGAGTAGTCTGAAACTACACTTACATTAGATAAGTTATCTAAGTCACTATCTGCTTTTTTTAAAAAGTCAGCAACACGTTTATCAATTTCAGAAGAGCTTCTAAAATTACCATCTGGAGAATTCACATACACCAAATACATCTTAGCTCCAAGTTTATCAAAAATCAATTTAGCCTTAAGATATGGTGCAACAGACTCCTCAGAAAAATCACTTGCAAATACACCGTTTTCAAAATCAAATAATATAGGGTTGTGCTTTATTACTAAAACAGGAATATCTGAATGACGCACCACTTTTTCTGTATTAGACCCAACCAAAACTTCTTTAATTCCGCTTGCTCCATGAGAACCCATAACAATTAGGTTAGCTTTGTGCTCTTTAGACACATCGTTAACCTCACTCCAAACTTTAAAATGTTTTACAATAGGAGTTACTACAAGGTCTTCTAAATAAGGCTTATTTAAAAAGGTTTGAAATTTTTGTTCTGCTAGTTTTAAATAAAATACAGCTTCCTCATCTAAAGCATTATTTCCTGCTGTTAAAATAGCATTAGATAATTCTAGCATATGTAATACTATAAGTTCTGATCCAAATTTATGAGCGATGTTAGAAGCAGCTTCTAATGCATATTCGGAATGTTCTGAAAAATCTATGGGTACAATAATTTTTTTCATTTTATTTATGTTTTAAATAGTCATTGAAAATAATTTGGTTTCGGGCTTTTTGCGTTCTAATAATAAATCGAAAGCCATACATATATTTCTAATAAAAGGTTTTCCCTTTTCTGTTACAGTGACTTGTTTTCTTTCAAACTCAAGTAAACCGTCTAATTCAAACTCTTTTAGTTTTAAAAGGACATCTGGTAATTCTAGAAAGGTCATTTCATGATTTAACCAAGAGGTCTTAAAATGACACATGAGATTTAGAATGTGTTTTCTAATGCGAAGGTCTTCAGTATTTAAAATATGTCCTCTGTAAACCGGAATAATACCTTCATCAATTAAATGATCGTACTCCTCAATAGATTTTACATTCTGCGCAAATCCATACCAGCTATCACTTATAGAAGAAGCACCTAAACCAATCATAGCTTTTGTTTTAGAGGCTGTATACCCCATAAAATTTCGATGTAATGTTTTATTCTTCATCGCTTTATAAAGCGAATCACTTTTTAAAGCAAAATGATCCATACCTATCTCGCTATAACCCACTTTTTCTAAAAGTCGTTTTCCTGTTTCGTACTGGTTACGTTTTGAATCTGCTGATGGTAAATCTTTATCCTTAAAACCACGTTGTCCATTGCCTTTTATCCATGGGACGTGTGCATAGCTATAAAACGCCAAACGGTCAGGCATTAATGCTTCGGTTTTAGTAATCGTTTCAATAACATCTGATTCGGTTTGAAATGGTAAACCAAAAATAATATCATGCCCAACAGAAGTATAACCAATTTTACGAGCCAATTCCGTAGCGCGTTTTACGTTTTCAAATGGTTGTACACGGTTTATAGCTTTTTGCACTTTCAAGTTATAATCCTGAACACCGAAACTCACACGTCTAAAACCCAAATCGAATAAAGTCTGCAAATGTACTTTGGTTGTATTGTTAGGGTGACCTTCAAAACTAAATTCATAATCTTCTGCAATTTCTGAGACTTTCAATAATTCAGAAATTAAAAATTTTAAGTTTTCTGGTGAGAAAAATGTTGGAGTGCCTCCACCAAGGTGTAATTCTTTTAGCTTAGGTTTTGCACCTAACAATTCACGATATAAACTCCACTCTTTTAAAAGTGCTTTTATATATGGCAGTTCTAGGTCGTGGCGTTTTGTGATACGCTTATGACAGTCACAAAACGTACACAAACTTTCACAAAACGGTAAATGTAAATACAAGCTTATACCTTCGCTAGCATTACTTTCTTCAAAAGATTGTCTTAAAGACTTTTTCCATTGCTGTAACGAAAATGTATCCATATTCCAATACGGAACTGTTGGATAACTTGTATAACGTGGTCCTGCCACGTTGTATTTATTTACTAAAGAATGACACATACCTAATTATTGTGGTTCAAAATTAGTGGTATGTCTTGTTTTAAAATATGATATTTATCATATCATTACTAAATTATAGAAATATTAGTATAAGTTTTAGTAGACAATAATTAATTTGTCATTTGCACAAACCTATTTATCTGCTTAACTTTACTTAAAATCAAAATTACTTATGAAACACTTAAAACTAATTACAATGGCTTTTGCAGTAATATTTGCAACGGCTTGTAAAAACGATACTAAAACGAGTACTGAAGATTCAAATACTGAAACTTTAACACCTCCACCACCTCCTGCACCTATTAATGCATCAGCAGATAAACAACTAACTATAAACTTATCACAAAAAAGTGATAGTAACGTAGAAGGTGTTATTAATTTTGTTGAGAATGATGGAGTTGTAACCATGACAGGAACCATTATGGGTCTTGAAGAAGGTCAGCACGCAATTCATATTCATGAAAAAGCAGATTGCTCTTCGGCAGACGGTAAATCTTCTGGTGGTCATTGGAATCCTACTGCACAGCCGCATGGTGCTTGGGGAGATGCTACCGGTTACCATAAAGGTGATATAGGAAACTTTACAACTAAGGCAGATGGTACTGCTTCGGTCTCTAAAACTACTGATGAATGGTGTATTGGCTGTGGTGATGACACTAAAGATATTTTAGGTAAAGCCGTTATTGTACATATTGGTGTAGATGATTTAAAATCTCAACCTTCTGGAGCTGCTGGTGCTCGTGTTGGTTGCGCAGGAATTATTGAATAATATATAATCTAATAATACTAAAAAAAGCTATCCGTAAAGGGATAGCTTTTTTTGATTATACATCAAGGCTATTAAACCTATTTAAATTTTAATCTTCTTTAGGCTTGTATGCTTCAATGAATTTCTCTGCACGCTTGTTACTATTATTAAACTCTAAAGATTTTTTGTAATTAGTATAAGCTTGTATACTATCTCCGCTAACTAAATAAGCTTGGCCCAAGCTGTCGTAAACATTTGCGCTACTAGGATGTAAGGCTACATTTATTTTAAAGACTTCAATAGCTTTTTCTAATTCCTGTTCTCTAAAATATTTATAACCCATATTATTAAAATCTCGCTCTCTTATAAAGACACTTGTAGAATCTTGTTTCTTAATTTCTAAGAAACCAGCTAGTGCTTTTTCGTAATTACCGTCTTCTAAATGTCTACTAGGTGTTTTGTAATCTGCGGGAACTTTTAAATAATCATAAGTGATTTCACTATCATCTTCTGGTATCGCAGATAAATAGCGTTGTTTAGTTTCAGGATGTTGAATAAATTTAAATTTCTTATACATATCTGCTACAAAAAACTCATTTTGCTCAATAGCAACAGGTTCAATTTTTCCTCCGCGCCAATTTAATAATAACTTATTATCTTCGTAATAAACTTCGATAACATCATCTTGGTTAAACAAATAGCTTCCTTCGGTTTCTTCTTTGAACTCTTCTGAATATTCAACTGAATTTGAACAATTAAAGACTACAGTTACTAATAATAGGTATAAAATTCTTGATTTCATTTTGGTTGGATTGTTTAACAAAAAAAGTCTCACTATAAGTGAGACGATTCTTTTTGAATTTTGTTACTATTTAATTGATTGTATTCCTAAATGAGTTTGGAATATGCACTTCACTAATTTTATAATAAAATTAGCTCTCTACTTATTTAATTCCCATCAACTCTACATCAAATACCAATGTTGCATCTGGTGGAATAACACCTCCTGCTCCAGCAGATCCATATCCTAAATCGCTAGGTATTACTAAACGGGCTTTATCTCCAACATTTAATAAACAGATGCCTTCATCCCAACCTGCAATAACTTGACCTACTCCTACTTGAAAATCTAATGGTGAGTTTCTTTTGTAAGATGAATCAAATACTGTTCCGTCTGACAACTGACCTTTATAATGCACAGAAACCATGTTTCCTTTTTCTGCTTTTTTACCGTCTCCTTTTTGAATGACTTTATAACGTAAGCCAGATTCAGTTACGTCAAAACCAGCAGCTAATTTATCTAAATCAGCACTTGCAGCTTCGCGTTCTGCTGCTACACGCTTTTCGCGAGAGCCTTCAAAAGTTCTAAATGCTTCAATGGCGTTAAATTTTTCGGCTGCATCACCAACTCTTACAATTTCTAAAGTATCAAGTGTATCTCCTTGTGCAACAGTATCAACAATATCATGTCCTTCAATAACATTACCAAAAACAGTATGCTTACCGTCTAACCAATCTGTTGCAATATGCGTTATATAAAACTGACTTCCGTTTGTTCCAGGACCAGCGTTAGCCATAGCTAATACTCCAGGACCATCATGTTTTAAATCTGTATGAAACTCGTCATCAAACTTGTAACCGGGATTTCCTGTGCCAGTGCCTTGAGGACAACCTCCTTGAATCATAAAATCTGGAATTACTCTATGAAACTTTAAACCATCATAATATTTTGTTCCTTGTGGTTTAACAGCATTTTCCATGTTTCCTTCTGCTAATGCCACAAAGTTACCTACTGTTCCTGGAGTTTTCTCAAACTCTAAATTCACTAATATTTCACCTTTAGAGGTGTTAAATTTTGCGTATAAGCCGTCTTGCATTGTATTTTATTTTGTTTAAGAGTGCAAAGATAACAAACTGATTTGGAAGTTTAAAACATGAAGCATGAAGTTTAGATTTGAGAATTGAATATTTAAAGTTAGTTTTGCTGAAAATTAAATTTATGGGATTTTCATTATCTAAACTTTTTGGTAACAAAGCTTCTAAAACAGAATCAAACGATAGTGTTGAAGCGATTATAAAAGATGTTGAAAATAAGCCTTTTGGAGTTGCAGATACTAATGTTATTTTTGCTGGCCTAAATGAATTGGGTGGTTACTATTTCTTTCAAACTGTTATCGTTGGTGAACTTTATGTAAAGATTAAAGATGGTGCTACACTAACATTTAAAGGTGAAAATTTTGATTTAAAACTCAATTCTGATATGCCAGAATTTGAATCTGGAGGTTCACCGATTCCTAATAGAAGTATTACTAAAATCGATTTTCAGATTGAAGAATCTGATGTCAAAAAATTAGAAAAGGCAACACTTAGTAGTATCGCCTTAAACGTTAAGAAAAATAATATTTTATTTACAAAGTATGTTTCTTCAGAAGAAGAGGAGTAATCTAATTTGCTACTTCACTCATAAACTTTATGCGATACAGACGTAATTCATCATCATCATAATCGCCATCAAATTCTTCAATAGCATCGTCTATTTTATCACTTTCAGATTCCATAAAGTATTCATGGATTTCTTCTTGTTGATCTTCATCTAAAATATCATCTATCCAGTAATTTATATTAAGCTTCGTTCCAGAAAAAACAATAGATTCCATTTCTTTAATAAAAGTTGGCATTTCCATTCCTTTAGAAGAGGCTATATCACTTAATGGTAACTTTCTGTCTACATTCTGAATAATATATAGTTTAATAGCAGAATTCATTCCTGTAGATTTCACTACCATATCATCTGGTCGCAGTATGTCATTTTCTTCGACATAATCAGCTATCAATCCTAAAAAATCATTACCATACTTTTTTGCTTTGCTCTCACCTACTCCATGCACGTTAGATAACTCTTCGATACTTATAGGATACTTTAAAGCCATATCCTCTAACGACGGATCTTGAAAAATCACAAATGGTGGCACACCTAATTTTTTAGCGTTACGTTTACGTAAATCCTTGAGCATGGTCATTAGCTTCTCATCTGCAACTGCTCCACCTCCTTTAGAGTTGGTGACAATACCATCATTTGTTGTCTCATCAAAGACATGGTCTTCTGCCATCATAAATGATTGCGGATTCTTTATATAGTCTTTACCTTGGTCACTCAATCTTAAGACTCCGTAAGTTTCAATATCCTTCTTCAAATAACCAGCTACTAATACTTGGCGTATTAGAGCCATCCAGTATCTAGCTTCCTTTTCTTTACCAATACCAAAGAAAGGTTGTAAATCTGTTTTATGAGAAGATATTAATGCGTTAGCATTACCTACAATAACTTGTACTAAATCTTTAGATTTATATTTTTCATTAGTCTTGTCTACCGTCTCTAAAAGTGTTTTCACCTCACTTTTTGCTTCGACTTGCTTTTTAGGATAACGAACATTATCATCCATTTCTCCTCCATCACCAGTTGCATTATCAAAATATTCTCCAAAATAATGAAGAATAAATTTTCGTCTAGACACCGAAGTTTCAGCAAAGGCAACAACTTCTTGCAATAGCGCATGCCCAATTTCTTGTTCAGCTACAGGTTTACCAGACATAAACTTTTCTAGCTTCTCAATGTCCTTATAAGCGTAATAGGCTAAACAATGACCTTCTCCACCATCACGACCAGCTCTTCCTGTTTCTTGATAATAGCTTTCTATACTTTTAGGAATATCGTGGTGAATTACAAAACGCACATCTGGTTTATCAATTCCCATTCCGAATGCAATAGTTGCCACTACAACATCTGTATCTTCCATTAAGAACATGTCTTGATGCTTCACTCTAGTTTTAGCATCTAAACCGGCATGATATGGTACAGCTTTTACACCATTAACCTGAAGGACTTGTGCCAAAGATTCAACACGTTTTCTACTTAAGCAGTAAATAATACCTGATTTACCATCATTCTGTTTTACAAAACGAATAATATCTGCATCTACATTTTTAGTTTTTGGACGTACTTCGTAATACAAGTTCGGTCTATTAAAAGAGTCTTTAAAAGTAACAGCATTAGGCATGCCTAAACTCTTTAAAATATCTTCTTGAACCTTAGGAGTTGCTGTTGCTGTTAAACCAACAATAGGAATATCATCTCCAATACGTTTTATTATAGTTTTTAAATTTCTATACTCTGGTCTAAAATCGTGTCCCCATTCACTAATACAATGTGCTTCATCTACAGCCATAAATGATATTTTAACTGTTCTTAAAAACTCAACATATTCTTCTTTGGTTAACGACTCTGGCGCTACATAAAGTAGTTTTGTAACACCACTGACGATATCGTCTTTCACACGTTTAACCTCTGTTTTATTCAAAGAAGAGTTTAAAACATGTGCTACACCTTCGTGCTCCGAAACCGCTCTTATAGCATCAACCTGATTTTTCATTAAAGCAATCAATGGAGACACCACTATGGCAGTTCCTTCCTTAATTAAGGCAGGTAGCTGATAACAAAGTGATTTTCCGCCACCAGTTGGCATAATAACAAACGTGTTGTTACCTGCGGTGACATTTTTTATAACTTCTTCTTGAAGACCTTTGAATGCTGAAAATCCAAAGTGCTTTTTTAACGCGGAGTGTAAGTCAATTTCTGCAATACTCATTAATCCCTATTACTATTTTATATACATTTGCAATATGTTTAAAGATAACAATTTCTTTAGACCTAGAAAACTGATTAAAAAATAAGTTTTGAACACAAAACAATCCATTTTACATACTGCAAAAACCACTATAAATTTAGAAAGTAAAGCTATTAAAAACTTGTCTGAATTACTAACAGATGATTTTGCTGATGCTGTTGAATTAATTTATAATTCTAAAGGTCGTGTTATTATTACAGGTATAGGCAAAAGTGCTATAATTGCTAATAAAATTGTTGCTACTTTAAATTCAACGGGTACTCCATCTGTTTTTATGCACGCTGCTGATGCCATACATGGAGACTTAGGGTTAATTCTTGAAGATGATGTGGTTATTTGTATTTCTAAAAGTGGAAATACACCAGAAATCAAAGTTTTAGTCCCACTTATAAAGCGTGCTAAAAATAAAATGATTGCCATTACTGGGAACAAAGATTCTTTTTTAGGACTGCAAGCAGACTATATTCTTGATGCTTTTGTAGAACAAGAAGCATGTCCTAATAATTTAGCACCTACAACGAGTACAACTGCTCAATTGGTTTTAGGAGATGCTTTAGCTGTTTGTTTATTAGAGTTGAGAGGTTTTTCTAGTAAAGATTTTGCAAAATACCATCCTGGTGGAGCATTGGGTAAACGTCTCTATTTAAGAGTTAATGATTTATCATCTCAGAATTTAAAACCTAAAGTAGGTTTAGAAGCGAGTTTAAAAGAAGTCATTGTAGAAATTACTGAGAAAATGCTTGGTGTTACTGCAGTTGTTGACAACAACAAGATTGTTGGTATTATTACAGATGGTGACTTAAGGCGAATGTTGAGTAAGAGTGACGACATAACTAACTTAAAAGCTAAAGACATAATGAGTAGTAATCCAAGACGAATTGTTGAGGATGCTATGGCTGTTGACGCAAAGGAGGTTATGGAAGAATTTGGTATTTCTCAATTATTAGTAGAACACGATGGTAACTATGCAGGAGTTGTACATCTTCACGATTTAATTAAAGAAGGTATTATATAATGGCAAAAAAGCAGTTAGATGAAATGTCTTTCTTAGACCACCTCGAAGATTTAAGATGGCACTTAATAAGGGCTACTTTGGGTATATTAGCAGCTGGCATAATAGCTTTTATGTTTAAAAACTTTATTTTTGATACCATTATTTTTGGACCTACAAACATGTCTTTCCCTACATATAAAGGACTTTGTAGTATATCACAGTTTCTAGGAATTAATGACACCACGTTTTGTGCAGATAAATTCCCTTTCGTTATCCAAAACAGAACTGTATCTGGTCAATTTTCATTACACATCTGGACTTCAATTTACGCAGGTTTCATTGTAGCCTTCCCTTATGTATTATATCAGTTTTGGAGCTTTATAAGCCCTGGCTTAAAAACTACCGAACGTAAAAGCTCTAGAGGATTTATTATTATTGCTTCATTTTTATTTTTTCTAGGAGTCCTTTTCGGTTATTATATCGTAACGCCTTTATCGATTAACTTCTTAGCTAATTATAAAATTAGTGAACTAATCTCTAATGAGTTTGATGCAAGCTCAGTTATAGCAATTGTGCGCTCTTCCGCTATTGCCTCTGGCTTTGTATTTGAATTACCAATAATCATTTACTTTTTAACTAAAATTGGTCTAGTAACACCTCAGTTTTTGAGAAAATACAGAAAATATGCGCTAGTTATTGTACTCATATTATCTGCTATAATTACTCCGCCAGATATTGCGAGTCAAGTAATTGTTGCTATTCCTATTTTAATACTATATCAAGTAAGTATTTATATTTCTGCAGTTGTTGTGAAAAATCAAAAAAGAAAAGAATCAAAAGTTAAGTCTTAAATTATGTCGGATATTGTAAATGAGTTTAACGACTATCGTGCTAAAATGAATGATAAAGTTTTAGCGGATAACAATAAAATAATCAAGCGTATTTTCAACTTAGATACTAATGCGTTTCAAGAAGGTGGTGCATTAGATAAAAAAACTAAAGAGCTTTTGGGCTTAGTTGCATCTACTGTATTACGTTGTGATGATTGTGTGAAATATCATTTAGAAAGCTCTTATAAAGAAGGCTTATCTAAAGCCGAAGTTAGTGAAGCTCTTGGAATAGCAACTCTAATTGGTGGCACTATCGTTATACCTCATTTAAGACGTGCCCACGAATATTGGGAAGCTTTAGAACAACACAATACTCAAGGTTAAACTTTTAATAAATGAAAGCCGAATCTTATAGAATCTATATGATTTTGTTATTTTTAGCGTTCTTACACATACTATGAAACTACGCGCAGAACATTTAATGAAGTCCTACAGCGGACGAAAAGTTGTTAAGGATGTTTCTTTGGAAGTTAACCAAGGAGAGATTGTTGGACTACTTGGTCCCAACGGAGCTGGTAAAACAACATCGTTTTATATGATTGTGGGTATTATAAAGCCAAATGGAGGTAATATCTATTTAGATGACACCAATATTACAAAATACCCAATGTATAAGCGTGCTCAAAATGGTATCGGTTATTTAGCCCAAGAAGCTTCCGTTTTTAGAAAATTAAGTATAGAAGATAATATATTAAGTGTACTTCAATTAACGAAACTGAGTAAGAAAGAACAACACGAAAAAATGGAATCTTTAATCGAAGAATTTGGCTTAGGCCATATAAGAACTAGTCGTGGTGATTTATTATCTGGTGGTGAACGACGTAGAACTGAAATTGCACGCGCGTTAGCAACCGATCCAAACTTTATTTTACTCGATGAACCTTTTGCAGGAGTTGACCCTGTTGCTGTTGAAGATATTCAGCGCATCATTGCTAAACTAACCAAAAAGAACATTGGTATTCTTATTACCGATCACAATGTACAAGAAACACTTGCCATTACTGATAGAACCTATTTAATGTTTGAAGGTGGTATATTAAAAGCTGGTAAACCAGAAGAGTTGGCTAGTGATGAAATGGTACGTAAAGTATATTTAGGTCAGAACTTTGAACTTCGTAAGAAAAAGTTAGAGTTTTAGTAAGTACAATTACTTTACACGCTTCTTTGGAAGAATCGCTTTAACTCCTTTTACAAAAATCAAACAAACAATACCAGCTAACATGCCTACAGTAAAATCTCTTAATAGTGATGGCCATTGCTCTAAAAAATGATGTAAAAAATCTACATTATGAATAAAAATACCACCAGCAACGAGCAGTAATGCAATAGTTCCAATTACCGAAAGACTCTTAATAATTTTAGGTAATGCTTTTACTAAAAGCGTTCCCACTGTAAATAAAAAACCACTTTCACCTTTACTTTTTCCAATAAGCCTAAGTCCAAGATCATCCATTCTTACAATTAAAGCTACAATACCATAGACACCAACTGTTGCAGTTAGTGCTACAATTGAAACGACAATTATTTGAAACAAAAGCTCTTTTTCTACAACTGTACCCAATGCTATAATTACAATCTCTACAGATAAAATAAAATCGGTAACAATTGCAGATTTAATTTTTATCTTTTCTAGTGTTAGGATTTCTTCTTTACTTAGATTTTCTCTACAAATTACTTTTTTTGCCTCTGAATGTGGAATAATAAATTCATAGATTTTCTCAGCACCTTCATAGGCTAAATATAGTCCGCCTAAAACCAAAACTACAATAACTGCCCATGGTAAAAAAGCACTTAGCAAAAAAGCTAAGGGTAAAATAATTAACTTATTTAAAAATGAACCCTTTGTAATTGCCCACAACACAGGGATTTCTCTAGACGACAAAAATCCTGATGCTTTTTCTGCGTTTACAGCTAAATCGTCACCTAAAATACCAGCTGTTTTTTTCGTAGTGATTTTTGTCATTACAACCACGTCATCCATTAAGGCAGCAATATCATCTAGTAGTGCAAAAAATCCTGAAGCCATTGATAAAAAATTATAGTTTGGTATTTAATTTCAGATTAAAACTAAGACATAAATAGTCTAAATTTTACTTTTAGTGAGCAAAGAAAGTACTACATATAATAGTATAATAATAGGAATAGCGGCAAAATGGAGTACTACTAAGGCAACTACGCTCAATATTAAGAATATATAGCGTACCGCATTATCTGTAAACGTCCAGTTTTTAAACTTTAATGCAAATAATTTAATATTAGAATTTAGGAGATAACAGCTCAGTAAGGTTATACCAATTAAAAACCACTTATTAATAATTATGGCATTCATAAAATCGTTATTTTGATATTCTAAAATTAAAGGTAATGACAGAATCAATAGCGTATTAGCTGGCACAGGTAATCCCTTAAAATAAGATTGTTGATCTTCATCTAAATTAAATTTAGCTAAACGATAAGCAGAAGCTAACGGAATTAATAAACCTATTAGAGGTAACAGGGACAACTTAAAACCTTGCCAATGAAAAACAGAATTCCAACTATCACTGTAAGACGAATAATCTGGTGCGTCTATTGTAAATGATATTAGTTTAAACATAATAATACCCGGCACTACACCACTAGTAACTAAATCTGCTAAAGAATCTAACTGAATTCCTAAAGGACTCTGTACATTAAGCTTACGGGCTAAAAGACCATCAAAAAAATCGAAGAAAATACCTAAAAAAACAAACATTGCCGCGATAACAAAGTTACCATGCACTGCAAAGATAACAGCAATACAACCTGACAGTAGGTTGAGTAGCGTCACAGCATTAGGAATGTGTTGTTTTATACTCATAAAATTAATTTATGTAAAAATATAAAAGTATTTGAGTCTAAAACAATAAGAATGAACTTTATCAGTTAAATAGATAGAAAAATATTGTGCATCTTTGTAAAAAAATTACTGTTGAAAAATTACTATGTAATTCTCTTAACACTTGTCACTTTTATTACCTCGGCTCAATCTACACGAAAATATTCTAACGAATTCATGAATATTGGTGTTGATGCTGCTTCTTTAGGTATGAGTAATGCTGTGGTATCTCAAACGAATGACGTCAATTCTGGATATTGGAATCCGGCTGGTTTGGTTCATCTTGAAGATAACCAACTCGCCTTAATGCACTCTAGTTATTTTGCCAATATTGCTAATTTCAATTACATCGCCTATGGCATGCCATTAGACAAAGAAAGCGCTATTGGTATTTCATTAATTAGATTTGGTGTTGATGATATTTTAGATACGACCCAATTAATTGACGACCAAGGAAACATAAATTACGATAGAATTAGCACCTTCTCTACTGCAGATTATGGGCTTACATTTTCTTATGCAAGAAAATTGCCTTTAGACGGTTTAAATTTTGGTGTAAATGCAAAAATAATCCGAAGAATTATAGGCGATTTCGCCTCTTCTTGGGGATTTGGCTTAGATGTAGGTATTCAATTTGAATCTGGAAATAATTGGAAATTTGGCTTAATGGCTAGAGACATTTCTACAACCTATAATGCTTGGTCTATTAATGAAGAAAAATTTGAACAAATTAGTGGCGCTGTAGAGGGAGAAAACCAAGAATTACCTGAAACTACCGAAATAACAATTCCGAAATTACAACTAGGCGTATCTAAAAAATGGATTATAAATTATGATTATACTATTTTAGGTGCTGTAAATCTTAATGCAAGATTTGAAGAAAATAATGATGTGTTTTCTACATCTTTTGCAAGTATAAATCCTGCTTTAGGTTTTGAATTTGGTTATGCAGACTTAGTCTTTTTAAGAACGGGTTTTGGAAATTTTCAAAATGAAAGACAATTAGATAATTCTGAAAACCTTACGTTTCAGCCAAACTTTGGTGTTGGTTTTAAATATAAAGGCATTCAGATAGACTATGCTTTTACTGATATTGGTGATCAAAGTGCTGCATTATATTCTAACGTATTTTCCTTAAAAATAGACTTTGGTGTCTTTAGATAATAGCTCATGAGATTAAAATTACTGGTTCTCCTTACTTTATTTTTCAACTTAAAAAGTTTCGCACAACAGCTACAATTATCACCTAGCGCAGAAGTATCTATATTAACACTTGGTTCAGGTGAATCATTAAATGATGCTTTTGGTCATAATGCATTTAGAATAAATGATAGAACATTAGGTGCAGATATCGTTTTTGGTTACGGAGAATATGATTTTGAAGCACCCAATTTTTATTTAAAGTTTGCACAAGGCAAGTTAAACTACCTCATAAGTAAGAATGGTTATAATGAATTTAAAAATCACTACATTAGGAATAATCGAACAATTACAGAGCAAGTTTTAAACTTTTCACCAGAAGAAAAACAAAAACTTTTAGACTATTTAGTAAATAACTATAAGCCTGAAAACAGAAGGTATCTCTATGATTTCTTCTATGATAATTGTGCTACCAGAATACGTGATGTAACTGCTACTGTATCTAATAATAAAATAGCGTTTAATTTACCTAAAGATTTTAAACCAAAAACGTTTAGACAACTTATACACGAGCATGTTGGCTTAAATACATGGGGAAGTTTTGGAATTGATATCGCTTTAGGTTCCGTAATTGACATAGAGGCCTCAGCAAGTCAGCATATGTTTTTACCAAAGTATATTACTGTTTTTATGGGTAACGCCAAGGTAAACGGTACTGATAATATCGTAAAAGAATCTTCTGTTATTTTTGAGAAGAAAGAAAATAAGTCATCGCTCAATTTTATTTTAAGTCCCTTAGTAATTGTTGGATTGATTTCAATTTTTATACTGTTTATTACTTACAAAGACTATAAGAAAAATGTAAGAAGCAAATGGCTCGATATTACCTTATTTTTAATTACTGGTCTTACAGGTATTCTACTTTTATTATTATGGTTTGCAACAGACCATACTGCTACAGGTTATAATTATAATTTATTATGGGCATTTCCGCTCAACATATTTATTATTAGTCAGTTATTTAAAAACACCGTTAAAATTTGGTTTAAGGGTTATCTTAAATTATTAGTTATAATGCTTTGTCTAATGACTTTACATTGGTTTATTGGGGTACAAGTATTCAGTATTGTATTAATACCTCTAATTATCGCTATAGCTATTAGATATAGCTACATTATAAAGTTTTTTAATAAGAATAATTTAACTTAATTTCTACTGACCTCTATAATAAAGAACAGTACTCAACGTTTTTATGACAATACTAAAATCTAAGAATACACTTCTGTGTTTTATATAGTATAAATCGTATTGTAATTTAACAAGACTGTCATCTACCGACGATCCGTATCTAGTACTTACTTGAGCCCAACCAGTTAACCCTGGTTTAATCATATGCCTTGTTTCGTAAAATGGAATTATTCGTGATAATTCATTAACAAAGAACGGACGTTCTGGTCTAGGACCTATAATACTCATCTCCCCTTTTATTACATTATAAAACTGAGGGATTTCATCTAATCTAGAACGTCTTAGAAAATTACCAAATGTTGTTATTCTATTGTCATTCTTTTTTGCCCATTTTGCACCCTCCTCCTCAGCATTTACAATCATGGTTCTTAATTTAATAATGTTAAAAGGCTTGCTATTTTTACCAACGCGTTCTTGTACGTAAAACAGTGGTCCATTATTACCTAATAAATTACCTAAAAGAATAATAGGTATTAAACAAATACCGCATACAATCCCAATCAGAGCAAAAAAAATATCGAATGATCTACGAAAGAAAATGTAGAGCTTATTTTCATTACTTCTACTAAATGGGAAATATTTATAAAAATCCTTACCTACAAATTGAATGGGTACTTTATGCAACAGTTCTTCATAAACTTGAGTGTAGTCTCGTATTTTAAACCCGCGTTCTAATAACAACATTAAATCGCGATATACTTCAGAAATTATAGCTTCAGTATTAAAACTAGCTACAAGTACTTCTGATATATTTTGTTTATGAATTATTTCTAGGAAATCTTTAGCTTTAAATTCTTTTAGCCCTCTAGATTTAAAGGACTCTTCGTTAGATAATTCACTATTTATAAATCCAATAATTTTATAATTAGGGTCTGATTGGTTCAAGGCAGATGCTAAACTTTCGATATTAGAAACTTCACCAACTAATAAAACACGTTTATAAAATCGAGGTGATTCAATTAAATAGTTATATGCGATTCTCCATAAAGAAATAGCGATAATAATACTTAAATAGAAATATAAAATTTGTAGTCGTTCTTCTGGTAAAATTGGCGAAAGAAATGGTGTTAACAAATAGAACAGAACAACTGTAGAGGCCGTAATTACAATGTTTTTGAATGTTGCATCTAATTTACTGGCTTTTTGGAGATCGTATAATTCAAAAATTGTTGCAAATACCGTAATATAAACACCTAGAAGTACGAGCTGAGACATGCTTTGAATACCAATAAATAGGTAATCAAAATCTAAAAGAATTTCCAAACCATAAATCCCAAGAAAAACCATAACTAGGTCCATGATTCTTAAAAGAATTTTACGTTCCGAAACTTCAAAGTGTATGCCTTTATTTTTCTTCATTATCTTGAAAACTCTTTGTAAATATAAAAAGTACTGTGAATTTAGAAACTTATTTATTGTAAAAGGCTAATCCAACTCGGTTTTATATGCAACCAATTAAAAGTTTCTGCTTTCTTTCTTCCATTAATTACAAGTCTATCTTTTAAGACTTTATCATTTCTTAATGTTATAATAGCCTGCACCATAGCTTCTTCATCTTCTGGTTCTACTAAAATACCTTCTGAGTAATCTTCTATTAAAAATGGTAATCCGCCAACATTAGTCGACACAATAGGCAAACCTAAAGCCATCGCTTCAATAATACTAACAGGTGCATTATCAAAATTAGTAGTATTAAGAAACATATTATGTGTTTTAGAGAGTAAAATCCATTCTAACTTGGTCAGTTTTCCTGTAAAATTAACATTCAGGTTTTTATTTAAAGTGAATTGTTTAACTTCTTTTAAATAATCATTGTTATCTGGACCAACCATAGTTAACTCTGCTTTATATCCTTTCGCAATTAACGCTTCTAGTACTAATATTGCTAATTTTGGATTATATAATTCAGATATTGATCTTACCCAAAGTAATTTTATACTATCTATATCTCTAGCCATAAATTCGTAATTATCTATTTCTATAGAATTCGGAATAAAAACTACATTTTTATAACCATAAGCCTCAAATTTAGATTTTAAAAAATTTGAAGGAGATACCAAAAACTCAGCATTATTAAATATGAGTTTTGAAATTTTTGGACTATTTTTTAATCTGCTCTCTAAATCACCACCATGTAGTATTGGAATATATTCTAGTGTAAAAAGCCTACAAATTTGGCTTATTATTAAAGTATAATAGAAGTTTAGTGTACTATAAGTGTCTATTAATACGATATCTGTTTTCGATTCATTTCTTAATACTAAGCCTATCATATCCAATAGCCTGAGTATTATATTAGATCTACTTGATGCTGTTTTTACATTATAAGCTTCGCTTAAATGTTGACTTAGCGTTTCTATAGACGTAATATTCTTACCGCTTTTGGATAATGCGTTTCCTACGTATAGGACGTTTTTCATAATATACATTTAAAAGTGCCAAAGCATATATAAAAGCAGATGCTGATATACGCATGGCTGAATGATTAATTGTGGCAAACCAAAACCCTAAAAAGGCAAAGAAAAATACATTCCCTTTATTGGTATGCCTGTATAAGAATGGTTTCACAATTAAAATGAATAAAATTATAATAGCAAACAAACCATGTTCTGACAATAAGCGACTCACCTCATTATGTGAAGCTTTTAATCCAAATCCATTTTTAAGTCTAAGCTCTTTGGCACCATTAGCTCCAACTCCCAGAAAGGGATTATCAATAAACCCTTGTAAATCATCTAAAAATAAATCTACTCGTCCAGTAGATAAATCTTCTTTACCCCTTCCTAATTTATCTTGGTTAGCATAGCGCTTATCAATTAAACCGCCTGTTTGGCTAGAACTAAAAACCCATACAGAAACACCTAAAATACTTAGCAAAAAAAACGAATATACTATTCTTCCTTTTTGTCTGCCAGATGATTTTTTATATAATAAATACAAGAAAGCAGCAATCATTACTATGGCAGTCAATATACCACCTCTGCTAAAGGTTACAATTCCTCTGTAGCTAATTATACCAAGTAATATTATATTAAATACTTTTAAAAACAGGTTTGGTGATTTCATGAATAATCGAACCGTAAGCGCGAACATACCAAGTCCTAAAATTGTAGCAACCTGATTAGGTCCAAAACCACCTGAAGCCGCAAAATTTGATTGTGTACCTCTAAGCGTGTCTTTTATACTTGGGTTGTATAGAAACAAGTAAATAGTCATTGAAATAATGGGTAGACTTAGATATTTTATGACATCTAATAAATCAGCTACTTTTATCTTTTTATCGAAAAGATATAACGCTGATAAGCCAAGACATACAGGTCCACTTAAAACAAATGCGACATTTGTTCTTAGGTTTGAGTCGTAGCCAATCTCTACATAAGCAACGATAATTGAAGGGACTAATAATACTAAGTAAATAAAATAGGAATATGCAGTACCAGAGATTCCATTATAAAATAGACCTGTGAGTATGTATAAGATAACTAAATATTTGGCAGCCTCATAAAAAAATGTACCACCTGTCATTCTAAAAAGCACCTCAGAACCAACAATATAGCAACAAGCTATCATTACCTGCTTTGGTTTATTAATGTCCTGTGCTGCTATAATTCTATAAAAAAAATAAAGAATAACTCCTAGAAAATATAACTTGGAAAAAATAGGAACAAAATAAATCAATAATGCAAAAACACCATGTAAGGCTATTAATGACAGGTAATGATCCTGATTATTTTGGTTAACATTATGTCGTATTCCACTTAAACCCAAACTTTATTAGTTTAATTATTATAAGTATTAAGAAGTGTTTCTAGAACAGCTTCTTTAGAAAAATTATGTAGTACATGTTTGTGTAAATTTTCAGACACTACATCCCTTTCAGATTTATTTTCAATATATGTTATTATGGCATTTTCTATTGCTTCTACGTCTTCAGAATTAATTAAACAGCCCATTTTATCGGATTTAATAATTAAGTTGCAATCACCAACATCCGTAACAATTACTGGTAGTTTCGCCAAACCATACTCAAGTAATGAAATTGGTAAACCTTCGGATTTAGATGATAAAACACCTATATCGCACTGCGAAAGTATAGCCTTAATATCCGGACAACTACCATATAAATATACGTTATTATCTAAGTCGTTATCATTTATATATTGAGACACTTGACTTGAATACGCATCATTAAAATCTTTACCAACACAATGTAAAGTCCAATCAGCGTGAGTTTTCATTACAACTTTAAACGCTTTCAACAAGGTTAGGTGATCTTTTTGAGGCCTTAGATTTGCTAAACACAAAATACGTTTTCCTTTTTCACCTTTAAGTTCCGTTACTTTTTTAGAATCGATAAGCATGGCGAAATTTTGTAAATAACTTATTTTTTTACATTTTAAATTCTGCTGAGACCATTTTACTAAGGTCTCGTTTACACAAAAAATATGACTAAAAAAACGAGAAAAAAATTGTAATACACGTTTTGGTCGTTGTTCCAAAAATTCACTCTGTCCATAGTGGTCGTGCCATATGAGCTGAACTTTAGGGTAGATTAACTTAACCAGTGTTGCTATAAAAAAAGATGTTGAATGCGCATGTATCGTGCTAATTCTATTCTGTTTCACAAACTTTCTAAGTTTTAGAATCGCCTTAATATCTATACTTGATTGTTTTTCTAAAAACAAATAACCGACTGATGCATTGATTGTTTCTTTAAGAATACCTTCTGCTCGAGTTGCACATAAGAAGGATGCTTCCGTTTCGTTTACTAAAATATTTGCAAAAGATACAGAAAGTCGTTCTGCACCACCTGCTTCTAAAGAATCAATAAGTTGCAATACACGACTCATAGTTCTAGGATTTTATTGATTTCTAAAACTTGTTTTTCTACGGTATAGTCTTGCGACCAAAGTTGTGCTCGTTTAGACATCTCATTCAGCTTCGCATTAGTAACTGCGTTATAGATTTGGTTAACAGCAACTTCTAATTCAACATCAATTAAGATACCACGCTTTCCTTCGTCTAACATCCAAGGCACACAAGATATTTTAGTTGAAATAGGAATACAACCAAAGAACATACCTTCTGCAATAGCTTTTGGCCAACCTTCACTTTTTGAAGGTAATATGACAAAGTGGCTTTCTTTTAAAGCTGATTTCAAACTGTCTTTATCTCTATTTCCGTGAAGTGTAATAGATGTTTTCAAATTATTATGACTACAATATGATTCTAATACTTCACCCAATGGACCATCACCAAAAATATCTAAATAACAGTTTAAACCTTTAGCATTTAATTGCTCAATTATTTTAACTGCAAGTAACGGTCTTTTACCTGCAACTAATCCACCTGAAAATATAAATTTTAACTGTTGCTTATAATCACGTTCAAATAAATTTTCTTGTTCATTTTTATAAAATGTAGCTGCAAAAAAAGGATTTATATTTTTAGACCTATTTGACCACTTTCCATAAACGAGGCCAGTCATGTTTTTAGTTAAAAAAGTATTCGAAAATAATTTTCTTTGAAATCGATAGCCAATAGGTTGGTTACTATTAGGATCCCAATTCCCAGCGTAACGCATCGTTTTTTTCTTCTTTGGAAAGAACATTTGCAGAACGGCAGCTATTGCCGCGATATTACTCGGACTCCTGAAATGTAAATGATCTGCGTGACGCATTACTCTTATCATTTTAAAACAAATACTTGGCATTTTTATTAATAATTCAAAAATACTTCTGACTGACTTAATATTAAAAACAGGCACTTCCACAAATTTAATATTAGAATGTGCATAAGGTATTTCAATAGCATCAATAGTTTTATGAGATAAAGGGGCAACGACGGTTATCTCATCAAAATTAGCATTCCATAAATCCATTTCTCGCACATAAGGAGCATAACCAAAGTATTTACCTTGGTCTTCTATATGCTCTACTAATGTGAAGATTACTAGTTTCATTTTAGAATCTTAATCCTTAATTATGCGGTTATAAAAACTAATATTTTTATCGAGAATAGCTTGAAGATTAAATTTATGAAGCACAAATGCTCTTGCGTTATCTCCAATTGATTCAATTTTGTCTTTATTATTTAAAAACCACGCTACTTTCTCTACAATATCATCAACGTTATGCGGATTACAAAGTAAACCTGTTTTATAATTTTCAATCGTTTCTGGCCCTGGACCTAATTCTGAAAATACTACAGGTTTTTTCATCGCCATAGCTTCTGGTGCAACCAATCCTTGAGTTTCCATATGTGATGGAAAAACACAAACCATAGCTTCTGCATACTTTTTAGGCAAATCGTTAAACGGAATAACACCATGAAACGTCACACAAGCTTCTATAATAGACTTATATTTTGTCTTTAGCATTTCAGTATAAGAACTACCATCTTTATAAAACCATTCTCTACCATAAACATGCAGATGTAAATATGGGTTCTTCGCTCTCAATAAAGGCATCGCTTCAATCAGTTGCCTTATTCCTTTTTTTTCGCAAATAGTGCCAGCAAAAGTTATATTATTAGCATTAACATTAATAGATGCGTCAGGTGAAAACATATCTGTATTAATCGGATAATTTATAATCTCTAAAGGCTTATTATGGTACGATAAGTATTTAGCAGTATGACTTTTAACATACTCAGAAACTGCTATAAAACCATCTGCCTTTTTAAATGATAACTTTTCTTTGAAACCTTGCCACCAGTGTACTTTTCGATTTTCGGATTCAGAAAAGAAATGATGTCCACCATGTAAACGAATACAATATTTGATAGATGAGATTTTATTTTTAAATACCAATCCCATTTCAGCAGACTCTACAATATTAATCGACTGTGCTTTATTTAGCTTTTTAATCTTAGCATTTATATTCCGCGTATTTGAAATAAACTTACCAGCAGGTAATTTTGAAACTGGTAGTCTGTAAATATTGACTCCTTTGTCATCTAACTGAATTTCCTCATGTGTCTCTCCAATTCCGACTATAGAAATAGTGTGTCCTCTTTTCACCATAGCTCGGCTAAAGGTTTGCATGAAACTACCGACTCCTCCAGATTTCCAGATAGGATATTCACTCGAAATAAAACAAATATGCATTAGTGTAATGTGTTTGCTAATTCTTTAGAGCTATCCTCTAACGGACAACATACTAATTTTTCTAACCATAATTCTCTATCACTTCCAACTGTTACATTTTTATCTAAAACAGCTTTGATTGAGTCTTTAATTTCAGATTTACTGTTTAGCCAACCTACAGCATCTAATCCTTTCATAGACTTAAAATGATGAAACTTATATATAAAATTTGTACTCCAATTTTCATCTTTTATAGTGTCATAATTGAGATACAAACAAGGTTTATTAAACGTTGCAAAATCTAAGGCCATTGTACTGCCTAAATTAATAACGCCCTCGCAATGCTTTGCTAAATTAACTTGTAAATCTACATCTTCTAATTTTGAAAAATAACCTACCCAAGCTTTAGAAGCTGTATACCAAATAGGATCTATAGATACAATTATATCTTTATATTTTTCTAAAACTGAATCGTATCGCGACGTAAAATCTACCGGACATCTTCTAAATATAAGTTGAACCGGCTCCTCTAAAGTCGAAATAGCTTCAGCGACATCATTAAGATATGTAGGATCATAAGGCGACGTATATTCGTCATCACCACTAAAACAGACCCACTTAAGTTCTGGATTTAATCCATGATTTTTAGCAAAAGAAGCCCTATCTGTAATTCTGTTGTCTTGTTTGTAAAATTCAAACTGAGGTGTACCAACAGTTTTTAATTGTGTGTTATCAATTTCAGGATAAAATAAATCCATATCATTTTTCATCCACTCGGACCATAAAATATAAACATCTGTAGAAACGCAAAGTCTTGCTTTTGGAAGATTATCCCACGAAAATATGGCTGTCGTCGTTTTAATATTCAATTGTTTCGCAGCGATGCATATTGGCATTAATCCTGGAACGCGTTGATGTGTTATAAAAATTGAATCTACTTCTAAATCCTTCAAATCCGTTTTATACGATGCAATGATACTAGAAGACCAATGCTTTTTAGATCTATTTTCTAAATTTAGAATACGACTATATTTCAATTTTGCCCAACGACCAATAGTTTCTGAAACTCTATATAAAAGCCCTAATTTGAAATTACCTTTTGGTCGTCTCCAGTTTAAAAGTATGGTATCATTTTGAGTTGTTTTAGCGTTGTAGCATAAACGTGCATACGAGGCTGACTCTCTAAACAAACGTGTTAAGATAGATTCAGAATGAAGTTTGAGTGCTTTGTAATGCAGCTCTATAGGATGCAAAGCTTCAACTTCAGCGAATGCGGACTCAGGTAATGGTGACCAAATGGTGATTTTAGCAAATTCGCCAACATGTTTTAGTACATCTGAATACAGATAATTCTTAATACCGACTCCATCAGGAACAATAAAAACAACATGTTTTTTAGAACTCATCAATATCTTTAAATTGCTTTTGATGATTAACACTCCATAACGTTTCTGATTCTAAACTTTTTAGAAATAAAGACGCACTATCACCAAAGCCAAATATCTGCATTTTTTCTGACTTCACTGAGCCTATTGTATCAATTGCATTAACAATAGTATCAACATTACATTCTGTATTTACTACACTTGATAAAGACACTCTGTTTTGCTGTCTAGTACCTACATTTATGCTAGGTACACCATAATAAGGTGCTTCTCTAATACCTGCACTACTATTACCAATAATGAATTCGGCATGCTTTAATAAAGTTAAGAAATATTCGAAACGAATTGATGGGAAAATTCTAAAATTAGAATTGTTTTTTAAAGTTGAATAGACTTCTAAAATCGCTTGACTTCCTAAATCATTATTCGGAAAAACAACAATATAGTTTTTATTACTTTTCTTCAACGCTTTAACAAATTGAACAGCATCACCCTTAATCGTTTCTACTTCTGTAGTTACAGGATGATACATGGCTACTGCATAGTTTTCAAAAGGAATTTCATAATAATTGGTAACCGTATCTAAACCTGGTAACGCATCAGAAAACATAACATCTATGTCTGGTGAGCCAATGGTATAAATGGATTCTGGCACTTCACCCATTTGCAATAAACGCTTTTTAGCTTCGTCATTTGAGGTATAATGGATATGACTTAACTTAGATACAGAATGTCTTATTAACTCATCAATAGTACCTGAAATCTCACCACCTTCAATATGCGCAACTAAAATATTATTTAAACTACCTACAATCGCTCCAGCTAATGCTTCCACTCTATCACCGTGTACGACTATTAAATCTGGCTTAGTTGATTTTACATAAGCCGAAAATCCCTCAATAGTTTTCGCTAGAGTTAAGTCCATCGTAGACTCATGTGTATGATTATTAAACGTATGAATATACTTATAACCACAACGTTCAACTTCTAATAGTGTATAACCATACTCATGCAAAAGGTGCATACCAGTTACAAAAAGATAAGGTTCAAAATTAGCTTTAGACTCTAAAATGGAAATTAGACCTTTAATCTTACCAAAATCAGCTCTGGTGCCTGTTAGAAATATAATTTTTTTATGCTCCATTTAAAGATAATCTAATCGTGATGATGAAACCACTGTTGTATTCGCTTTAATATTTTTATTTACCATGGTATGCGCTCCAATAGTGACATTATTGCCAATAGTTAAAGATCCTAATACTGAAGCGTTACAGTACATTTTCACATTATTACCAATCGTGTTTCCGTTTCCTGATCCGTTCACTTTGTGACCAACAGTACAATTTTGATGAATCATAAACCCTTTGCCAATAGTGTTTCTACTTCCTATGACTGTGCCTTCTCCATGAATAATATAAAATCCTTCGTCTATTGTTGAATTAAAATAAATTTCACAACAACATAAATCTTTCATTAAAAAATGAATTTGAGGCTTTAAATGGTCTTGGTTTTCTTTGTGTAACTCACTTCCTAATCTGAATAAAAATAATACTAGTTCGTTTTGATTAGCTATTATCCTTTCGATTATAATGGCTTCACTCGTATCCGGAAAATGATAATTAACGTCTTTAACCACCTTAGTTAAAGCACTAATTATAATAGCATCCGCAATTGGTTTCGGGTTATAAACACGTTGCAACAAAAAGTTGACAAAATCTATGATTGAATATCTGCCCATGCGACTTGTTTATCTTTTTCAATAGTTTCTTTAGCTACTTTACCTAAAACAGCATTATAATGTTCTGCTAATATCTCACCTGTTCCTGGTCGTTTTACCCAAATGTTTTCTTCAGTAAAAACATCTCCTTTTTCAATATCTTTTATGGTACAAACTGTGGCAAATGCAAAATCTATAGTAACTTGTTCTTCTTTAGCTGGCTCTTTAGTTCCTCCTCGCATACTTGCCACTTCTTTACTTGCAATGATTAATTCTTTTGCAGCTGCTTCATCCATACTACACACAATATCTGGACCTGTACGTTGCATATGATCTGTAAAATGACGTTCTAAAACTGAAGCACCAAGTGCCACTGATCCAATACATGCGTTGTTATTTAGTGTGTGATCACTTAAGCCAAAAACCTTATCCGGAAATGCATTGTGTAATTCGGTCATCGCACCAAATCTTACCAAATGCGATGGTGTTGGATATAAATTTGTGGTATGTAATAATGCCAATGGCACCTTATGTTTATCAAAAATAGCAACGGCTTTACTTACACTTTCAATAGTGTTCATTCCAGTGCTTAAAATTATAGGTTTCCCAAATTTAGCGATATGTTCTAAAAGCGGGTAATTATTACATTCACCTGAACCTATTTTATAGGCTTCAACATTCATAGACTGTAACCTATTAGCTGCAGCTCTTGAGAATGGTGTAGAAATAAAAATCATGCCCTTACTTTCTACATAAGCTTTTAAAGCTTTCTCGTCAGCTTCATTTAGTGAACAACGATCCATAATATCATAAATAGAGACATCTGCATTACCAGGAATAACAGATTTTGCTGCTCCACTCATTTCATCTTCTACGATATGGGTTTGATGTTTCACAACCTCAATACCTGCGCGCTTTGCTGCATCTACCATTTCTTTTGCAACCTCTAGCGAACCTTCGTGGTTAATGCCAATTTCTGCGATTACCAAAGGCGGATGATCTTGCCCTATTTTTCTGCCGGCTATGGTTATGTGTGGTTTATTCATTTGTTTTATTTTAATGAAGTCTAACTTTGTTTAACTTAAACAGCATCTATAAATTTCGCTTCCCAATCTTCATAATTCCAGATACTACCTGAATTCTTCTTTGATAGGCGCTCTTTGCCAAAGTTACTATTTGTTCTTGCCAAATTAAAATAGTCTTCCCAAGAATTTATGGCTTCGGGTTCATCGATAAGATAGTTTTGTTCTAAACCCTTCAACACTTCTGGAATTGCGCCAAGATTAGAAGCTATTACTGCATTACCACATTTTAAAGCTTCTATCATTGATAGACCAAAACCTTCTTCATATAAGGTTGTAAACATATAATAGCTACCCAATTGTAAATACGTAGCGACTTCGCTGTTGGGAATTCTACCAACTGAACTTACATTGGGATGATTAATCGTTTGGGTAGACCCAATAATAATCACTTTGAGATTTGTTTGCTCCTCGAGTAATTGCTCCGCTACTGATTTAAAAATATGAAATCCTTTTTTTGGACGATCATTTGCCATCCAAATTAAAATTTCATCTGACTCTGAATAGCCTTTTTTAGCTCTATTCGTAATAAATTTTTCAGCGTCTAACGGAAAAAATATCTTTGAGTCTATAGCATTACCGATCACATAAGATTCAGGGAAATTGTGATACTTTAGTTTATTTTTGTCTGAAGCTAATTTAGATAACCACAGAATTTTATCGATTGAAGTGATTATTTTCGAATCTAACGTTAGATTAAATCCATGAAATGAAAAGACTAATTCTATCTCACATTTTAAACCGTGCTTAATTAGACTTATCGCTTCTACTAAATGTGAATCGTCCATAACTACGATAACTAATTTATCATACTTAATTGCTATTTTTTTAATTTGTTTTATATAATCTGATGCTACCCAATGACGTAACTGTAACTTACGTAATGGTTTTTTCCAAGTGATAAATGCACGTTTTTGGCAAAACACGGATGTATTTAAACTCTTATTTGGAGAAAGTATATATTTAAAAAAGTTAGGGTTTTCAATTACAAAACGACTCATTCTAGTCGTCCAACTCCCAATTGTAGCCGTTGGCAAAGCAATATTTGAAATTAAGACTTTTGCCATTTTTTCCATTAATATGGAGTTTTTACACCTTTTATTTTAAAGTACTGGGTTTTAAATTTTTTAAATAAAAGAATTTTAAGAATTTTACCAATCGTGTATTGAAAAGACGATATGGGTTGTCCTTCTGGTAATTCTTCTAATAATGTTTCTTCTTTGGGATGTTGTAATAATGCTTCCATTTTGTTTTGCATCCAAGGTTCAAAAACATTACCCAAATGGTAGGCGTAATTATCTTTTGTTGCTAGTCTTAAATAACCGGCTTCATCATTAGGGATGTCAAAATAGGTGCTTTCGCTACCTCCAACAATTTTATGCTGACAAACTTCTTGTGGTGCGCTTTTAAAAATATCTGATCGTAACGTCGCCACAAAATGACCACAACCAATAGCCGCAGAATTTTTTGAATTTGAAACAGTTAGGTATTTTTCTAGATGAATATTAGTGTACATCTCTCGACCAATACTTTCTTGGAATTTTTTTAGTCCTTCTGGATTTATAACATCTTCAAACTGAATTTTACCTTTAAAAACAGCATAATACGTGGTGCTATTTAAAAATTCACTTCTGTAACCTAAACTGCTTGGAACTGGGGAAACCATGCCACTTTCAGGAAAATCTCTTAAAATACCTTCGACATTACTTTGCCAATTGGGCAAGAACATCACATCTGCATCTGATATGGTAATTAAAGGTTCAAGATTACTTTTTACAGCCGAATAAATAGCGTTTACTTTTCCTAGGTTGATTTTAGAATTTAAGAGTTGATCTATCTTTTCATTAGAATCATATAAATGCTTCAAATACTCATTAACAACTTTACAAGACCCGTTATCAATAAGTGAAATTCGAGTTTTGTTATGAATGGTATGAAGCAAAGATTCAACACACAACTTAAAAATCACTAAACCATCTTTGAAATAGTCTTCTTCCAGATTAGGAATATAAACTGGTATGACCACACGATGATAGGATTCTAACGCGAGTTGATTGTTTTCTTTTTCAGGATTAATCCCTATTCTCATAAAAATCAATTAAATGTTTCAATCCGTTTTCTAAAGGGACTAATTCTCTATCTAAAAGTTCGCGCATTTTAGAATTATCAGGACAACGTCTTGCCATATCACCTTCTTTTAAAGCAGGAAGATGGATGATTTCAGATTTAGAGTTCGTAAATTTAATAATCTCTTGTGCCAATTCTAAAATCGTCATTTCTATATCACTACCAATGTTTAAAACTTCATTAATATGATCTGCGCTGTACATCGCTTTAATGCAGGTATCTACATTATCATCTACATAACAGAATGAGCGCGTCTGCTGCCCATCACCATAAATAAATATATTCTCATTTGCCATCGCAGCTCTTAAGAAACGTGGCATTACAAAATCATCACTCTGATTTGGACCATAAGTATTAAAAAATCTAAAAATGGTATATTCTAAGCCGTATTCATCGTAAAATGATTTAAAAAAAGCTTCACCAACATTTTTCACAATAGCGTAAGGCAATCTAGAATTTAGAGGTGTGGTTTGTTCGTTTTGTGGAATTTCGAAAGGCTCACCATAAACTTCTGATGAACTCGAATAGAACACACGTTTAACACCTGTGTTTTTTGATAAATTCAATATGTTTTTAATGCCTTCAATATCCTCAAGCACAGACATAGGATTTTCTAAGGTACGTGCAACACCAACTACTGCAGCATAATGAAACACATAGTCGAAATTAAAACGTCCAAAAACAGGTACAACGTCTTGGTAATTATTAACATCTGCTTTAATGAAAATAACGTTGTCTAGATTAGGTACTTTATCTCTACTTCCTGTGGAAATATTATCAATTATTACAACTGTATTATTAGTGTCTTTAGCTAATTTTATAGCCAATGCACTGCCTACATTTCCTGCTCCTCCTGTAATGAGAACTGTAGTATTTGTCATGCTATTACTCTTTTTAGTATCACTTTTAATATGTGAAAGTTAATAATCCAAAATGGATTAATCTTAAATAAATTTAAGAATGTTTTTAGTGGATATGCCTTTATATTCTTAGCCTGCGAAAAACTAACGTTTTGCAATAGCTTTTTATACTCTTTTTGTGTAATTCTGTTTTCTATTAATTGTGTTTGTAAAACCGCTTTTAGATACAGTGGCAAATTCACATAATTAGGATTTAAAGCAGAAATATTATTGGTATGCACACGATAATTTGCTAATGCTTTATCTATGTAATAAAATTTTGTGTAAAAACTACAACGCGTCCAAAACTCAACATCTTCTAAAGCTGCCGGAATAGTTGTATTAAAAAATCCAACAGTAATAATCAAGGATTTTCTTACTAATGGTGTTGGCATCATTAATGTCCAATTACCAATCATTTTAAGCTTTACATCTCCCTGTTTCACTGATGGATTTCCTGGTTTACCTACAGTTGAATTTGTAAATATTCCATTTTCATCAATAACATTACAATAACAATGCACTAAACCGAAATCTGGATGCTTTTCTAAAACAGCCACTTGTTCCTTTATTTTGTTTGGTAACCAGATATCATCATCATCTAGAAATGCTAAATACTCACCTGTTGCATTAGCAATACCAATGTTTCTAGGTGTTGCTGGTCCACCACTATTTTTAGTTTTTAGGTATGTAACGGTTTTGTATACTGCACACAATTCAGCTGTTTCTGTGTTTGGTGAACCATCATCAACTACTATAATCTCTATTGGATTATAGGTTTGATTAAGCACGCTATCTAGTGTGAGTTTTAGAAACTCAGCACGGTTATATGTTGGTATGATGACTGAAACTTTTTTCAAAAAAACAAGTTACTTTTTTATGGTGTGATTTATATAGGCTTTAATAATCTGAATTCGCATCGTTACTTTAGAAAACCCTTTTAATTCCTCTAATGGTTTGGTATAAAAATAACCAACCTTTTTTCTATTAGGAATTAAAAAATGTTTAATAAAATGATCTTGCACTTTAACTGAGGTTGATTTATCTAATTCAAAATAATTAAGATAGTTGACGTATTCTTTATATACTTTAGAATTGTTTTCCGCAAAATTAATTGTGGTTGTGGAAGCCTCATGTCTCCTAAATGAATTGAGCATTTTATTGATACATACAAATGATGCATCTTTTAATATATAGGTCCATAAAAATAAATCTGATATCTGCTTGTTATTGAAAATAGCATCCGGAATTATAGCTTTTGATTTTCTAAACACCACACTACTTCCATTTGTAATTAGAGCGTTTAATGGTAAATCTACCTTCATAACCTTTTCTTCAAAAACTTTAAACCCGCTTTCTTTTAAATTTAATTTCGAAAATCGTTTTAATGAATTATATAAAAATTTACCGTTAGTATCCACATAGTTACTTCCCGTAAATGCTAAGGCTACTTTTGGATGCGATTCCAATGCTGCAACTGTAGTCTCTAAAAAATCAGACTCACAATAATCATCGGTTTCTGCAATCCAAATATATTCAGTTGTGGCTAAATTGATCCCTTTTTGCCATGATTTATACCCACTACCAGAATTGATATCATTTTTTATAAACTGTTTGATTTTGAAGTCTGGATTATTCTTTAGATAATTCTCAATAAGACAGACACTATCATCTATCGATTTATCATCAATAATTATAGCTTCCCAATCTTTATAAGATTGATTTTGGATACTATCTAAGCGCTGCTCGATGTAGTTTTGATGATTATAACTCGGTATGATTACGGTAACTTTAGCCAAAATTTATTAGGCTTTTAATTTTAAAACGTTAGACCACGCCTCTATGATGGTGCGTTCTTCTTCTTCCATACTATATTCTGACAAAATAAACTCTGATGCTTTTTTAGTCATTATATTAAATGGCTCTGGGTTTTCTTCGTAAGCTTTTATAAGATTGTCAAGTGTTTTTACGTAAGCTTTTATATCTCTATCCTTTACAGGAAATGAAAAATCTGTATTAAAAATCTCCGTACCACCTTGACCAGGATAACCTGCAACAATACAACCACAAGCCATCGCTTCTGCTGGTGGCATCCCAAAGCCTTCATTAATATTAAAGCTTAAGAAAATAGTACTTTCTTTCATACAATCCGCTACTTGCTGTTCGCTCATATTTTCAATTAGCTTAATGTTCCAACCATCTAAAACTCCTTTAAATTTTAAAATATTTATGACCTGAACAATATCTGATCGCAAACGTCTTGGCATAAAAGAAATCTGTTTTTTCTTAGTCGTTTTTATTGAAAATTTATTGCTATCAAAACCATATTTAACTCTATAAATATTTAGCTTAGGAAAAGCTAAATTCATGTATTGTTTGGCATCTTCAGAATTCACAATCACACTAATTAAATCCTTGTGATGGTATGGTGTATGGGTATCTTTTAAATCTAAATCATAACCAAAAAATGTTTGATAAGCACCTTGGTTATAAATTACTTTTTTAATACCAGGTTTTACTTCGGCCAACTTAGGTCCGTATACTTCTGGAAACACTAAAATATCGCTCTCTAAGATTTCTATAACCTCTCCTTTTACACCAGAATTTTTAGCTTTCTTTATACTTTGCTTTACCAACGATTTCAATTTCTGTTTAGATGAAAGGTCAGCTTTCAGTTTTAAATTTGCTAAGGCCTTAAAAAGGGATGAGTTGTAAACTACTGGTGTTGTATTTGCAAACCAGTTGCATTTAAAACCTGAATTCTCATGCAGAATATAAGCTTCAAAGTTATTTTTATTCAAAACATCTACTTGTCTATAAATCTGCTTTATACCACCTGATGGTTGTTGTATATCTGGACAAACAAATAATAATCTAGGCATAATTAATAGTCTATTTTTAAACGATGATCGAACTCTGGGTAATAGAAAAACATATACCCTTTTCCTAAATACTTTAAGGCAATTTTTCCTAGTGCTAATCTACTCCTTTTATTTATATAAGGTTCTTCTGACAGTTGTTTTAAGGTTTCAAAATAGTTGTCAAATAACGTATTACGTTCATTTTTGTTTGATCTCGAAATCATATTATAAAATGCAATTGCCATTCTAAAAAAAGCATATTGAATTAAATGTTCTTTCTCTACATTATTACTAATACTAACTTTTTTGGCAACATTTTTAAAATATTTAAAAATAGATAATTGGGCATCGAAAGTTGATCCTTTTGTTTTTATACTATCGTGACCAACACGTACCAAAAACGCAAAATCGTCTACGAATTCATAGTTGGGTGATTTACACATTATATTAAAGTGAAAATCAGCCTCTTGTCCGCGTTGTAGGTCTTCATTGAAATAATCTGCAGTAACTAAGAATATTTTTCTCCAAAGCGGAGCTGGTGTTGGAAATATATGACTCTCTAATAAATATGATTTTACAGGATTTTCTCTGAAATCTATATCTGTATATGGTTTATTTTTCATGGTAGAACCATCAGCGTACCATACTTCCCAGTAGCTTGCACAAAAATCTAAATTTGGGTTTTCATCTAAATGTTTAACCTGATTTTCGAGAAACTGAGACTTCATTACATCATCACTATCAAAAAACTTGATGTAGTCTCCTTTTGCTAAACTCCAACCATAATTTCTGCAAGCATTAGCTCCTTTAGTTTTATCTTCTGATCTTTTATAGATTCTGAATCTAGAATCTTCTTTCTGAAATGTTTTTAAAACGGTCATTGTATTATCCGTACTCCCGTCATCTACAATTATACATTCCCAATTTGAAAACGTTTGTGCAGTAATACTGTTTAACGTTTCACTTATGAGGTGCGCTCTGTTATATATGGGAATGATAATAGATACTAAACTTTGGGCCTTACTCATATTTTATAATATAACTACTTTAATTAATTACTTAACATAATTAAAAGTATTGCTTTTTTTGAACAATTTATAACCTATACCAAATAGATTATAAGCAATGGTAATGGTTAATACGGGTATTAAATGTTTAAAAAAATAGTTTTTGAATATCTTCTTATCAGTAAGATGTGCAGACAGATAAGCGTAAGCGGAATAAATAGATATCCTCGTATTTTTTTTCATAGTTTGTTGTTGAAACACATTATGAATATCAGTTAATAAGAATTTTTTCGTTTGAAGTTTAAGTACGTTTTCTTGACTATAACTTAAAAATCTCTTTTTTACTTTTAGACTAGATACTGTTTTTTTATAAATGTTATTATCTGAATAAGATATACTGTTTTCAGAAGCTATAATTGTAACCAAGTGCTGTTCTACTATTTTATAATTTTTATCAATCCGTAATACTCTAACATGAAAGTCATATTCTTGAGACTGTTGTAGTGTTTCATCAAATTGAAGTGAATGGTTTTTTAAGAACTCACTTTTATAGCATACAGCGTTAATATGCCAAAATATTATAAATTGAATATAATCATTAATTACATCATTAGATTTAATCTTGCTACTACGAAAACCTTCTTTGATTCTACCTGTCATAGTTTTCCAAGTACTATTACATACACAAAAGTTGGATTTTGAATTTTTAAGTGCAGTGACCTGAGATTCTAAATAATTTTCATGCATTAAGTCGTCACTATCAAACCAAACAATATAAGTTCCTTTACTCATTTCAAAACCATAGTTTCGACAAGCGTTTCCCCCTTTTAGTTTATTCTTTGGTCTTTTAAAAGGTTTTATTCTAGCATCTAATTCTTGAAATTTGAGCAACTCAGCAAATGTTTCATCCGTACTACCATCATCAATCACTATACATTCAAAACTCTTATAGGTTTGAGCAATTATAGAGTCAATTGTACCTTTAAGAATAGTTGCTCTATTGTAAACCGGAATAATGATTGAAACTAATGGCTCTTCCATTAAAAAATAGGTTAAATGATACTATTAAAAAAATCACTAAAAAGTTCTAAAGTGAAGCTACATGCTTATATTTTTCGGTACCTATAACAATGACACGCTTTGTACCCAAGTATATACCTTTATAAAATTTAATATTTTTTTTGATTAGGATTTCAAATAGCTTTTCTACAGTATTTTGTTCTCCAAGTCTATTGTAGTCATCAAAAATAATGATAAACTCACTATTTGAAGTAAACAGGTCTGCTAAATAGAGAATTTCTACTCGCGATAGTGTTGGGCTTCCGTGTGGTCCATCAACAACATACAAATCAAAAGTCTCATTAACTTTAGATTCAAAGTTCTCATAAACTTTAACTGTACTTGAATCTATTACTTTTTCTGAAAGCGGACTTACGATAATATTAGATTGTTTTGATAAAGGAAAATTACTCTTGAATTTAACACACCAATCTTCATCTTGCTCGACTATAGTGTGCCAACTATTCGTTAACATATGATTTAAATAGGTCGAAATGAACTTAGTAGATTCGCCAAGTCCAAGTTCTAAAATTTTAGTAGGTTTATAATTATCTAGAACTCTGCCAAGTACATAAAAAAAAGAATAATTACCTGCCCATCTCCCAACATTTAAAGGTAATTTTTCTAACCAGTCTTTTCCTCTAATACTATCATGGTATATATTTGCCCAATTAAGCTCCTTGAGCAATAACATTTGCTTGTCGCTATTTTTTCTATATTCCGATAAAAGCTGCTTTACCTTTTTAACAATCATCAATTTTTTATTTTAAAATTCAATAATGCCTTGCTCTGACCATTTGATACAAAATAGCCTGTACCATAATAATCACCTTTATCAACTTCAAACGAGAAAGCATTCTCAATCCAATCCGAAACTTCATTGTTAGCTTCTATATAGGTTGTTACATAATAAATACCATTATTTAGTTGAAGACTGTCCATACAAAAGCTAATTCCACTTGAAATGCTATGTGATTTTTTCTCAACCAGACTAGTGCTTAACCAAGAGATGCGCTGCCCAAAATTATCATCTATTCTTAGGTCAAATTTCATGTCTCTAAAATTAATTTCTTCTCGATTTTCTAAATTAAACCTCATTGTAAAGGGATCCCCTGTTTGTGGCTTACTATTCGGATTTTTTCCAAAGACCTCTATATCCTTAACTTTAATAAGTCCTGTTCCTTTTCTGTCCTTAAACTCTGATTTAACACTAATAGTATTTGCGCCTTCTAAATAAAATTTAATAGCATTTTCAACACCTCCGTCAAAAGCAACTTTTCCATTTTCTAAGACAATTGCTCTTGTACACAAACTCTTAACTGCTGCCATATTATGACTCACAAACAAAACGGTTCTGCCTTGGCCTTTGCTAATATCTTGCATCTTACCAATTGCTTTTTTCTGAAATTCTGCATCACCCACAGCCAATACCTCGTCAATCACAAGAATATCTGGTTCTAAATGCGCTGCAACAGCAAAAGCTAAGCGAACACGCATACCACTACTGTAACGTTTCACAGGTGTATCAATAAAGCGTTCGCAACCACTAAAATCTATAATTTCTTCTTCTTTTTGCTTTATTTCTGACTTGGTCATGCCTAAAATAGCACCATTTAGATATATATTTTCTCTTCCTGTCATTTCAGGATGAAAACCGGTTCCAACTTCTAATAAAGAAGCAATTCTTCCTTTAGTTTTTATTTCTCCTGTGGTAGGTATTGTAACTCTAGATAGTATTTTTAATAAGGTAGATTTACCTGCACCATTTTTACCGATGATACCGAGGACTTCACCTTGGTTGACTTCAAAATTAATATTACGCAAAGCCCAGACATAATCACTGTTGCTTTTTGTACTTCTGTCATTGGTTTCTCCGACCATTAAAAAGGGATCTTCTTTCCCTCTAATCTTAAACCACCATCGTTTTAAATCGTTATTTATCGTACCAGTACCTATAACACCTAATCGGTATTGCTTATTTACATTTGATGCTTTTAAAATAATATTAGACATACTATACAGTATCTATAAATTGTTTTTCGGTCCTATTAAAGATGACCAAACCTATTAGAAATATGACGATGCTTAAAATTAATGTATAGGTAAAACCAGACCAACTAAAAATCCCTGTATTTAATAACATGTATCTAAATCCTTCAATAATTTGGGTTAGCGGATTATATTCTACTAAAGTAGCGACTAAAGGGGGGAATTTTAATCTAGCCTCAGACATAGGATAAGGTACAGCAGAAACATACATTAAAAGCTGAACACCAAAGCCTACTAACACGGTAAGGTCTCTATACTTTGTTGTAAAAGAGGAAATAATCATACCTAACCCGAGTCCTAATAGTGCCATCATTATAACATAAACAGGAAATAAGAATGCATGCAAATTCATATGAATATCTTTTCCGATGAGAATATAATACACATAGAATCCGAAAAAAATTAAGATTTGAATTCCGAACTTCAGTAAATTTGAAATCGTAATAGACATAGGCATAATTACACGAGGGAAATATACCTTTCCGAAAATACTCTGATTTTTAGTAAATGTACTTGAAGTACCTGTTAAGCAATCTTTAAAGTAGTTCCAAGCACTAATACCTGCTAAATTGAATAAAAATGCAGGTACTATACCTGTATTAATATTTCCCAGTTTATTGAAAATGAGTGTAAAAATAACAGATGTAAATAACGGCTGAATAATATACCATAAAGGACCTAACATGGTTTGTTTATAAAGCGTGATAATATCTCGCTTCACAAACAAAAATAACAGGTCTCTGAATTGCCAAATTTCTTTAAAATTAAAGTCTACTAGCTTTCTCTTACTAGAGATCGTATAAAGCCAATCATCTTCATTATGAGTAATCAAATTACTTAAATTTTAAATACGTGCTAATATACCAAATATTGACAATTCAGCTAAAAATAAATATAAGTAATAGTGTTAGATTTTAATTAAAGTAATCCCAAGTGATTTTCAATCCCTCTCTTACTGTAAATTGTGGCTTATACCCTAAAAGCTTCTTTGCTTTAGAAATATCAGCTAAAGAATCTCTTACATCACCTTGTCTAGGTGGCCCGTAAATTGCTTTTAAATCAGATTTTGCTGCAATTTTTAAAGACTCCCATAAGTAGTTAACAGTGATACGTTCTCCACAAGCCACATTAAATACTTCATTCTTTGCATCTTTAGAAGCAAAAAAGCCTTTTACGTTAGCTTGCACAACATTATCAATAAAGGTAAAATCTCTAGTCTGTTCTCCATCTCCATTTATTTTAGAAGGCTCATTATCATTTAGCGCTTGCATAAATAATGGAATTACAGCTGCATAGGCACCATCTGGACTTTGTTTAGGCCCAAAAACATTAAAATAGCGTAAACCAATAACATCTGTATCGTAAGTTGTACCAAATACATCTGCATACAATTCGTTTACATATTTTGTAACTGCGTAAGGAGATAATGGTTTACCAATAGTATCTTCCACTTTTGGCAACGCTTTGCTATCGCCATAAGTAGAACTAGATGCTGCATAGACCATACGTTTTACAGTAGGACTATCTTTTAAAGCAACCATCATATTTAAAAAGCCAGAAATATTTACAGCATTGGTTGTTGCTGGGTCATTTATAGAGCGTGGCACAGAGCCTAAAGCCGCTTGGTGAGACACATAATCAATGCCTTCCATTGCTTTTTTACACGTTTCCAAATCTCTAATATCACCTTCGATGAGTTCGAAAGCAGGGTTCTCCATAAATTCAGTTAAATTCTCACGATGACCATTTGAAAAGTTATCTAAAACTCTAACTTTTTTTGCGTTATACTTTAATAAGTATTCTACAAGATTAGAGCCTATAAAGCCTCCTCCTCCAGTAATTAAAAAATTTAATTTTGAAAGATCTTCTATATGGTGTGGATTTGTGTACATGATTTGAGGTAATTTGGGTTTAATAAATTTTATAAACGAGCATCTATTGAATCAACAGGCAGTAATGACTTCACATCAAAAACAACACATGAATCAGATTTTAAATTATCTAAAGATATTTCTAAAAACTCATTGTGTGATACTGCTAGTATGATAGCATCATAATCTGACTTTAACTCAGACATTGACGCTTTTAAATCAATATCATACTCATGTTTTACTTCTTCTTTTGATGCCCAAGGATCGTAAACATCAACATTTACGTGATATGATTCAAATTCTTCAATAATGTCAATAACCCTAGAGTTTCTTATATCAGGGCAATTTTCTTTAAAAGTAATTCCTAATACTAAAGCATTAGAACCTTTTATAGTTGCACCCTTTTTAATCATCATTTTTACAGTCTCAGTAGCAACATAACTACCCATACTATCATTCATTTTACGACCTGCTAAAATAATCTCAGGATTATAACCAGACTCTATAGCCTTCTGTGCCAAGTAATAAGGATCAACTCCTATACAGTGCCCACCAACTAAACCTGGAGAGAATTTAAGGAAATTCCATTTAGTACCGGCAGCTTCTAAAACAGCTTTTGTATCTATATCTAATAATCTAAAAATTTTAGACAATTCATTTACAAAGGCAATGTTAATATCGCGTTGAGAATTCTCTATAACTTTTGCAGCTTCAGCAACTTTTATTGATGGTGCTAAATGCGTACCTGCAGTAATAACTTTTAAATATAAGTCATTAACTCTTTTCGCGATTTCTGGCGTAGAACCAGATGTCACCTTTAGTATCTTAGTTACAGTATGATGCTTATCTCCTGGATTAATACGTTCTGGAGAATAGCCTGCAAAAAAGTCTTTATTATAAGTTAGCCCAGAAATTTCAGCCAAAATTGGCACACAAATATCTTCTGTTGCACCAGGGTATACTGTTGATTCGTATATAACAATATCATTTTTAGACATGGCTCTACCTACAGATTCACTTGCTTTTATTAGTGGAGTAAATACTGGTTTATTAAAAGCGTCTGTTGGAGTTGGTACTGTAATTATATAAATGTTTGTTGTTTTTAAAGCTTCAACATTATCAGTTATATATAATCCCTTGCTTGAATTTAAGTCTGTAGTTAAAACTGTCTTTAAATTTTCGTTTTCAACTTCAAGTGTTTTATCAATACCTTCGTTTAACTCTTTGATACGTTGTTTATTAATATCGAAACCAACAACAAAAAATTGTTTTGCAAATTCAACGGCAAGGGGCAAGCCGACATAACCTAATCCTATGATTGCAATTTTGTCTTCAGAATGTGTCATTTGTTTAAAGTAGATTTTAAAATGAATGTCAAATCTAAATAAAAACTATAATTAAGAAGGTAATTTTTATTGATTTTCACTTTATCTACCCAAATAATCGCTCTATTGTACTCTTCTGGGTCTTTTTGTCGCTCTAATACACGCTCTTCATTCTTATATTTTAGTGTTGCTGGACCAGTAATTCCTGGTTTGACTAATAAAATAATACGATCCTCTCCTTTTAATTCATCTGCAAAACCCTGCAAATCAGGTCTTGGACCAACAAAACTCATATCACCAATTAACACATTATAAAGCTGTGGTAATTCATTTAATTTGGTGTGCCTTAAAAGTTTACCTAGCCTAGTAGCACTTCTTTCTAAATGCCCTAATTGATGCTTTTCATTCTTTAAAGTTCTTAACTTATAAATCTTAAATAGTTTTGCATGTTGCCCAACTCTTAATTGTGTATAAATTCCCCATTGTTTAGTATCAATGGTTATAAGTATTATTAAGAATAAAATAGGAATGCCTAAAAATGGCAATAGAATTAATGCCAAAATAAAATCAAAATAACGTTTAACTCTAAGCTGTGAGTGTGTTATCAAATTAATGTCCTTATTATTTACGCTTAATAAAACGCTTAACCTTTGCTATTACAGAAGGTTTTTCGTTTTCATGATATGTATTACCGTAGCTTCCATAACCATAACCATAGCCGTAACCATAACCATATCTAGCCTTATGCTTATAAAAATTAAGAACAAAACTTACATTTTTCACTTCTCCATTTCTATACTTAGCATTGACTAATTGCAGCATACCCTTTTTAGTATAATCAAAACGAACCATATAAATGGTTGCATCAGCATAATTAGATAATTCTAAAGCATCTGTTACTAAACCTAGCGGTGGAGTATCTAAAATTATAATATCATAACTCTTACGCAACTCCTTAAGGGCTTCTTTTAATTTATCTCCCATTAAAAGTTCTGACGGATTAGGTGGTATTGGACCTGAAGAAATTAAATCTAAGTTATCTATGTGCGTATTAACAATGACATCCTCTAAACTATTCTGGTCTATTAAGTAGTTAACAATTCCTATATCATTATTTAGGCTAAAATCACCAAATATTTTTGGTTTACGCAAATCTAGTCCTAAAAGAATAGTCTTCTTTCCTGTTAATGCATAAACACTTGCGATATTAATTGAACAAAATGTCTTACCCTCACCACTCACTGAAGATGTAATCATTAAAGTTTTTCCTAAATCATCACTACCTTGTTGTTTTCTGTATATAAATTGAAGGCTTGAACGTAAGGCTCTAAAAGACTCTGCTATGGTAGACTTTGGCTTTTCAAAAACAATAAGATTATTGGGATGATTAAATCTACCAATTAAACCTAATATGGGAATACTTGATAGTTTTTCTACGTCATTAACACTGTGAATATTATTATCTAATAAATACAATACTAAAACGAAACATACAGGTAATGCTATGCCTAAAAGCAGAGCCATCGTATAGTTTAAAGATTTTTTTGGACCAATAGGTGGATTACCTATATCTTTTGCTTCATCTATAAATACAATATCTGAGACGTTTGCTGCTTTTATAATTGCCGCCTCACTACGTTTACTTTGGTAAATATTATACGTTTCTATACTTATATCTAATTTACGTTGAATTTTTAAGAACTCTTGCTGATCACCAGGTAAATCACTAAGCTCTGCTTCTAACCTTCCTATATTTCTATTAATTGCGTTTAATTGTAAATTAATTGTTCTTTTGGTAGCCGTTATTGTTTCTAAAAGCACATTTTTTTGAGCCTTTATTCTTCGATCTAAGTCATTAAATAAAACATTCCCCTCCTTTGTTGTATATTCTAAGTTTTGACGCTCAATGGCTAGCGCTGTAATACTTATGACGCCTGTGATGATATTAGCTTCGTCAATACCTAAACTAGTAGGTGCGGTAATCTGGGTGAAATCAGTATTATTTTCTAAAAGATATTGTTCTAATGAATTGAGGTATTCTAGTTTTACTTTCTCAGCTTCTTTTGAGCGATCTAATTCTTTTACATTTTCAGATACAACTTGTAAGGCATCAGTGACATCAAAAACTTTGTTCTTTTTTCTAAAGTTATTCATCTCGTTAGTTTCAGACTTCAAGTTGTCATTCACATCTGCTAAACTACTATCAATAAATTTTATAGTATTTGTTGCATATAAATTTTTTCGTTCTAATTCGGTACGACTTAAGATTGTAACCGTGGTATTAAGATAATCAACAATTCTAGCTTTATTTTTTCCTATCATAGACATAATAAGAATTGAATACGCGTCTTTAGATTTCGGATTAGCTCTTACAACATTTTTATATTGATTAACTACGTTATCAAAATCTGAAAACTTCACATAATACTTAATATCTGGCTCAAAATTTATAGTCGAATCTTTTTGTATGACTGCATTAAAATATGGTAAATTAATATTTTGACCATATCTATATGTTTTGGTGATCATACCAGACGAAACACCAACCCTTTTAATCTTTGTCGACTTATAATTTTGACAGTTAACGCTCTTAGACTCTCCCATATTAATAGACAACTCAAACGAGTTATCATCTATAGGTTTTATTTCAATTAATTTTGAGAGAATTTGAGATGAATTTTTATTTATAATAACAGAAAACGGAGAATTTTTGTATATATCTTTGAGATGATATTCGCCTTGTTTTAGATACTGCTTATAAAACTCTAATGAGTCAACAACCAATTCATTATGTGTTCTTGTATTTACTTCTGTGATTACTTTACCTACTTTACCAGAAACGCCTCCCCAATTAAATGAAATACTTGTATTAGCGGTAACTAAGGGACTTTGATCATTTTCAATAGACATTAAACTATCTAATCTATAGACGTTTTCTTTTCTTACATTGACATAATGCGCTATACTCAAACCAATAATTACCGATATAAGTATTAAAGGCCAATAATTTAAAATTTTAAACAATAAGCCTTTAATATCAAAATTAGACTGGCTCGTTTCATTAGTCTCTGCTTCATATTCATACTCACTCATAATCTACAATCTATCAATTAAAAGAACACTTGTAGTTAATAAACCTAAAACTGTTATCAGTGTTGTAAAAGTTTGGGCACCTGTGATACCTGTTCCCCAAGATTTTTGCTTTAAAGGCTTCACATAAATCATATCGTTATGTTGTATATAATAGTAAGGGGATTTCATAACATTAATATCCGTTAAATCTAAATTATGAATTTTTTGTCCTTGTGGATATTGTCTAATAACCATCACCTCTTTTCTGTTACCAGTTTGCACTATTTCACCTGCATTAGCTATAGCTTCAAAAATATTTACTCTATCCTGAAATAATGTAATACTACCTGGATTCGCAACTTCACCACTAGCCACAAAGCGCAATCCTGCTAACTTAACCGTAACAAAAATGTTTGCAGTTTTCTTAAATTGCTCGGCTAATAATTTTTTTTCTAAAAGCAGTCTTATTTCGTCAGTGGTATATCCCAAAACATTTATCTCTCCAAGTTGTGGGATTCTTATATTGCCGTGTAAATCAATAGTAAAACCATCAAAATAAGCGCGCTCAGCACTACTAGCATTTAAATTATCCTCACCAACAGGATTAAAAATCTGCTCATTATCTTGGTCTAAAACCTTAATTCTTATATTCAAAATATCTGCAATCTGAACTCTGTAGGGCTTCTGTACTTCCGAAAGATTATTTTGCAGACTATCGTTAAGTGAATTGTCTTTGTTTTGTAAATAAACAGTGTCTTTATGTGGTATGCAAGATGAAACAATAACACAAGTAAGTAATAGAATTAAAAGCTTTAACCGCTTCATAAGAAAAATGGTGTTTACAGACAAATATAATGCATCAATAGTAATATCAAAACTATTGGTATTCTTTTTGGTTTATTTACGTTCTTTGTAAAAAATTTAGTTTGAATTATCTCAACGTAGAAAATATATCAAAGTCTTTTGGTGAGCTTAAACTTTTTAAAGACTTATCCTTTAGTATTCATAAAGACCAAAAAATTGCATTTGTAGCAAAAAACGGAAGCGGAAAGACCTCTATCCTAAATATTCTATCCGGAAAAGACACTCCAGATGAAGGGCAAGTTGTTGCTAGAAAAGGGCTTCGTTTGGCATTCTTAGACCAAGAACCAGATTTAGATCCTAAACTCACGCTCGAAGAAACTATTTTTGCCTCAGATATTCCTGTTTTAAAAATTATTGAAGCTTATGAAAACGCTTTAAAAGATCCTGAAGATGCTGAAGCTTATCAATTAGCTTTTGAAGGTATGGACAGACACAATGCTTGGGAATTTGAAACACAATACCAGCAAACACTTTCGCAATTAAAGCTAGATGATTTATCTATTAAAGTAAATACACTATCTGGTGGACAAAAAAAACGATTAGCACTAGCGCAAGCGTTATTAAGCAAACCCGACATTTTAATTTTAGATGAACCAACTAACCATCTCGATTTAGAAATGATTGAGTGGCTAGAAGAATATTTTGCTAAAACACAGCAAACGTTGTTTATGGTAACACACGACCGTTATTTTCTGGAACGTGTTTGTAATGAAATCGTAGAATTAGACCACGGACAACTGCATACTTACAAAGGGAATTATTCTTACTATTTAGAAAAAAAGGAAGCTAGAATTGAAAATGATGCTACCGAAGTTGGTAAAGCCAAACAACTCTTTAAAAAGGAGTTAGAATGGATGCGTCGCCAACCTAAAGCACGAACTACCAAATCTAAAAGTAGAATCGATGATTTCTCTGAAATAAAATCTAAAGCACATAAACGTCGTAACGATCATAAAATTGAATTAGATATTAATATGGCGCGTTTAGGAAGCAAAATTATTGAGTTTCATAACGTTTCGAAAGCCTTTAAAGACAAAACAATATTAGATGGGTTTGAATACACCTTTAAAAAAGGAGATCGCATCGGTATCATTGGAAAAAACGGAACTGGTAAATCTACATTTTTAAATCTCTTAACTGAGAGTTTACATCCAGACAGCGGAAAAGTAGTAATTGGTGAAACTGTAAAAATCGGATATTATACACAAGGAGGTATTAAAGCAAAACCAGGTCAAAAAGTTATTGACGTTATTAAAGAATTTGGAGATTATATTCCGTTAGCTAAAGGGCGTCAGATTAGTGCGCAACAGTTACTAGAAAAGTTTTTATTCGATAGAAAAAAGCAATATGACTTTGTCGAAAAATTAAGTGGTGGAGAGCAAAAGCGTTTATATTTATGTACCGTTTTAATTCAAAACCCCAACGTTTTAATTTTAGATGAACCAACAAACGATTTAGACATTGTAACGCTTAATGTTTTAGAAGATTTCTTAATGGATTTCCCTGGAGTATTATTAGTTGTTTCTCACGATCGTTATTTTATGGATAAGATTGTAGACCACATGTTTGTATTTAGAGGTGAAGGAGTTGTCGATGATTTTCCAGGGAATTATTCAGATTTCAGAGCCTATGACGCAAGTAAACCAAAACAAATTGAACAGGTTAAAAAAACGGATAACACCAAAGTTGTAAAGCAAAACGAAGCTAAAAAACTTTCTTATAATGAACAAAAAGAGCATAAGAATTTAGAATCAAAAATTCGTTCGTTAGAACTAGATAAAACTGCTTTAGAAGCAAAGTTTCATGACCCAGAGTTATCACAAGATGAAATTTCTAAATTATCAGAGAAACTTCAAACTATAATTGACACTATTAGCAAAAAAGAAATGCGCTGGTTTGAGTTATCGGAGAAACTTGAGGAATAGTATTCAGTCTCAGTGGTAGATTTCAGATGTAAGCAATAAACATTCACTCATTTAAAATTAAAACAAGCCAAGGTTAATAATCACATCCTAAATTTCGACATAGTCGAAAACATCAATTTGCAGAAATAATGAACGATGGAATGAAGGTGCAAAGTAGAGCGTTAAGCACAAAATTGCTAAAGTAAATGGTGTTTTAGCAATTTGGTCAAATTGCTTGTAATTTTTGGTTCGTTTGCTATCAAGACAAAATGAACAGAAATAATTTCAGAGTAAATCCAAAATTTATTATTCTAAATAATTACAGTTTCTTTGCAATCGATTATATTAATAATTTGTACCAAATAATAGCATATATAAAATTCCTTTTAAACTCCAGAAATCAACACGGAGTCCACTCCCCTTTTGTATATAATTTTATTACAAAATGCCTATACGACAAAACAAAACATGAAGCTTATACTTTTATAAACGACTATCGTGAAACATTAAAAAAATCAAATACTGTTTTAAAAATCAAAGATTTAGGAGAAGGTTCGAAAGTTTTAGATACTAATGAGCGTAAGGTTAGTGAAATGGTTAGAACATCGAGTAGCTCAAAAAAAGACACTAAAATTTTATTCAGAATTGCAAACTATTTTCACTCTAAAACCATTTTAGAATTAGGCACCTCTTTAGGAATGGGAACTTACGCAATTGCTTTGGCTAATCAATCTTCAAGTATTTCAACAATTGAAGGTTGCCCAAATACTTTAGAATTTGCAAAGTCAAAACTTCAAAATCAAAAAGTAAAAAATGTTGAGTTTATTACAGGAAATTTTACTGATACCATTCCTGATTTAAAAGAAGACACATTTGACTTTATTTTCTTTGATGGTCATCACAACAAAGATGCAACCATTCAATATTTTGAAACACTTTTACCTAAAGTCAATAATGATACTATTTTTATTTTTGATGATATTTATTGGTCTAAAGGGATGACAGAAGCCTGGGAGCATATTAAAGCTCAAAATGCTGTTTCTGTAACTGTAGATTGCTTCCATTTAGGTTTTGTATTCTTTAGAAAAGAACAAGTCAAAGAACATTTTAAAATTAGACTGTAACAACCTTATAACTTTAACGTCTTATTTGGTGAACTGATTTTTAAATTCTTTTACCTTGCAAAGGATTTAAACAACCAAGACTATTTAATTATGAGTGACAATGTCATTGAAATTAGAAATATCATTAGAGATTTTAAACTAGGACAAGAAATCGTTCATGTTTTAAAAGGTATCGATTTAGACATTAAACGTGGCGAATATGTCGCTATCATGGGACCTTCTGGTTCTGGTAAATCAACGTTAATGAACTTACTAGGTTGCTTAGACACACCTACTGCAGGTTCATATAACCTTAGTGGGAACGATGTAAGTCAGATGACTGATGATGAACTTGCCGAAATTAGAAATACAGAAATTGGTTTTGTTTTTCAGACCTTCAACTTACTACCAAGAACTACTGCATTAGAAAATGTAGCCTTACCAATGATTTATGCAGGTGCTTCAAAAAAGCAACGCCAAGATCGCGCTTCAGAAGTTTTAACAGATGTTGGTTTAGCAGATCGTATGGACCACAAACCTAATCAACTTTCTGGTGGTCAACGCCAACGTGTTGCTATTGGCCGTGCCTTAGTTAACAAACCATCTATAATCTTAGCCGATGAGCCAACGGGTAACTTAGATTCTAAAACTGGTCTAGAAATCATGGCATTATTCGATAAAATTCATAGTTCAGGTAATACCGTAATTATGGTAACGCACGAAGAAGAAATTGCAGCACACGCACATCGTGTTATTCGTTTACGTGATGGTGTAGTTGAGAGTGATACTCATAATCGATAAAAAAGTCTTTAGCTCTTAAATTAAAAAACTATAACTTTTTCACTCATAACTCTTAACTTTGAAATATGAAAGTATATACAAAAACAGGAGATAAAGGTACCACTGCTCTATTTGGTGGCACACGCGTCCCTAAGCATCATATAAGAATAGAAAGTTACGGTACTATAGATGAGCTCAATTCTCATATTGGACTCATTAGAGATCAAAACATTGACCCGTTGTATAAAAATACGTTAATGGAAATTCAAGATCGTTTATTTACGGTTGGTGCTATTTTAGCAACAGATCCAGAAAAAGCGACTTTAAAAAATGGCAAAGCACGTTTAAATATTCCTAAGATTTCTAATGCAGACATAGAACGTTTAGAAAAAGAAATGGATCTTATGGAAGACAGCTTACCGCAAATGACGCACTTCGTATTACCAGGTGGTCATCAAACGGTGTCATTCTGTCACATTGCACGTACAGTTTGCCGTAGAGCTGAGCGCTTAGCTTCACATCTCAATGATTTAGAGCCGTTTCAACCTGAAACCCTAATGTATATCAATCGACTTTCTGACTACCTTTTTGTATTGGCACGGAAGTTGACATCTGATTTACAGGCTGAAGAGATAAAGTGGATTCCAAAAAAAGAATCTTAATACCTTAATTGAGACGTCAGTTCTATACAATTCTGAAAAATCGGAATTGTATAGAGAACAACCTCCTATTAAATTTAATTCTTGGTACGAATTTTATTCCCAATGGGTTATAAAACGCATTCGAATTGAAAATTATCTATCACTTCAGAACAGGATTATAAATTGCAATAAAGTAATCCGTAGAGTTTGAGAATTACACGTTCTTTCTATTAATGATTAATTAATTTGATTTTTTCTTGAATTGTTCAACTAAAAAATTATTTTTGCAAAAATTAAATTTATACGCAAATGTATTGGACATTAGAATTAGCATCTTATTTAAGTGATGCACCTTGGCCGGCAACAAAAGACGAACTGATTGATTATGCAATTAGAACAGGAGCTCCTTTGGAGGTTGTTGAAAATTTACAAGCGATAGAAGACGAGGGTGATTCTTACGACTCTATTGAAGAAATTTGGCCAGATTATCCTACTGATGAAGATTATCTCTGGAATGAGGATGAATATTAACATATAATATTACACAAAAAAAAGTCTCTTGCGTTATCATAACTGAGAGACTTTTTTTATTTTCGGATTCTCTTAATTTAAAATAATAACTAGCCCTTATGAGCTAGCCTTTTTTACTGAAATTAACACACAGTTTGACACCAATCAATCTGATACAATATATATAATATGAGTTTTTTAGATAAAGTACTAAAAGTTTTTGTTGGAGATAAATCCAAACAAGACGTTGGCGAATTAAAACCAATTGTAGATAAAATAAAAACTTTTGAGAAAGCGCTTGAAGCTTTATCTCACGATGAGCTTAGAGCTAAGACGACTGAGTTTAAGGAAAAAATTGCTGAAGCGAGATTACCGCTCAACACACAAAAAGAAGACCTTTTAGCCAAAGCTACAATTACAGAAGATATAGATGAGCGCGAGGATATGTATGTCGAAGTCGATAAGATCGAAGATGATATCTATAATATTACTGAAGAAGTTCTAAACGACATCTTACCAGAAGCTTTCGCTGTAGTAAAAGAAACTGCAAAACGTTTTGTACACAATACAGAAATTCCGGTAACGGCTAATGCCTTTGACCGCGAAATTTCTGGTGATAATGATTATGTAACCTTAGACGGAGACCAAGCTATTTGGGCAAACTCTTGGGATGCTGCAGGTAAGCCAATTACTTGGGACATGATTCATTACGATGTACAATTAATAGGTGGTGTCGCAATGCACCAAGGTAAAATTGCAGAGATGCAAAC
>NZ_DEXW01000046.1:0-48035 GCF_002364335.1 Winogradskyella sp. UBA3174 | reverse complement strand
TTTCATGGCATGAGTATCGATTGTATTGATTACCATACACCAAACTCAGATGCACGTCGAAAAGCATATAATGCAGATATCACTTATGGAACTAATAATGAATTTGGTTTCGATTACTTACGTGATAATATGGCACATTCGCCAGAAGATTTGGTGCAACGTCGACACCACTATGCTATCGTCGATGAAGTCGATTCTGTATTAGTCGATGATGCGCGTACACCATTAATTATTTCGGGTCCTGTTCCTAGAGGAGACGAGCACGAGTTTGATGCTCTTAAGCCTAAGGTAAACGCTATTGAAGAAGTACAACGCAAATATTTAGTTGGTGTACTAGCTGAAGCTAAAAAACTGATTGCCGCTGGTGACACTAAAGAAGGTGGATTCCAATTATTAAGAGCTTACAGAGGTATTCCTAAAAATAAAGCATTAATTAAGTTTTTATCTGAAGAAGGTATTAAGCAGTTACTTCAAAAAACGGAGAACTTCTACATGCAAGATAATAATAGAGAAATGCCTAAGATTGATGCAGAACTTTATTATGTTATTGACGAAAAAAATAATCAGGTAGAATTATCTGATAAGGGAATTGAATTCCTTTCAGGTGAAGATAATCCAGACTTCTTCGTGATGCCAGAAATGGGAATTGAAATTGCTAAGATTGAATCTCAAGGGTTATCATCAGAAGAAGAAGCCAATCTTAAAGAAATTTTATTTAGAGATTTTAATATTAAATCGGAACGGATACATACCTTAAATCAGCTTTTAAAGGCCTATGCTTTGTTTGAAAAAGACAACCAATACGTTGTAATGGAAAACAAAGTAATGATTGTAGATGAGCAGACAGGTCGTATTATGGATGGTCGTCGTTATTCTGACGGATTACACCAAGCGATTGAAGCTAAAGAAAATGTAAAGATTGAGGCTGCTACGCAAACTTTTGCTACTGTAACGCTTCAAAACTATTTTAGAATGTACCGTAAACTGTCTGGTATGACGGGTACTGCGGTTACAGAAGCAGGTGAATTCTGGGAAATCTACAAATTAGATGTGGTAGAAATTCCAACCAACAGACCAATTGCCAGAGATGATAGAGACGATTTAGTTTATAAAACTAAGCGCGAAAAGTATAATGCGGTTATTGATGAGGTTACCAATTTGTCACAACAAGGCAGACCAGTACTTTTAGGAACAACCAATGTAGAAATATCTGAACTTTTAGGAAAACTATTAAGCGTTCGCAAAATAGATCACAACGTCCTAAATGCGAAACAACATAAGAAAGAAGCTGATATTGTGGCACAAGCAGGTAATGCTGGCCAAGTTACCATTGCAACCAACATGGCAGGTCGTGGTACAGATATTAAGTTGAGTGAGGAGGTTAAAGCCGCTGGCGGTTTAGCCATTATTGGTACAGAGCGTCACGATTCGCGTCGTGTCGATAGACAATTACGTGGTAGAGCTGGTCGTCAAGGAGATCCAGGAAGTTCACAATTTTATGTGTCCTTAGAAGATAACTTAATGCGTCTATTTGGTAGTGAACGTATTGCTAAGATGATGGATAGAATGGGTCTTAAAGAAGGTGAAGTGATACAACACGGCATGATTTCTAAGTCTATTGAGCGTGCACAGAAAAAAGTAGAAGAGAATAACTTTGGTGTACGTAAGCGTTTATTAGAGTATGATGATGTTATGAACGCACAGCGTGAAGTGGTTTACAAACGTCGTAAAAATGCATTACAAGGTGAACGTCTACGTGTCGATTTAGCCAACATGATTTTTGATACCTCTGAAGGTATTGCAATGACCAATAAAGATGCTAACGATTATAAAAACTTTGAGTTTGAGTTAATCCGTTACTTCTCAATGGCCTCACCTATTTCTGAAGCAGACTTCGAAAAAATGAGCGAAACAGACATCGCTGGTACAATTTATAAAGAAGCCTTTAAGCACTATCGCGAAAAAATGCAACGCAATGCAGATTTAGCATTTCCTGTTATAGAAAATGTATATAACACACAACGCGATAAGTTTAAACGTATCGTTGTGCCATTTACAGATGGTGTTAAAAATCTACAGGTTGTTACGGATTTAGAGAAAGCTTACCAAACTAAAGGAACGCAGCTGATTAATGATTTTGAAAAGAACATTACACTCGCCATTGTAGATGATGCTTGGAAAGTACATTTGCGAAAAATGGATGAATTAAAGCAATCGGTTCAGTTAGCCGTACACGAGCAAAAAGATCCTTTATTAATTTATAAGTTTGAGTCTTTTGAGTTGTTTAAAGCTATGATTGACCAAGTGAATAAAGATGTAATTTCATTCTTATTTAAAGGTGAAATTCCGCAAGAAACAGCCAATACGATTCAAGAAGCAAGAACGCGTAAACAAGAAAAACTAGAAACTCAAAAAGACGAGATTCAAAATTTAGATGAGCGTTCGTCTCAAAACAGAGCTGCTGGTGCTGGTGCATCGCGCCAACAACAAGTCGTAGAAACGATTGTAAGAGATCAACCAAAAATTGGTCGTAATGATAAAGTGACTATTAAGCATGTAATGAGTGGTGAAGCTAAAGAAGTAAAGTATAAACAAGCAATTCCTTTGATTGATAAAGGAGAGTGGGTACTTGTTGAATAAGATTCCTTTGAATGCAGGAAATCTAATTAAGAGAAACCTAATAACATAGTTTCATCCTGAACTCGTTTCAGAATCTAGAATCATTAAAAATCCTGATATAAACTATCAGGATTTTTTTATGGCAATCCTCACACATGTAACATATTAGCGTAAATATCGTCTAGTAAGTATCAATCAATTTTAAAAAATCATATGACAATTTTAGTAGTAGGTGCAAGTGGAGCAACAGGAAGACAACTGACTGAGCAACTTTTAATACAAGGACACAGGGTTAAGGCAGTTGTAAGGTCTACTGAAAAATTACCAGAATCATGGAAAAACAATGAACTTGTAAAAATTATCTCAGCAAGTCTTTTAGATTTAAGTGATAAAGAAATGATGAAACTGACTCTTGGTTGTGATGCAATTGCATCATGTCTAGGACATAATATGAATTGGAAAGGAATTTATGGACAACCCAGAAGACTTGTTACAGATGCTGCTCGCAGACTATGTAATGCCATAAAAGCCAATAAGCCAGAAAGTCCTATTAAATATGTTTTAATGAATACTACTGGTAATCGTAATCGTGATTTAAATGAACCAATTTCGTTTGCACAAAAATGCGTTATTGGGCTTTTAAGACTTCTTTTACCTCCTCACGTAGACAATGAAAAAGCAGCAGATTACTTACGAATCCAAATTGGACAAAACAACCAATTCATCGAATGGGCTGCAGTAAGACCCGACGGTTTAACTGATGAAACTGAAGTTACCGATTACGAAACACATTCGTCTCCAACTAGAAGTGCCATTTTTAATGCTGGAAAAACCAGTCGTATAAACGTTGGTCATTTTATGGCAAGTCTAATTAGTGACAACAGTTTATGGAATAAATGGAAAGGGCAAATGCCTGTAATATATAATACGTCATCTTTAAATTAAAAATAGTGTAAGTCATTGCAAATAGTAATGGTTTATGCACTATGTTAAATAACATGAAGAATAACCAAACAAAACGAATACTGAGAATCGTATTTATTATTGCAAGCATAAGTTCCTTGTACTTTGTACCATGGATTTTGGTAAAAGCTTGGATAATGCCACTACCAGATACAGTACAAGAGCAAGTAAATAAAGCCATTGAATATGACTTTGATGGAATAATTGTTTATGTAGACGAAGTAGGTAAACCTCCAGCCTTTTATGCAGCTGGTTGGCACGATCGAAAAAACAAAATACCTGCCAACCCAAAAGCTTTATTCAAAATTGCTAGTATTGGTAAATTGTATGTCGCTGTTGCTATAACAAAATTAGCTCATAGCCAAAGACTTTCCTTAGATAAAACACTCGCTGATTACTTCCCTGAACTTGTCGGAAGAATTGAAAATGCAGAACAAATAACCATAAGAATGATGGTGCAACATCGTAGTGGCATTCCAAACTACATGGACCATCCTAATTTTTGGGCTAATCCACCTGATGGAGAAGAAGAAGCATTAGAATTTGCAATTGACATGCCAGCTAGCTTTACACCTAATGAAGACTACGGCTATTCAAATACCAATTATTTACTACTTCGCAGACTCATAGATAAAGTGGTTGGTTATAACAATCACCAATATATCCAAGAGGAAATTTTAATACCACTAGAGCTCAACAATACGTTTGGGTCGCTTAGCGAAGTAAATATAGACGATTTAATGAGTGGTTATTATGTTGGCTATGAAGACGACCATAAGACTGAGGAACAAGGAATGATAGCAACAGCAGAAGATGTAGGCATATTCATAAGAGCATTAAACGATGGTTCCGTTTTTAACCAAGGAGAAGAAGACGTATATTCTTCAATTTACGAGTATGATCATACAGGTTTGGTTGTTGGTTATCAGAGTATGGCAAAATACTATGAAGACATAGACACGGTTATTATTCAATTTAATAATACAACCAATTTTGATGGCTATAACTGGAATTTAGCTGAAATCATATTTAGTCGGATTGTGAAAATTGTGAGAAAAAATTAAAGGGAATAACACTGTATCGAGAAGCTTTTAAAATAAAAAAGCTTCTCGATACAGTCTCGCCCACTCGAAACACTCGAACTAACAACATAATAAACAAAAAACCCTGATTCAACCACCCATCAGGATTTTTTTTTATGGCATTGCGAGCCATACGGAGCGATCTATTTACTATTAGAAAACAGGTAGAACTACGCACAACAGTATAAGAAGTTTTTCTTAACTTTAAAAAAACGCTGAATTAGCACTGATTATAGATCATTAAACAACTTAAATACACATGAAAAAAAATCGCAACTTATTAATCTGTTTTCTTCTAGCCATAGTATTATTACCAGTTAACAATCTATTTGGGCAGGAGACGAACACTCTAAAAGAAAACGAAACTATTGGACCAGAGAATGGTGCGCTTTTAATAGTTGGTGGTGGCAGAATGACCGATGAATTATGGGATAAATTTAAAGAATTAATGGGTGGTGCAGATAAGCATTTAGTTGTAATCCCAACTGCAATTTCTAGTGAAGACTATGACGACGCTTTTCTTGAAAACATTAAAAACGACTACCTAAAAAATGGGTTTACTAATGTTTCTGTATTACATACAAGAGACAGAACAGAAGCAAACTCAAAAGAATTTACCAATGTTTTAGAAACAGCATCAGGTGTTTGGATAACTGGCGGCAGACAGTGGCGATTAGCAGATTCTTATCTTAATACAAAAACACACAACGCTTTAAACAACGTCCTAACCAGAGGTGGCATTATTGCTGGCTCTTCTGCAGGAGCAACCATACAAGGCTCTTATTTAGCAAGAGGAGATTCTAAAACTAATGTTATAATGATGGGAGATCATGAAGACGGTTTTGCCTTTGTTAAAAATGTTGCAATAGACCAACATGTATTAGCTAGAAATAGACAAAATGATATGTTCGAGATTTTAGATAACAAACCAGAACTTCTAGGCTTAGGTATCGACGAAAGCACAGGCATTATAGTCCGTAAAAATACATTTACCGTTATTGGCGAATCTTATGTCGCCATTTACGATGGAACGCGTTGGTCTAAAGAACGTGATACAATCTATAAATTACCAGCTGGCAGTAGAGAATATTATTGGTTAAAATCTGGTGATGCCTATAACTTAAAAACAAGATCTGTAATTACATACAATGAAAGAGCATATATTAATTTAACCGAAAGTGATTTAGAAAAATACTGTGGTAACTATCAAATTACTGGAGCCCAAATGAAGGCAGAATTTTTTATTAAGAATGGTGCTTTATTTAGTAAGGTTGGCCCTCAAACGTTTCCGCTTCTTCCTGAATCGAAAACGCGTTTTTATGTACCAAAATCAGATAATTATATAGATTTCGTAATAGATTCTAATGGTAAGGTAATAGAGTTAATAATCTCTGGTCAAAAGACAGCTTGGCAAAAATTGAAATAAAACAAGCCATAATAACACGTATAACTAATTACTCGTTTTATAAATACTCTAAAAACCTGATGTAGCCCATCAGGTTTTTTTTTATAGCATTACAAACAGCGCAAAACCATCTCTAGTTTTATAGAATTATACAATTAGGTATAGCACATTCACAAAAAAAGTCTGTTATAAGTATCTACTTACAAGAAATCTTAAGTCATCAAAATTTTAGTAACTTACTGATTACTAACTAATAAATCAACTATAAAATTATGAAAACTAAATTGACATTAGTATTGATTGTACTTTTGGGAGTTTTATTCACAGGATGTGGAGAAAAAGAACAGAACGTTGCATTGGAAGTAGAAGTTGAGGAAGTCCAAATTGATTTAATTAATGATGAATTTCCTGAAGCAAAACAAGAACTACTAGAAACTTGGGATGCTATTGTGCAAAGTCTTAAGGATGGAGATCTAGATAAACTCATTGCGTTTCATGCCTACAGCCCAAAGTTTACAGAATTTAAAGGTGGAGAACCACGCAATGGCAGTGTCGCTAATGAAGACTATGAACGTAATACGTTTGGTGCGGTTACTGAAGTCGTAAAATTTGACACTGAAGACATGATGGTTGCCGTTTATGGAGATGTTGCCAATATAACCTTTCATTCCGATTTTCACCTCAAATTTGGTGACGACCTTGTGGTTGTAAATGACCAAATTTCGTTATTGTTTGTCAATACAGATAATGGTTGGAAAATTGTAAGCGAACATCATTCCCCTCTAAAAAAAGAAGACAGTTAAAAACCTGCCACAATAACGTTTACAATGTGTTATGAATTTTAAACGCCTTACGAGTCCCAATAATTATTGGGACTCGTAAATATTATATTCGGTTTTAATTTGCTAAATTAGTGGCTTAACGTAACTACAAGAAAGTTAAGCAACTTATAATCCAAACCCTATGCTTATTTATAACACAACTAAAATACTGATAAATATGAAACACATTATTACAGCATTTATCTTTACAGGAATTTTGGTGTCTTGTAACTCATCAGACAAAACAAACACAGCAATAGAAGAACCTGCTGCAACGGAAACCATAACAGAAGCTGCAACAGAAATAAATAAAAACTTACAACCAATTGATACCGATGCCGCTTTAATTGCAACCGCATTAATGGCTGCACCAGAAGCAAGCAGAGCAGGTTGTAAAGTTATTGGCTATAATATGGCAGGCGAATTTGTAACACTAAGAGAAGGGAATAACGAATTTATAGTACTCGCAGACGATCCTAAAAAAGATGGCTTTAGTGCTGCATGTTACCACAAAGATTTAGACCCTTTTATGGCAAGAGGACGTGCCTTAAAAGCAGAAGGTAAAAAACACCAAGAAATCTTTAATATCCGTGAAGCAGAAGCAAAAGCAGGTGACCTTAAAATACCAACTGGCGGAACCTTACACATTTACTACGGCAAAAAAATAATGTACGATTCTGAAACTTTAAAAGTAGACGGAGCACGACTACGCTATGTGGTGTATATGCCTTTTGCAACAGCAGCATCTACAGGTTTACCTGAAGCACCAGCGGCTTCAAACCATCCTTGGATTATGAATCCTGGTACGCACAGAGCACATATTATGATTTCTCCGTTACCAGAAGACTTATAAAGTTTAGTTCTAAACCACGCAACTACTCATAAGCGAGACCTTTAATAAAGAGATCCTTATGCAAGGGATTCAAAAAAAATTAACCAAACTAGTAGGACTTAAAAAAATAGATTTTGATTCATTTGTAAAAAGCGGTCAGATTAAACTACAACATGCAAGATTAATCCCAACTCTTAAAACTGGAGATGAAATGGCTTTAACTTCAATTTTTATGGCAACAGTAAGATTGGTTAAAGAATATAGAGATGGTATTTTTAAAAGTATAAAATTAAATCGTTCAGGACGAGCTTACTATTTCACATAAGCATGTTTTCCCGATATTAGTCCATGTCGTATTAATGGATTAATAATTGTTGTTACTAAAGGAATTATTATTGATGCTGCACTTTTTGAAATGAAAAACAAAAATAATGGTATCGATAAAGTACAAATTGAAAGTTATCTCTCTATTTCAAAAAGTCTTAAAATAAATAAACTTGTAACTATATCAAATGAATTTGTTGCTGACTCTTCTCACTCAGCTATAAATGTAAAAGTTCCGAGAAATATATTTTCATATCATTTCTCTTGGACTTACCTTATAACTAAGGGAAGATTACTTTTATTTAAAAATGACCTTCAAATTCAAGATAATGACCAAGTAGAAATTATGTCTGAAGCTCTTAGTTATTTTGAAAGTTCAATTCACACATATATCGTCACTTCGAGTGAAATTCGCTTTTTAGAATTTTGTATCGAGAAGTTTAAAGAGCAACAAAGATTCTCGATATATTTCTCACTAACTCGAAACACGCGAACTGACGCTTATACATCAAACCTAATTAAAATTCTTCTTAGCTAGATTAGGTAGTTTATCATAATCGCCATTGATTAAGGCTTCCTTTTTAGCTCTAGACCAGTTTTTAATTTGCTTTTCGGTTTCAATTGCCATATTAATATCTGTAAATTCTGCATAGAAAACTAAATCTAATGGTCTTCGACGATGGGTGTAACTATCTTTATGTTTTCCAGCTTTATGTTCTACTATTCTATTAGTTAAGTTCGACGTAATGCCTGTATAATAAGAACCGTCTGAACATTTTAGGATATATACATAAGATTGTTTCATGGTCTAAATATAATAAAGGTTCTCGATACATTCCAATAGAAAAAATTGGAACACTCGAACTGACGGTAGAAGTTCAATTTGCACATATGTCGTCACTTCGAGTGAAATTCGCTTTTTAGAATTTTGTATCGAGAAGCTCATAGAATCACAAAGGTTATCGATATATTTCTCACTAACTAGAAACACGCGAACTGACGGTAATGGGAAAGACAAAACTATGCAAGCTGAGTGTGAATAGTTAAAATAAGACCAAAACGAATAAAAAATAAACACCCTTGAAAATATAAATTAACAAGGGTGTTTACTGATTGTTTTGATTGCTGTGTTATCTATAGATAACCAGTTAATTAATTGTAGCGTCTTTTTGTATTCCAAACAAAGGTTTTCGTTGTGTTTGCTGTCGCTGTAATTCTGTTGGTATTTAATGTTCTCATAATGTTGATGTTATAATGATTGATGGTTTTACGCTTAGTTTAGTTGTAACGTCGTTTCGAATTCCAAACAAAGGTTTTAGTAGTATTCGCTGTCGCTGTAATTCTGTTGGTATTTAATGTTCTCATAATGTTGATGTTATAATGATTGATAGTTTTACGCTTAGTTTAGTTGTAACGTCGTTTCGAATTCCAAACAAAGGTTTTAGTAGTGTTCGCTGTCGCTGTAATTCTGTTGGTATTTAATGTTCTCATAATGTTGATGTTATAATGTGATGGTTTTACGCTTAGTTTAGTTGTAACGTCGTTTCGAATTCCAAACAAACGTTTCAGTTGTGTTCGTTCTATCTGTAATTTTAATGTTATATAATGTTCTCATAATTTTAATATTTATTTATACTATATAGACGGATGTTTTTTAATATTGTTACAGCAATTAACCCTTATTAACAGAGTTTAACAAAACCTTAAGGAATTGAAAAACAATATTTTAAAAAGAAAAAAATAACTGGTGTTACACTTGCAATTATTCTATTTGCTTTATTAACAATCTTTTGGTTATTTAAATAAAATATCACCTAATGCTTTGCCTTTACCTGATTATTATAAGCATAGAACTATGACTATAATCGAAAATGATGCACCAAATGGTTAATACTTGTCAGTAATTAACTAAAAACACAAACTGAGTTTGGGTAAATACATTTATTACGACTTAGGCTCATTGACTTCGTTTTCTATTTATTAATTTAATCCGCGATAAAACAACCTATTATAATAAATATATTGGCACTAATTTAATAACAGATCTTAATAAATAAATACAAAACCTATAGCACTCGTTCTTTTTTTTATGACACTAATATCTTGCAACTCTAATACGAAATCAACAGATTTAGAGCAAGACGCGTACACTCCTATAAAAGTTGTTGGTGCTATGAAAAATGTAATGTCGAAAGGCGAATTAGGTAGCCGTATTAATCTTGAGACTATTGCAATTAAAAAAGGGCTTTATGGTATTGGACCTGAAAGTTATTTAACCGGAGAAATTTTAATAAATAATGGCGAAGCCTACGTGTCTAAAATTCTGACAGACTCTACAATGACTCTAGATAAAACATTTAACACAACGGCACCTTTCTTTGTTTATGGCAATGTAGACACTTGGAAAGAGATAGATCTACCATAAGATATTACGTCTATTAAGGAGGTAGAAAACTATATAAACGACAAAACAACAACAGCAAAAAGACCGTTTGTTTTTAAACTTATTGGAAACGCTACTAAGGCTACAATTCACGTTCAGAATCTTCCAATCGGAACCAAAATATCGTCGCCAGAAGAGGCACACCAAGGACAGGCCAACTATAATTTAACAAACGAAGATGTAGAGATTATTGGTTTCTTTTCAACAGAACATAAAAGTGTTTTTACACATCAAAATTCATTTTTACATATGCATTTAATAACTAAAGATACATCTAAAATGGGTCATTTAGATACTATTGAATTGAATAACATGAAACTTTACTTACCTATAAATTAGAAATACAGCATTTGAGTGAGAAAAACAGCAAATCTCTAAGCATTTTAACTCACTAACTTTCATTTACTTAATTTTTATTTAAAGTATTTATTATAATAATGTCCGGATTTTACTAGCCTTTATTGTTATACAACAAAGACATACAATATGAAAAAATTAATACTAGTATTAGTGGTCGTCCTATTATTTATCAGCTGCGAAAGAGACGATTATAACAAGAAACTGTTGAAGCAAAAGTACTTGGGACTTGGGAATTATATCGTGATGAAAATTTAGAGTCTATTATAGACCAATGGACAGGAACAGAATGGACGTACGTAGATCAATGGTTTCAAAACACAAGAGAAGATTCTGGTATCATTTTAGAGTTTAGAGACGACAATACATTTAGTTCACTTTATGTAGATGTTGAAACTGCAACAGGAACTTGGGCCCTTTTAGAAGATGGTAGTTATTATTTTGACTATAACCAAGAAGACGCTGATGCAAACGAACAACTTGCGCAGAGAAGAGACCTTACTGTACATTGCGATAACACATACTCTGTTACTCTAGAAGGAAATGACAGAGCTGTTTATTATTATAAAAAAAATGGCACTACAGAATGCTCAGAATTAATAAACTATAATGTAGAGTAGGCTGAACTAAACCTCAAACAAAAAAAGATGAAAACGTTATTTAGAATATCTCATACTGCCATTAATAGTAGCTACCACATGCGATGATGAAGACGATAATATTAACTCTGGTTTTAAAACCTAATATATAATACAAAATAATTCGAGCTTAGATCTGATATTATTTACCGAAGGTGGTGTACAATTACCAGTGGCAAGCTAATCTAATTTGCGAGTTGCAAGTGATCTTAATGACACAACAGATCCGATAACACCATCAGAATCTTTTATTTTTAGTAACATAAAGCTATTCAAAACTGTTGATGCTAATTATATTTTGACTTATGACCAAGACCCTATCCATAACGATTTATGGATATTTAATGAACCTACCAAAAACAGGTATGAGTATAAATTAATTATTACAGATGACGTGTTAGATTAGTATATCTACTTCAGACTATTACTAATTAAATATAAAATCCTGATGTGAGCCATTATGAATTTTTTTACTTTGATAATATCAAAATCCGATTGGAATAAAAAGCAATAGCTCAGAACGTTTATAATTTATTGCTCAATTTTTAGGTTTAGTACTCAAGATATTATTAGAATATGTATCCATTAATTCTTTGGATATATCTGTAAAAGCTATTGTTTTCTTAAACATAAACCATTTATCCGTTCTCAGAACATAAGGATAAAACCCTGAACGCTGACATCCTTTTAGTGATGGAATATTGTCTGTACCTACGAAAACAATTACCCATCTGATTCCTAAATCCTTTCCTTTTTCAGCAATTCTAGCCATGGCTGCTGGCATAATTCTATTACCTCTAAACGTTGGTATAGCAAAGACACTTTCTATTAGCGCTTCATCTTTGTTTAAAACAGGAAATGCTTTTCCCCAAAATTCCTGTATCTTATTATTTTGCTTTGGTCCCAAGAGCCATTGTCTGTAACACGGGATATCTTCAGTGTTGGTAGCTACAAAGCAAGTCGGAATTTTTTTTTCAACAAGACCATCATTTTGTAAGTCCATTGTAAAATAATCTTGGTCACCATCTCTAAAAGGTCGTATAGTAATGTCAATTAATGCATCCGGATTTTGAAATACGACATTCAAATCTCTTTTTAAACCAAAGGATTCATTCTTTGAAATGATACGTTTTAATATGCCGTTAATTAGAAATTTTAGCTCTCCTTTTTTTATTAAATCAAATAATCGAAGGACTATATTTTTCATGTCATTGAAGTTTTAACCGCTAATAAATAACGCTTAAAAATAACTCTAAACCAAATCCTTTACAAAAGCCAATTAGGATCAGGACAATTGACTTTATAAAATTCTAAATCGAGCTGATTACTCACACCAGGATAATCGCCTTTATAGTTTTGCATATCTTTTATAATCTGAAAATGCAAATGCGGAGGATAATCTCCATTCACCACTGCACTGCCCAATGTAGCAATCTGTTCTCCTTGCCTTACGTCTGCACCAACTTTCTTTTCTAATAAAGATGCGACACTTAAATGTCCGTAAAGTGTGAAAAACTCAAATTTATTAAACATGTGTTTCAAGATTAAAGTTGGTCCATAATCTCCATGATTGGTATTATTCTTAAAACTATGAATTGTGCCATCTAAAGGTGCATAGATTGGTGTATTAACTTCAATCCACAGATCTAAACCTAAATGAATATTGCGTTCGGTTTCTGGATTAATTTCATTGAAATAAGCGCTACGCTGATAAATACCGCGTTGCTCTAAATAACCACCATAAGCTATTTTTGCATTTTTACTTTTCATATAATTCCATATAAAAGACTCTAAATCATCGGAAGATGATACGTTAACGCTTTTTAATTCTAAATTATGAATAGATAAATCTAAAGGAGTATAGGCGCTAGGCTCTATTGAAGCATCAACTACAGGATGTGCTTTAAGCGATTTTATAAAGCTTTCGAAAGTAGAAAGTGGCATAAAAATTAAAATTTCCACAAAAATAGGAAACTATTTTATGGAAAACAGAGAAGAATAAATAAGTAAAGATTCTGAAACAGGTTAAAAAATCAAAGAGTCGACATAGTCAATAACTAAATAGACTAATTCATAATAACATTGCTAAACTTTGCATTCACAACAATAGTTCTGTTAGAGCTTTCTCCTTCTGGGTAATTACGCAGTGTTTTCTGAGTGGTTGGTTTGTTGTTATATTTAGAACGATTCCCTTTAAAATACATATTGTAATCGATAGCCTTAGGTAAATATATTAAAGCATCGCTGTTCTCTAAAACTAAGTTTAGATTCTTAAAAGATGATGTAAGGTTAGATATCGTAAGGTCACCAAAGCTTCCATCTATAATACCTGTATCTGTAAGATTTTCTATATTAATATTAGATGACTTAGCATTTAAGACTAAGTTCTTAGCATTTTTAATATTTGCTTTATCTACAAAATTAAGATTAAGTGTTCCTAAATCCCATGTATTAATAATCACTGGTGAGTAAGACACATTGATGGAAGTGTCACTTCCATCAATGTGTTCTGCTACTAAAAATGTATGCGATAAATCGCCTGTCATATTATAAATAACTGAAGATAATTTTAACTCACCATGTCTTATGTTAGTTTTAAGCTTTGCTTTTTTAGGGATTTTAATTTTAATAACCTTGCGTACTTTACTGTTACTACCAGATTTATAACTCCTTGTTAAAACTCCTTGCCTTTTTTGGCGAAGTAAATTAGCCCTTTCTTGTAAGGCCTGTTTACGTTCTTCTCTTTTTTCCACTAAAGCTTGGCTACGCTCTTCTTTTCTTTCAGAGAGCTCCCTTTTTCTGTCTTCCATCATCCTTGCTCTTTCATTAACAACCTTAGCTTGTCTTTCTATTAGTTTAGCTTGTTGTTCTATCTCACTAGCATTTTCATCTATTAACTTTGCTCTTTCCTCCATCTGTTTACCAAAACTCTCTCCCCAAGCTTCCATTTTTTCTGTCCATTCTTCGGTAAATACTTCACCTAATTGTTCTCCCCATTTCTCCATTTTCTCACCATATTTTTCACCGAATTTCTCTCCCCATTTTTCCATATCCTTTGCCCATTTACCTTCAAAGCGCTTTCCATATTCTTCTCCCCATTTTTCCATTTTTTCTTGGTAACCAGATGTTGCAAATTTCCGTGCCCAATCTTCCATGTTTTTTTGAAACTCCTTACCACCTTTCTTTTCGTATTTTTTACTCCATTTTGCTAAATAGTTTTCACCATCTTTTTGATAGCTTTCGTAATCAAAATCTATAGTTGTTACACCTTTAGGCAACGCTGGTAATTTTGGCATTATTGGCATCTCTGGCATCTCTGGCATTCCAGGAAATTGAGCCATTTCTGGAAGTATTGGCATTGCTGGCATCTCTGGCAATTCTGGCATTTCTGCTAATTTAAACTCTAGATCCCTCAATAATCCAACATAGTCATCGTCATCTAACAAGCCAATGTTTCTTCCTCCATCTGAAGATATTGTAACACGATCATTAGAACCATCTACCTTAAGATTCCATGCTTTTAAAGCACGTTCTAATTCTTCTTTAGATAGCTTATCGCTTTCAATATAAGCCTCTACTTCTACGATGTCTCTATTCCAAGTTTCTATTTCTATTTCTACATAACTCGTGTTTAGATTAATAACAACATCTTTATTCACCTTAATTGACTGTGATGTTTTACTTAATTTCTTTTGTGCGTAACCAAATGTAGTTATTAAGCACAGTACTAAAATTCTGATTGTGTTCATGTTTTTTTTTGATTTAACTGTTCGTTTTTTGATTTATGATTTATGAATTGATTATGTGATTTCTTGTGAAAATGTATCGTCATTAAACTCTTGTAATTTGTCCTTAAGACGCATCACTAGATTTAATCTAAATTTTAAATTATCTATGAGTGCATCTAACGTTTCTCCGTTCGGACCATTACTTATTAATTCTTTAGTTAAAGCATCATACTCGTCTTTTAATTCTTTAAGACGACCTATGTAACCATCAAACAACTCTTTGTTTTCTGGTGTTAACTGTACTTTAGATAGTTCTAAATTAATACTGGCTAAATAGTAATCTTCTACCTTTTTTAAATCTGGTGAGACATCACCTAAGGTTTTTAAGTTTGTATCTACAACAGCATCTGGCACAACGATGTTTGTTGGCGTTTCAAAAAATTGATAAGCTCCATAACTTAAGCCAAGTAATACGACAACACTTGCTGCAATATTTAAGAAACTAAAATGACTTAGTTTACTTTGCTTGGGTAATTCTATTTCTAACTTCTGTAAAAAACGTGCTTCGTGACCTTCGTACATTTTTACTTTAGTATCCTTAGAATCTTCTTCAAATAAATTTCTAAGATCTTGTGCCATTTTTATTTAATTTTAATTCGTTCTGTAATTTTTGCTTTCCTCGAGATAACTGTGTTCTTGATGCAACTTCAGAAATATTTAAAATCTCTGAAATTTCTTGATGATCATAGCCTTCTAACAAATACAAAAGCACTACGATTTTATACTTTTCTGGAAGCCGCTCAATAGCTAGTTTTACGTTATCAATTGTAATTTCATCAGCTACTAACCAATCATTTTGGTAATCTGTATCTACAACATTTAGATGGTGTTCTTCTAATTCAATTAAACGCTGATGTTTAGATTTTAAAACATCGAGACATCTATTAATTACGATACGTTTTAACCAAGCTCCAAAACTCACCTCAGCTTTATATTGTTCAATTTTTGAAAATGCTTTAATAAACGCTTCTTGGACAATATCTTCTGCCTCCATCGTATCTTTTACAAATCGAAACGCAACTATTAGCATACCGTTACAGTACTGATTGTAAAGCTGAATCTGAGCTTTCCTATCGTTCTGTTTACATTTTTCAATACTATGAATTTGAAACTTGCTGATGTTATTTTGTTTTTGATTGGTTCTACACTAAAGACGATGTAAACTTATGAGTGTTGCAAAAAATTGAAAAAAATTATTGATTTATAAGATTTACATAAAATTCAGCGTTAGTTTTCTATAAATTTAGGGAATTGATTTATCTTTAAAAGCTGAATACCAACATTGGTGTTGTTTTATTTTTAAAAACTATATATTTAGATTACATATTATGTTAAAACGCCTACTCATTGTATTATCTATTGTAGCTCTTGGTTTGCTTTTATATTCAGTATTTGTAGAAAACATATTTTCTCCACGTTTGAGTCCAAAAGATACTGCAGAACTTAAGCTTAATGATTTAAAATTAGAGGTGAAGTATAATAGACCTTCTAAACGCGATCGTGTGATTTTTGGTGCGCTAGTCCCTTTTGATGAAGTTTGGCGAACTGGAGCTAACGAAGCTACAACCTTTGAAACCAATAAGGACTTAATCATTGATGAGCTTATTCTTAAAAAAGGTAAATATACCCTATGGACAGTACCTATGGCTAACTCATGGAAAGTGATGTTTAATTCTGAGCAATATGAATGGGGTGTAAATGAAAAAATGGAACCTATGTGGAATCCTAATTTTGATGTTGTAGAAATTGAAGTCCCGATTCAAAAAATAGATACTACTGTAGAGCGATTCACTATTTCTTTTGATAATAAAACAGGAAATCTAAAACTCAGTATGGCCTGGGACAGTACAGTAATAGATATACCAATAGAGGTTTATGATACTAAAAAATATACAGAACTAAGGAATAGTGGCAAAAAAAGATAAACCATATCAGTCTGCTTTACATAAAAATAAAGGTGTTAAACCACCCGAAATCCTTAGTGCCAATTCTGCCAAAACCATAAGAACTAATCGCCAAAAACAACCATCTACAGATGCGCTCGTTTCTGGAATTATAGATGGAGATATCACTGCCTTAAGCCGTGGTATTACCTTAATAGAAAGCACAAACGCTCGTCACACACAAAAGGCTAATGCCATTGTTACCGCTTGCTTACCTTATGCAAACAAATCTATACGCATAGGTATCACTGGTGTTCCTGGTGTTGGTAAAAGCACGTTTATAGAAGCCTTTGGTTGTTTTCTAACTAAAGCTAGCAAAAAAGTTGCTGTATTAGCTGTAGATCCAAGTAGTAGTTTAAGTAGAGGAAGTATTTTGGGAGACAAAACCAGAATGGAAGACTTGGTTAAAGATAAAAATGCATTTATTAGACCTTCAGCTTCTGGTAGCTCTTTAGGAGGTGTTGCAAGAAAAACAAGAGAAACTATTATTCTCTGCGAAGCCGCAGGTTTTGACACCATAATAATTGAAACTGTTGGTGTAGGACAAAGTGAAACAGCCGTACATAGTATGGTTGACTTCTTTTTATTATTGAAGTTAGCTGGAGCTGGTGACGAGCTACAAGGTATTAAACGCGGCATTATTGAAATGGCAGATGCTATTGTAATTAATAAAGCTGATGGGGACAATTTAAAAGCAGCTAAAATTGCAAAAGTAGATTTTAATAGAGCGTTGCATTTATACCCTTCTAAAAATTCAGGATGGTCCCCAAAAGTATCTTTGTGTAGTGCTCTTAAACAGGAAGGTATATCCGATGTTTGGGAGATGATTGAAGATTATATAACAACCACATCTGAAACGCACTATTTTGAGACCAATCGAAATAATCAAAATAAATTTTGGCTCTTACAAACCATAGAAGATCGATTAAAATCTAACTTCTACACATCATCTCAAATTAAAAGCGAATTACAATCTCAAATAGAATTGGTTGAAGACGGAAAAACGACGCCTTTTGCAGCTGCGGAGTATTTATTAGGTCTAAGACAATAAATTCTTTTTAGGTTTAATTCTTTAAACTTCGAGTATAATAAAAAAACGATATTTTTGCACAGACTAAGCCATCGAGTATATGACCTATAAGTTTACTATTATAGTTCCTGTTTATAACGAAGAGGAAAATTTAGTACGTGTAGAAACAGAACTTTCTAACTACCTTAAAGTAGCGTCAGTACCTTCTGCAGTATTATTTATTAATGATGGCTCTAAAGATAACAGTCAAACGCTTATTGAAGACATCTGTAGTCGTAACACTGCTTTTGAATTTATCTCATTTAAAAAAAATAGAGGATTAAGTGCTGCGATAAAAGCCGGTTTTGATCATGTAGATTCAGAATTGGTTGGTTATATAGATTCAGATTTACAAACAGCACCAGAAGATTTTAATATACTTTTAGAACATATAGGCGAACATCACTTGGTTACAGGCGTACGATCTAACCGAAAAGATTCGTTTGTAAAAAACGTATCTTCTAAGATTGCCAATGGTATTAGGCGCGCATTTACCCATGATGGGATGGATGATACGGGTTGTCCGCTAAAAGTTATTAGAACCGATTATGCTAAACGCATACCCATGTTTAGAGGTTTACATCGTTTTTTACCAGCTATGATTATGTTGCAAAACGGTAAGGTAATTCAAGTAACTGTACAACACTTCCCTAGGATTGCAGGTACTGCAAAATTTGGACTTTGGAATCGGCTTCTCGGTCCTTTAATGGATTGTTTCGCTTACTTATGGATGAAGAAAAAATACATCAACTACGAGATAGAAAAATCTAGTAAGTAAAATTTATAATTTGAAAGACTGGATTATTTATAGCATAGGGTTTTTGGCTCAGATTTTATTCTCTTCTCGGCTTATCATTCAATGGATAACATCAGAAAAGCAGCGAAAAGTCATTACTCCAAGTACATTTTGGACGCTTAGTTTAATTGCGTCGTTCTTATTATTTATCTATGGGTATTTGCGTCTAGACTTTGCGATAATGTTAGGACAAGGTTTAACCTATTTCATTTATATAAGAAATTTACAGTTACAAAAGCAATGGCAAAAGTTTCCTAAAATTGTGCAATATTTACTATTTATCGTTCCTATATTAATAGTTATATTCTATTACAATAACAACAAAATTGATCTTGAACTTTTATTTAAAAACGAAGCCATTCCTTTTTGGTTGCTAATCCTCGGGATTGTTGCACAACTTATTTTCACACTACGTTTTGTATACCAATGGATTCATTCTGAACGTAACAAAGAATCGACCTTACCAATGGGGTTTTGGGTATTGAGTTTAATTGGCGCGATAATGATATTGAGCTATGCCATTATAAGAAAAGACCCTGTTCTTTTTGTAGGTCATTTATTCGGACTTATTATTTACGCCAGAAATGCCTACTTAATTAGACAGACTAATGATTAAACTCATAGAAAAACAGCCGATATTAAGTCTTTTACTATTTGTAATTGTAATGTTAGGTTTTACCATTGATGCAATTCCTGTGAGTATAATGGAGGCTCGTAATTTTATTTCAGCTAGAGAAATGCTTACGGATGATAATTGGATTTTAACTACAATGAATGGTGAGGCACGTTATCAAAAGCCACCGCTTCCAACTTGGATAACAGCTATTTTTGGATCTATTTTTGGAATAAAGTCAGTCTTAGCATTGCGTTGGCCTACACTTCTTTTTTTAGCTAGTATTGGAATTTCAACCTATTTACTTTCTAAAAAATTAGACCTCTCTAAATCGCATAGTTTAATTAATGGTTTTATTGTAATAACCTCTTTTTACGTCATAGGTATTACTATTGAAGCGCCTTGGGATATTTATACACATGGTTTTATGTTAATGGCATTGCTTCAGTTATTCCAATTGTTTCACAAAGCAAAAACACCAATTTTACACAGCCTACTATTTGTGGTTTTTTTAGCAGGTTCTGTATTATCAAAAGGCCCTGTTTCGCTGTATGTATTATTCTTACCTTTTGTAATTGCATATGGCATTGCTTTCAAATTTAGAGGTGGTACACTACATTTTTTAAAGCTTATTAGTTTACTAATCTTCGGAATTGTATTAGGTGGCTGGTGGTATTTACACGTACGCGTGGCAGATCCTGAAACGTTTACAGCGATTGCAGAACGAGAAACATCTAATTGGAGTAGTTATAATGTAAGACCTTTTTATTATTACTGGAGTTTCTTTATACAAAGTGGCTTGTGGACTATACCAGCATTAATAAGTTTATTATACCCTTATTTAAAATCTAGAGTTTCAAATTTAAAAGCCTACCGTTTTAGCTTCTTCTGGACAATAATTGCTGTAATTTTATTATCTATTATTCCTGAAAAAAAATCACGTTACTTAATGCCAGTTTTAATTCCACTAGCTATTAATATTGGATTTTATATTGACTATTTAATTCGTGAATTCAAGAATTTGAAATCTAAGAAAGAAACTATTCCTGTTTATTTTCAGTTTGGTTTAATTGCTACAATAGCATTATTATTTTGGGCTATTTATTTTTTCTCTAGCCAAATATTAACAGGACTATTATTAGTGAGGTTTATCATTACTGCACTTGTTTTATTAATTATTGGCATTTTTATTTTCAAAAATCTAAAAGAAAAACACATTAAGAATGTATTCTATTTAATCATTGCATTTATGGTGAGTATAGGATTATTTGGGCTACCAATATCTAAGACACATGTTCAAGATAATCATAAACCTGTTTCTCAACTAAAATCTCAAAACCTTAAAATTATTGGCTTAGGCTATTCTGACGATTTATCCCTATACAGTTTAGATTATATAGCACCAGAAGTTATTTACAATTATGGGGATAAAATCCCAACCATAACAGCAACTGAAGGTTACATACTACCTAAAGAAAAAAAGTTTTGTTTATTAACTAACAAAGTAAATCCTGAGGATATTGAAGCTTTATCTAGCTTATATAAGATTGAATTTTTAGAAACTTACGATTTAAATTTTTCTGATAAAGATTCTAGAAGTTATAAAAGTAGATTAGTGAATCGGCTTTATAAGCTTACTCTGAGATAAAACGCTTTAAAAGATATTTACTCAACTTATAAAACCCTAAACCTGCTAGTGCACCAAATGCCATTCCGCAGACAATATCTAAAGGGTAATGCACACCAACGTAAATACGACTATAAGCCACAATAAAACTCCAGAGCAAAAGACCGAAAATTAATTTTTTATAATAAGGTCGTAAAACTAAACCGCCAAAAACAGCAGCAGCCATAGAGTTTGAAGAATGCCCAGAAAAGAAACCGTAACGCCCACAGCGCTCAGCAATATAGCGCATACCTTGATCCATCAACGCATCAACTCTGCAAGGTCTTGGCCGCATAAAACCATGTTTAAAAGCATTGGTAATTTGGTCTGTAAAGGTAATCATAGCTGCAATTACTAAAACCATTATTAAGAGCGATTTTAAACCGTACTTTTTATAAATTAGAAATAAAAGTATTGCGTAAAGTGGCACAAACGTAAATTCATCTGTGATAACTAACCATAGTCCATCCCAGGTTGAAGTCCCTAATTTATTTAGGTACAAAAAAAGCTCTTTATCTAATTCTAAAAGTTGTTCTAACATTAATTGTCGTAACGTTCTACTTCTCTATCGTAAAAATCGGTTGCCTGCTGAATATAGCTTTCCATGTCAGTTTCTAATTCCTTTTCGTCATGCGAATCGAATTCCTCAAACCATTCAACTTCGTCATCTTCAAGATTTATAATAAATCTCGGAAATTCTGTATGAATAATATAAATAGCATCAGGATAATCTGTATTATCTCCTAAAATGAATTTTGGTAACTCCATGTTCTAACTTTTATCTTGTTGCAAAATTAAACGCTTTGTTAAATAATTAAACCTAAAATACAATAAAATTGCGGCGACTGTTAATCCGGCGAGAAGTCCTAACCAAATTCCTAGGCTTCCATAAGCATCTTCTTTACCTAAAAAATAACTTATTGGAAAACCTATTAGCCAATAAGATATGAAGGTGATTATCGTCGGAATCTTAACATCTTGCAAGCCTCGCAAAGCTCCAAGCGTAATGACCTGTAAACTATCTGTAATCTGAAAAACAGCAGCAGCCAACAATAATGTTGCAGCAATTTTAACCACTTCAGCGGTATCTACTGCATTTGTAGGATCATCTAAATCTACATATAAATTAGGAAGCATCGTATTAAATATCACAAAGAATAAGGCAAACACCACTGCAAAAACAAAACCAACTAAAAAGATAGATTCTGCAATACGTTTTAATGCCCTAAAGTCTTTGAGCCCCTTTTGGTTACCTACTCTAATCATAGCAGCTACACTTAATCCCATAGCAACCATAAAGGTCATAGATGAAAGATTTAATGCTATTTGGTTTGCAGCCTGTGCGTTTGCACCTAAAGTACCACTTAACCAAATTGCAGCAGTAAAAATACCAACCTCAAAAAACATTTGCATAGCACTTGGCAAACCTAAATTAGTTAACTTTTTTATTGGTTGTTTACTTAATTTAAAGAATTTTATATTGGTAACATAAGCTTTAGATTTTTCACGTTTTGCTAATAACCACCATAAGTAAAACAGCATCACAAATCGTGATACCAAAGTCCCAACTGCGGCTCCAACAATTCCCATTTCTGGGAAACCGAACTTCCCAAAAATCAGAATATAATTGATTATCACATTCAATATATTAGCCAAAATTGTAGCATACATTGGGTATTTGGTAAGTGACAATCCGTCACTGAATTGCTTAAAAGCTTGAAATATAATTAAAGGCACCAATGAAAATGCAACCAGATCTAGATAAGGAATAGCTAGGTCAACAACTTCCTCTGGCTGATCCATAACGTACATTAAGGGCTTGGCAAGCAGAAGCATTAAAAACAATACTAGCCCTAATACGGTACAAAGAAAAAAACCATGTTTAAAAACTGACTTCCCTTTGATGAAATTTTTCTCAGAATCTGCTTCTGCAACTAAGGGTGTTATAGCTGTAGAAAAACCAATACCCAAAGACATCGCAATAAAAATAAAGCTATTTCCTAAAGACACAGCTGCTAGTTCTGCAGCTCCTAACTGACCAACCATTACATTATCTACAAAACTCACAAAAGTGTGACCTAGCATCCCTAAAATAATTGGAGATGCTAGCTTAAGATTGTATCTAAATTCTTTGGTGTAGTTGCTTAAAACCATGGCGCAAAAGTAGCGGTTTTGGTATTAGTAATTTTAAAAAATGTTGTTGAAGTTTTATGGATATAAATATGACTTCATATCTGAAGTATGACTTATAAAACTGTTTTAAAACTAGCGCTAATAAGAAGAAATTACAAAGAATCAATACTTCTTTTTGCCTGTTCAAACTCATTAACCATGTCATCAACAATCTCAGCAACCGGTTTCACGTCATGTATCAAACCAGAAATCTGTCCGATTTCTAATTCACTATCGTCTAAGCCACCTTCAAACATAACATGTTTGGCTCTGGCTCTTCCTAATAATTCTTTGAGTTGTTCTGGTGTTGGCGCTGCTTTATAAAGTTCTTGCAACTCGTTGTAGAATTTATTTTTAATCAGTCTTACTGGTGCTAATTCTTTTAATGTTAATTGAGTATCTCCTTCTTTAGCATCTACGACCACTTATTTAAAGGCTTGGTGTGCGGAAGATTCTATACTGGCTACAAATCGGCTACCAACCTGTACTCCATTAGCTACCAAAACCATAAAGCTAACACAATTTTACCTGTGGCAATGCCTCCAGCTGCAATTAATGGAATCTGAAGTTGCTCTCTCACCATAGGAACCAATGTCAAGGTTGTGGTTTCGTCGCGTCCGTTGTGACCTCAAGCTTCAAAACCTTCGGCTACTATAGCATCCACAAAGGCTTCTTGTGCTTTTAAAGCGAATTTCACGCTACTTACTACATGTACCACTATAATGCCTTGGTCTTGTAACCAATTTAGTAAACAATATTTTTATTATATTCGTACACAACCAAAATTAATCATTATCAAAAAACCACTCATATATACTAGTTTAGTACTACTTTTTGTTGTGCTTTTTTCCTGTAGCGATAATAACGATTCTATCAGTGAAGACAACTACATGCCAGTGCCTGTTTCACCAGTAGTCTTAGACATAGTCGCTTTTCCTTTTAATACATTATCAGAATATAATTTTTTCGAAGGTAATATTAAAGCACAAGAGCCTTCATTTGGTGTTGTGCCTTACGAACCAATTTCAACCTTATTTACAGACTACGCTAAAAAGAAACGCTTTGTTTGGATGCCAGGTGATGTGCAAGCCACTTACGTTACAGATGATCAATTTATTGATTTTCCTGTTGGAACTTTTCTCATTAAAACATTTTATTACGATAATGTGCAACCAAACAACACTACTCGTATTATAGAAACACGTTTAATGCTAAAGAAAGCAGATAATTGGCATTTTGCTGATTACATCTGGAATGACGACCAAACAGAAGCAACATTTAGTCTAGATGGTTCGTTTACAAACATAGATTTTATAGAAAATGGTATTGTAAAAAGTACCAATTATCGAATTCCATCAGATGTAGAATGTTCGACGTGCCATAATAGTCAAGGCGATCCAATTCCTATTGGTTTAAAACCTCAAAACTTAAATAACACATATAGTTATGCTGATGGCCCTCAAAATCAATTAGAAAAATTAATAGCTCAAGGTTATTTAGAAGATAATTTACCTACAACAATTAATACTGTCGTTAAATGGGATGATGAAACACAACCCATTGACTTACGCGTACGCTCTTATGTTGATGTTAATTGCGCACATTGTCACTCAGATTTATCGTATTGCGGATATAGACCTGTCCGTTTTGCCTTTAATGAAACTAATGACGCTAGCAATTTAGGTATATGTGTAGATCCCGATACTGAAATTCCTGAAATGACTAAAATTGTAGCACCATCCTTAAAAGAACGTTCTGTAATGTATTTAAGATTAAATACTGAAGCAGAAGAATTGAGAATGCCTTTATTAGGCAGAACCCTTGTCCATGAAGAAGCAGTTGCACTTATAGGTGAATGGATTGATGGCTTAACAAATGAATGTGAATAATTATCTATAACTAAAGCTAGGAAATAAATATTTTCTAATATTATCATCTAAAAAAAAAACATGAAAAAAATCACACTACTACTAACCTTACTTCTATCCTGCTTTTTTGCAAGTGCACAAACTACGGTAGATTGTGCTGTAGGGCCCACAAATACAACCTATTGCTATACCGATAGCGATACTACAAATTTCGTTTTTACAAGTTCTAATGGAGCCGATTTACGAGTGACTTTCAATACAGGTCAAGTAGAAGTTAATTTTGATGAATTAATTGTTTTAGACACCAATGGCACTGAATTATATAACGGCTATGGAAATAACGGAGACCTAGCAGGTCTTACATTTCAATCTGCTGGAGATACAATTACCGTATCTATAAATTCGGATACATCAATAAATTGTTCAGGTAATAATTATATACCTTGGGATTTCGATGTTACTTGTTCAACATGCACAAATCCTACAGCGAGCTATACAATAGTAAATGACTGTGCTGCAAGTAATGGGTTTTTAGTAGATGTCAACATTTCTGATTTTGGTTCAGCATCTTCTTTAACAATTTCAGACAATCAATCTAGTGCTACGCAATCTTTAAATGCTATTGGAACTATTCAATTTGGACCTTATCTGAATGCAACTGATGTTGTAATTAACATTCAAAATGATCAAGATGTTAACTGTTCTGTAAACAGTGGAGGGATAACTCAAAGTAATTGCCCTCCACAAGGACCAGTTGGTGTTACTTGTGCTTCAGAATCTTCAACTTTTATCTTCACAGAAGAGTTTGATTTAGATTCTGGTTGGACAGGAGATCTAAACAGTGGAAACGGAAGTTGGGAAATCCCTAACGACTCAGGATCTGGAGGTACTGGACCTGATAATGCGTTTAGCGGTTCAAACTTTATGAATTATGAAGCCTCTGGAAACTCAACAATTACTGCCTCTGCAATAAGTCCAGCAATAGATTTATCAACAGCTACAGATGGTGCAGAATTGTCTTTCTATATGCATGCAAATGGGGATGATATGGGAACTTTAAATGTGAATGTTGGTACTTCAGTAGGTGGCCCTTTTACAACAGTATTCTCACAGACCGGAGAATTACAAACAAGTGGATCTGAAGCTTGGGTTCCTGTAGGCATCAACTTAGATGCTTATTTAGGTCAAGTCGTTTATGTAGAGTTTAGTCATACAGGAACAGGAACAGGTTTTGAAGGAGATATGTCTATTGATTACATACGTGTAGAAACATGTGGATCATTCTGTATTGCACCTTCAAGTATTGTAGTTAGTGCTGTAACACAAACCACTGCAACTGTTTCTTGGGTTTCAAATAACGGAGAAAGTAACTGGGAATATATAGTGCAGACTTCTGGAACAGGAATCCCAACAGGATCAGGAGCTGCTACAAGCATTGAAAGTGTAAACTTAACAGCCCTAGATCCAGGTATAGTCTACGAAGTCTATGTACGTGCAATTTGTGGGTCAGATACTAGTATTTGGGGAGGTCCTTTAGTATTCTCTACGTCAAATCCTCCTCCACCTGCAACATTTACTAGTTCAAATGTTCCAACTTCAGGAACACAGCGTGCTGCTGTAGATATGAATGGTGACTTTTTAGATGATGTTGTTTCTATTGGTACAACTAATGTAAATATCTTCTACCAACAAATTAGTGGTGGATTAAGTACTACAGCAACAAATATTGGAACAACAAGTGCAGACAATTCACCTTCTTGGAGTTTAGCAGCTGCTGATTATGATAGAAATGGATATACGGACTTATTATATGGTGGTGGAAGTGGTGTTACGTTTATGAAAGCAAATGCAACAGGAACAGGTTTTACGGAAACTTCAGGTTCAGAATACGTATTCTCACAACGCTCTAACTTTGCCGACATTAATAATGATGGTAATTTAGATGCCTTTGTGTGCCATGATGTTGATGCTAATGTATATTATATAAATGATGGTAATGGCAATTTATCTTATGGACAAGGTGATTTAGGCCTTGTAAGAGGAAACTATGGGTCTATATGGATTGATTATGACAATGATAGAGATTTAGATATGTTTATTGCAAAATGTGGTGGTGGACCAATTAATCAACTATTCACTAACAATGGTGACGGAACTTATACAGATACTGCACCTGCTCAAGGTTTAGATGACGGTATGCAAACATGGTCTTCGGCTTGGGGAGATTTTGATAATGATGGTGATATGGATACTTATATTGGAGCTAGTTCTGGTGTATCTAAATTATTGAGAAATGATGGTAATGGTGTTTTCGTTGAAGTTACTGCTGCCTCAGGAGTTTTAGATTTAACAGCTACAGGAATTGAAAACTGTACTCACGATTTTGATAACGATGGTAATTTAGATATTGCATCTAACGGAAATATCCTATTTGGAAATGGAAACATGACGTTTAGTGTCTATGAAAATATTTTATCTGGAAACAATGGATCTTTTGGAGATATGAATAACGACGGATTTATTGATACTATTTCTGGTGGTACATTACTTACAAATAATGCTAACAGTAATAATTGGGTTAAAATCACAACAACTGGAGTACAAAGTAATATTAACGGTATTGGGGCAAGAGTAGAAGTTCATACGGCTTCTGGTATTCAAATACGTGATGTGAGAAGTGGTGAAGGCTTTCGTTTTATGAGTTCATTAAATACTCATTTTGGAATCGGTACAGATACTACTATTATAAATATTGTTATTTATTGGCCATCTGGGATTGTTGACAACATAACAAACCCTTCAGTTAATACACATCATATAATTATTGAAGGTCAAAATGTGCTAAATATTGAAGACGAAACGTTTGAAAATATTAATATATATCCTAATCCTGTTGGAAAATTAATTAATATTAATAGTCCTATTAACTTGATTGGCAAGGTTGCAACGATTTTTAATATTGAAGGAAAACGTGTAATTAACTTAAAATTAGAACAACATTCTATTGATGTTTCAACATTAAGCCAAGGTAATTATATTTTACGTTTAGAATCTGATGGAAAAGTGTTGACAAAAAAATTCATTAAACGCTAAAAATTAAAAGTTATTAAATTAAAAAACTCCAATGCTGATTTAGTATTGGAGTTTTCTTGTTTTAATTACAATATAATAAGACTTGTACTCTAATGTAACTTTCAATCCTTAAGAGATAGATTATATATTTGAAATATAATCCTTTGCCTCCTCAAACTCACTAACCATATCATCAACAATCTCAGCAACCGATTTCACATCATGTATTAAACCAGAAATCTGCCCAATTTCTAATTCACCATCGTCTAAGTCACCTTCAAACATACCGCGTTTAGCTCTTGCTCTTCCCAATAATTCTTTAAGTTGTTCTGGTGTTGGACTCGTTTTATAGAGTTCTTGTAAGTCATTATAAAATTTATTTTTAATTAGTCGTACAGGTGCTAATTCTTTTAAGGTCAATTGTGTATCTCCTTCTTTAGCATCCACAACGACTTGTTTAAAGGCTTGATGAGCAGAAGATTCGTCACTGGCTACAAAACGGCTACCAACCTGTACTCCATCAGCTCCCAATACCATACAGGCTAACATGGCTTTACCAGTGGCAATACCACCTGCTGCTATTAATGGAATTTGAAGTTGTTCTTTAACCATAGGAATTAACGTTAATGTTGTGGTTTCGTCGCGTCCATTGTGTCCTCCAGCTTCAAAACCTTCGGCAACAATAGCGTTTACACCAGCGTCTTGTGCTTTTAATGCGAATTTCACACTACTTACTACATGTACTACTATAATACCTTGGTCTTGTAACCATTTGGTCCAAGTTTTAGGGTTTCCTGCCGAAGTGAAAACAATCTTTACTCCTTCTTCAACAATAATATCCATAATCTCTGTGATGTTAGGATATAACATCGGTACGTTAACACCAAACGGTTGGTCTGTTGCGGCTTTGCATTTTTGAATATGTTCTCGCAGTACTTCAGGATACATTGAACCTGCTCCGATTAAACCTAAAATTCCTGAATTACTTGCTGCAGAAGCTAATCTCCAGCCGCTATTCCAAATCATTCCTGCTTGTATGATTGGATATTTTATATTGAAAAGTGATATAATTCTATTAGCCATTTAGTGTTTTATAAGTTTGAATATTTTTGAATGTGCTTCCGAGGATAGCTTTAAGATATATATGCCAGCCGATAAGTTTGACAGATCAATAGTGCTGTAATCATTTTGAAGTATTTTAATAAAAACACTTTGACCAAGTTGATTGTAGATTGAAACTTTTATTTCATCTAAAAAGGAAAGTCCTATTAGATTTAATTTATCTACTACCGGATTTGGAAATAGTTTAATCGCTTCAAGCGAATTCTTTTCAACAGTTAATGCTATATTTTTTGCTAAATATAAATCTGGTATACCATAACCTAAAAACTGATCGGGTGTTGTAAACTGAAAGGCTGACTCCCTTACAAAATCCATAATTTCGGTCGCAGAGAAATCTGGGATTGCCTGCCACAAGGAGGCTACACCTCCACATAGTATTGGTCCACTAAAAGACGTTCCATTATTTTGTGTAATCGTATTCGTTTCATCTATAACATAAGCGCTGCCTCCTCTAGCAACCACATCTGGTTTTTGGTAACCTACTTGGGCTGCACTTCCTTGCGAGCTAAACGCTACGTAATCTCCGTTGGCATCTACAGCACCAATAGATAATACATCTGGTGAATCAGCTGGAGCGCCTACCGTTTGCCAAGCTGTTGCACCTGCATTACCTGCACTAACAACTACTAAAATTCCTTTTTCTACAGCAATAGAAGCTCCTATAGAAATAAATGCTATTTGACCATTCATATCGGCAGGAGTATAATCGTAGTTAGCATTATCAAAGACTCTGTAACCTAAAGACGTATTAATCATATCTACTCCCAAACTGTCTGCACGTTCAGCAGCTTCTACCCAATAACTTTCTTCTACAGGGTTTTCGCTACCAACATCTTCTGTTAAGAATAAATAGTACGATGCATCTGGTGCTGTGCCTACAAATTCATCTGGCACAAAACCTGCCATAGTACTTAAGACTCGTGTTCCGTGAGAACTTGCAGTATTAGCGTAGACATCTGTATTTCGATTAACAAAGTCGTAACCGTCTAGTAAATCACCATTATCTCTTAATCGTTGAAAAGCTCCCATGGTATTCACATTAGTAAATCCAGAATCCATCACTGCAATAGTAATACCTTCACCTGTAAAATCATCTAAATGCAAATTATCAACATTTATCATTTCTACTTGGTTTTGAGTATCGCCATAAGTAAAAGCGATAGATTCATCTTCAATTTCGTTTTTATCTTGATTTATTTCTTGGCGAGAAATAGCATCTAAACTATTATTTACAAAATCAATATTATCTACAAACGGCAAAGTCATTAAAGCATTTATATCTGATTCATTTCCTCTAATATGCACTGCATTAAACCATTTAGATTTTGCTAAAACAGTTATTCCTGTTTGTGTTTTTAAATCTGAAATATAGGCTTCGTGAACGGGTACATCTCTAGAATCAATTAAAATACCGTGATTTTGTTTTCTTGTAATTGCTTTTTGGGTAAGAATCGAAATAGGATCTGCTAATGCAGTAGCTTCATTTGGTTTATCAGTGAGATAAACCCAAGCATCTTCTTGAGCATAACTATTTATTGTGAGAAGGAGCAATAAAAGCAGCGTGAACTTTCGTAACATAGCTTTTGTTTTTATTGCAATTTAAGAAATAACTCCCGAACCTATTAATTCATCTTTGATATACCAAGCTACAAACTGTCCTTCGGTAATGGCCGACTGTTTCTTTTCAAATTCGACGTACAAGCCTGATTTGACTTTATGAAGCACTGCTTTTTCTAAAGGTTGTCTGTATCGAATTCTTGCGATTACTGACATTGTTTCACCATTATTTAAGGCTAAATCTTCCCGAACCCAATGTAATTCTTCATTGGTTACAAATAAAGCATTCCTAAATAAACCTGGATGGTTTTTACCTTGACCAGTGTAAATAACATTGTCTACAACATCGGTATCAATTACAAAGAGTGGTTCTTTTGTACCTCCAACAGCTAAGCCTTTCCGTTGACCTTTGGTAAAATAATGTGCCCCTTGATGCTGACCTACTACTTTTCCGTCCGATAAATTATACACTGGTTTTTTAGATAGAAACTCTAATTCTTTTTCTTTTGAATCGAATTCTGGAATAGCTATGCTATAGGTTTCAAACGATTCGTTAACCTCTACAATTACACCTTCTTTTGGCTTAAGTTGCTGTTGAAGAAACTCAGGAAGTCTTACTTTACCAATAAAACATAAGCCCTGAGAATCTTTCTTATCTGCCGTAATTAAACCTTGTGTTTTCGCAATTTCTCTAACTTCAGGTTTTAATAGTTCACCTACAGGGAATAGAGCCTTAGCTAATTGTTTTTGTGATAATTGACATAAAAAATAAGACTGATCTTTGTTGCCATCAGCACCTGCTAATAGTTGGTGTATTTCTGTACCTTTTTTTTTAATTGTTCCTTTTCTACAATAGTGACCTGTAGCTACGAAATCTGCTCCAAGCTCTAAAGCAATATCCATAAAAACATCGAACTTTATTTCACGATTACAAAGTATATCTGGGTTTGGTGTACGTCCTTTTTCATACTCATTAAACATATAATCAACGATACGCTCTTTATACTGTACGCTTAGGTCTACCGTTTGAAAAGGAATACCCAATTTATCGGCAACAAGCATAGCGTCGTTACTGTCGTCTAACCATGGACATTCATCTGAAATAGTTACAGAGTCATCGTGCCAATTTTTCATAAAAAGACCAATAACCTCATAACCTTGCTCTTTTAAAAGATAAGCAGCAACACTTGAATCTACTCCACCTGAAAGTCCTACTATAACACGTTTCACTACTTATATTTTTTATTCTAATTTGTTCGAAAATACTTAGTCAAAATTACAAAATAAAAAAGGCAATCTTATTAAGATTGCCATACCAAAATACTATCTAAGAGATAGCTTTAATCTATTGCTTTTTTATAAATCACTTTTCTACTTGTATGGTCTATTTTCTTAATGAGTTGACCATCTTTATAATAATTCCAAATCTCCTTTTTTTGGTCCTTTACATAAGTCCCTTCTGACATAACAATACCTTTAGCATCGTAATTCGTAGTTTTACCATGAAGTTCTCCATTTTGGTAGTTTGAGGATTTTATCAGTGTTTTATTTTCAGAATACCAATTAGCTTCACCTATTAATTTACCATCCTCATAATTAGCTATTTCTGCAATTAAACCATTCTTATATAAAATCTTTCGTTCACCTTCTAAAAGACCTTGTTCATTAAAATTTTCTATAATCATTTTGGCACTAGAGTTTTTATGGTAGTAAATCCATTGTCCTATATATCGCTTACCATTCATTCTGCCCTCACTAATTACTTTTTTATTTGATGCAAAAAAGGAAACATCGGCTAAACTATCTTTTTCATTAAACACTTTTACAGCACTTAAAACACTTTTTCCTTTTGATAAGGTGTAGTATTTAAAGGAATCTATTTCCTTACCATGTTGAAAAACTCCTTCGTAACGCTTTTGATCTGTCTTATGGTAGTTTTTCGCCCACAACCCATCACGTTTACCGTCTTTATCGAACTTATTAACCGATTTTTGAGCAAAAACAGTTGTTAAAATTATTGTAAAAATTAAGGAGAGATAAACTTTCTGTTTAATCATTTTGTATTTTTGTTAGACAGGCATAATGCTTGTAATGATGAACAATTTAATTTTAAAAACTCAAAAAAATGAAAATTATTTCAAAAACATTCAAATTACTTTCAGTATTTCTATTGGTTTTAGGTGTTACTGGTTGTAGTGATGATGATGACAGCGGCCCAGGCCCACAAGCAACTACAATAGTAGATGTTGCACTAGCAAACAACTTAACATCTCTAGCAGCAGCTTTAACTGCAACAGGACTAGTAGATGATTTACAAGGCGATGGTCCTTTTACTGTCTTTGCTCCAACAAATGAAGCATTCACAACTTTATTAACGGCTACAGGATTAGATTTAGATAATTTAACTACTGAAGAAGAAGAATTGGTAAGAAACATTTTATTAAATCATGTTATTGTAGGAAGTACTATTTCTTCAACTGATTTAGTTGGTTTAGGATCTGGTTATCCAAATACTATGGCTACAGGACCAAACGGCGCTAATTTAAGCTTATACTTTACAACGTCTAATGGTGTTATACTTAATGGTGCTTCTACAGTTATAAACCCTGATAATACTGCAACAAACGGAACTTTACATATTGTTGATACTGTAATCGGTTTGCCTACTATTGCAACTTTTGCAACTACAAACCCTGCATTAGATACTTTAGAGGCAGCGTTAGCATTTGCAGATACAGGATCTCCAAGCGTAACTCCAGGGTATATTGAAGTTGTATCAGATGCTACAGCAGGACCATTTACTGTTTTTGCTCCAACAAATGGTGCATTCACTAACGTATTAGCAGAATTAAATCTTACAGGTTTAGGTGAAGGTGACGGAGAATTAAATGCAGCAACTACAGATGCTGTTTTATTAATGCATATTGTTAGTGGAAATATTCAGTCTAGTGGCTTACCTAATGGTGTAGTTGCTACTTTAGGTGGTGAAATTACGGCTGATAATAGTGCATTTACATTAACAGATGATCTTGACCGTGTGTCAACTATATTAACAGAAGCAGCATTGTTTAATATTCAAGCAATCAATGGTGTTGTACATGTTGTAGATACAGTTATCCGCCCAGGATCACCTGATTAATACTAAAAAAAGAAAATCGAGGCTGATTACCTCTATTTTATATTGATTGATTTTAGTTAGTAGAAAAGCCTCTTGGAAAATCCGAGAGGCTTTTTTTTATTATAATACTTTAGAAAAGTAAACACGCTTATGTCCTTCTGGGAAGTTTTCGATTTCACCTATTGACTTATAGTTGTTTTTAAGATATATACTACAGATTGAAAATCGAAAGTATCTACCATAGAAACTGTAGCACCTTTCTCTTCAGCTATTGTTTCAACGTAATTTAAAAGTGTTGTTCCAATTCCGTATTTTCTATGTTCTTCTTTTACCCAAAGGATTTTAATTTCTAATCCATTCCAATATCCAATTCCTGGGAGAACTCCGCCAATAACTTCGTCTTTATCATTTTAAGCACTAAATTCTAATGGTGTCCATATATCTTCTAAAGCTGGTACTTTATTTAAATTACAGGTATTAAGTCCATCAACTATATGCTTAATGTCTTTTTTGTACTAACTTCTATCGTCATAAATTGCATCTAAAAGCTAATACTCTTTACACTATAAAAGCCCCCCGAAAATCGAGAGGCTTTAAATTATTTAGAATAGGATTCCTGTTTTCAAAGGACGTTATTATTTCTTTTTACCCTGTTGAGTTCTCTTCTGCTCCTCAGCCTGTGCCATCATATCTGTCATTTTCTTCTGAAACTTATTTTGTTTCTTAGGCTTCGTTTTGCTGACTTCAATTTTCGCTAACACTTTATCCTCATCGATAATGTAGTTTTTAATCACTAACATAATACCAATACTAATTAAGTTAGATATAAAGTAATATAAACTTAAACCAGAAGCATAGTTATTAAAGAATACCAACATTAAAATTGGTGAGAAGTAAATCATATACTTCATCATTTTCCCCATATCTGGCATCCCTTCTTGTGTAGGCTGTGATGCCATTTGCTGACCTGTTGTCATTTTCATATAGAAGAAAATAGCTACTGCTGCTAATATTGGAAATAAAGCCATGTGGTTTCCATAAAATGTAGAAATCACAGGAATATATATATCCCATTCTAATATTGAATCATAAGAACTTAAATCGTCTGCCCAAAGGAAACTTTTTTGTCTTAACTCAAATGCTGTTGGGAAGAACATAAACAATGCATAGAATACAGGAATCTGCATTAAACCTGGTAAACAACCACTCAGGGGACTTGCGCCTGCTTTACTTTGCAATGCCATGGTTTCTTGTTGTGCCTTTAATTTATTGTCTTTATGCTTTAATCTAATTGCATCTAACTCTGGCTTTAAAATTTTCATTTTAGCTTGAGACAAGAATTGCTTGTATTGCACGAAAGATAAAACGATTTTAACCAATATGGTCATTACTATAATTGCTATTCCATAAGGTAAAAATCCACTTAGGAAACCAAATAATGGAATAAAAATCATTTTATTAATCCAGCCAAAAATCCCCCAACCAAATGGAATACTTTCATCTAAACCTTTTTCATAATTCTTTAAAGTCTTGGCTTCAGTTGGTCCATAATAGAGACCTAAACTCTTATTAACTTCTCCACTATTATATACTAATGGTAATTTAGAAGTATATATTTTAGTAAATAGTGTATCTATTTCTTCATCTTCAACTAAGTTCTTAGACGTCATAGCCACATTTTTGAATGGACTATCATTTGCTATTAATATTGAACTAAAAAAGAACTGCCTGTAAGATAACCATTCCACATTATTAGCAGTTTCATCATCATCTCCCGCTTGAGATAATTTATCAACCTTGCCTTCATCGTACATGTAGGTTAACCTTGTATAGCGGTTTTCGTAACTTATACTTTTTGCATGACGAATCTGTTTCTGTTTCCAATCTAAAGTTATAGGTTGTGAGGTATTAAACACTCCACTTAAACCTTTTGATTTGATTGAAAAATCAATCATATAATCATTAGGCTTTAACTCGTAACGGTATTCTAAATATGAAGACTCTGAAACTTTAAGTTTCATAGAAACTACAGTGTTCTCTCCACTTTTACTTACGCTTTGCTGAAAAGGAAAATCTTGCGTATTATGTGTTCTACTATCTGAAGTGCTAAATGTGATATTAAAAGCACTATTATTATCTTTAACTAAGTAAATAGGTACAGAGTCGTAATCTACAAAGTTCCTTAATTTTACTTGTGCTAAGTGACCACCTTTTCTACTAAACTTGAGTTCAAAAACATCAGTTTCTACAGTTGTGAAATCTTCACCAGGTAATGTTAAGGCATAAGAAAGTGCACCTAACTTATTTTGAGCTGCAACTTGTTGCGAAGAATCTAAGGCTATTGTATTAGTATAGTCAGCTGAGGTTGTTACTACAGCTTCGTTTTGTTTACTTTCTTTTTTTTCTGCTTCAACCTGTTCTTGTTCTGCTTTTTTCTGAGCTTCAACTTCTTCTGGTGTCGGACTGTTTTGATACATTATAAATAATAGAATCCCAAAAATGAGAACAAAGCCTATTATAGATTTAATGTCGAATTTCTTTTCTTCCATATGTATTTGCCGCTTAAGCGGTAGTCTAATTAATCATTTTTGATAACCCAAAAAGTTATCCAAAATTCACTTTACGCCAAAGTGGCATATTATTTTTTGTTCTTATACTTAAGTGCTGCGCTAACAAAGGCCACAAATAATGGATGCGGATTTGCAACTGTACTTTTATATTCAGGATGGTATTGCACACCTACAAACCAGTTGTGGCTTGGTATTTCAATAATTTCCACTAAATCAGTTTCTGGGTTTAAACCTGTAGCTTTCATTCCGGCTGCTTCAATTTGTGCTTTGTAATCGTTATTAAATTCAAAACGATGTCTGTGTCTTTCTTTTATGTCAGATTGCCCATAAACGTCATAAGCAATGCTATTTTCTAGGACTTTACAATCCCAAGCACCTAAACGCATTGTACCACCTTTATTAACCACATTTTTTTGCGACTCCATTAAGTTAATTACTGGGTGTGTTGTAGACTCGTCCATCTCAATAGAATTAGCATCTTCTAACTTAAGCACGTTTCTGGCATATTCTATAACAGCCATTTGCATTCCTAAACAGATGCCTAAAAATGGAATATTATTTTCACGTACATAGCGCACTGCTTCTATTTTCCCTTCAATACCACGCTCACCGAAACCCGGAGCTACTAAAACAGCATCTAAATGGCCAAGCTTAAATTCAATATTCTCTGAATTTAAATATTCTGAATGTATAGATTCTACATTAACTTTTACTTCATTTTCTGCACCTGCATGTATAAAAGATTCTAAAATAGATTTATAAGAATCTTGTAATTCTACATACTTACCAATAAGACCTATAGTAACTTCACTTTTAGGGTTTTTGTGACGTTTTAGAAATTCGTTCCAACGGTTAAGGTCTGGCACATCACTTTTTAATTTCAACTTATCTAAAACAACTTTATCTAAGCCTTCTTCTAGCATTAAATTAGGTACATCGTATATTGTGGACGCATCTATTGACTGAATTACAGCCTCTTGCTTCACATTACAAAAACGTGCTAATTTAGCTTTTAGTCCATCGTTTAATTCGTGCTCAGTTCTACATACCAAAATATCTGCGTGTACACCACTTTCCATCAAGGTCTTTACACTATGTTGGGTTGGTTTTGTTTTTAATTCACCTGCAGCTGATAAATATGGCACCAAAGTTAAGTGAATAACTAAAGCGTTATTATCGCCTAAATCCCACTGTAGCTGACGAACAGCTTCAATGTAAGGTAATGACTCAATATCACCAACTGTACCACCAATTTCTGTTAGTACAATATCGTAGTCACCAGAATTACCAAGTATTTGTATTCTATGTTTTATTTCGTCTGTAATATGGGGAATAACTTGTACTGTTCTCCCTAAAAACTCACCACGCCTTTCCTTATCAATAACACTTTGATAAATTTTACCTGTAGTTACATTATTTGCCTGAGACGTTGGTACATTTAAAAAGCGCTCGTAGTGACCTAAATCTAGATCTGTTTCTGCTCCATCATCTGTAACATAACATTCGCCATGCTCATAAGGGTTTAAAGTCCCTGGATCTATGTTTATGTAAGGGTCTAATTTCTGAATGGTAGTTCTGTAACCTTGCGATTGCAAGAGTTTAGCTAAAGATGCTGCAATAATGCCTTTTCCAAGAGAAGAAGACACTCCGCCTGTTACAAAAATATACTTAGGGGTTGTGGTCATGATGCGTTGTTAAACGCAGGCAAATTTACAAAATAAAACGAGTATTAAGAGAATTGTTTACGGTTTGTTAATATGTTATTTTTCTATGGTTTAATCTTTTGTATTTACAGTGTTTAAATCTTATAAACTAGAAAAAAAGAACCTATTGCGTATACTTTAAAACTTAAGTTTTGATTATTTAATATCTTTGTGCAGCTCTTGCGCATTAAGTAAGATTAATATTAAAAGATGAAGCCAACTAAATCAGTATTTAAAATAGTGCTGTGGACGCTATTAGGATTTACTTTTTTAAAAGTAGCACATGTATTGATTGAAGTTCTTAAAAATCAACACCTTTTGTATGGATTCTCTGATCGTTTTTCATTAATTTATTTTAAGTATTACTTGCCTGTTTTTAGCTTTATAACTACACTACTTTTTGGTCTAATACTAATCGTATTCTTAAATAAAAAATTAAAAAAATGGAATTTTGAGAACTCTAAATTTCCAACTATTTGGTTTGTTTTTACTATCCGTTGTAGCTTTTATTTCCGAACCTTTAGTCCCTAATTTATCTGATAAAAAGTTTAAATTACTTTATGATGATTTATCTAGGTCAGAATACATAAGTAGCCTAAACATGGATGCTATATTTAGCGTTACAAACTATTGCGTCTATGGTACTGAATAGTTGTTATTTGCTTTTATAGTTATTTATTACACTTTAAAGATAAAAACAAGTCTTACAGATAAATTACCTTTTTAATGTTTAAAGAAAACGTTGTATTATCATCTAATGACAAACTCACAAAACTTGCGAAAAGCTATAATATTTCGCAATGGAATGAGCTTACAAGCTTTGTTAAAAATCTACCTTACGGACGAAACAAAACTAGAAATGACCTATCCTTAGTTTTACAGCAACAAAAAGGAACCTGTAGCTCTAAACATGCTTTGTTAAAAGCAATAGCTGATTTAAACACAATACCAGATGTAAAACTAATTCTTGGTATGTATAAGATGAATCATATTAATACACCTAAAATAGGAAACGTCTTAATTAAAAATAATATTGAATTTATACCAGAAGCACATTGCTATCTATTAATTAACAATGAACGTTTAGATTTTACAACTTCTAGCTCAGATTTTGGTAGGTTAAAAGATGCTATTTTATTTGAGAAAGAAATACAACCTCATCAGGTAGCAGAATTCAAAGTTAATTTCCATAAAAACTATATGAAGAGGTGGATTATAGACAATAACATTCATTTTACTTTTAATGAACTTTGGTTATTAAGAGAGCAATGTATTGAAAATTTGAGTGCTTGACTTTTTTAGTTAGATATAAAACATTGAAACAGTTTTATATTAAAGAATAATCAAACAAAACACCATAAACTCACTTCCTAAAATTCCGCTTAATATTATATATTAATTCCTCTAGTCCATTAATTTTAATGTCGTGCATTTGCATCATCATATTACCCAATTTCCCTTTGGGAAAGCCCTTTTGTCTATACCATACGTAGTAATACTCTGGGACATCAACAAGGTATCTGTCTTTATATTTACCAAAAGGCATTTTGTAATGTGCTAACTCAATAAGTGCTTCTTTACTGCCTTCCAAACTAATTAGATTTGTACTGGTCTAGATTCTTAAGTTCTTTTGCTATAAAAACTTCCCATTGCTTTTGTGCCTTAGCGTTTATTGAGTGATTACTCTGAGCGTCGTAACGTTTTTGAGTTTCGTCTACAGCTACGTTAATTTTTTTATGCAAACGTTGCATTTGCTCTTTTACATTTTGGTTGACTTGTAACTTGGTCAACTGCTCTCTAAACATACGTACATAAAGCTCTGTAATATCAAAATGTAATTGCTCGTGTGCTAAAATATAGTCAGTACCTCTGTTTTTAAAATACCAAGATTTATTTGGGTAGAAATGCGCTTCTACTGAAGTAGAAAAATCAGTAATCCTTCTACCAGCTGTTTTAACTGAATAGCCAAAGGTAATACCAGATGCCGTTAATGCCACTGCATCAGACTCTCCATTAGGACTTGCCTTAAAATCTGACCACGTTAGTTTACGAGACTCCTGCCATGCCATGGTTTCGTCATCGGAATCCTTACCAATAAAAAGAAAAACTAAAATAAATATGATATGTTTTATTTGCATTTATTGCCAATTAAAAGTAACCACTTTTTCAATATCTGGGTGTAAACTATAATGTACTGGACACGTATTAGCTGTCTGCTCTAAGATTTTCTGAGTCTTGGTGTCTGCATCGAATGGTAAATTAATTACAACTTCAATTTTAGAAATACGTCTTGGATTACTCTGCATTGTTTTTGTAACCTCTGCCGTTGTACTAGACATATCTACATCCATTGCATTTGCTTTAATCCCCATAACAGTTAGCATACAACTTGCTAAACCTGAAGCCACAGTATCTGTAGGAGAAAACGCTTCGCCTTTACCGTTATTATCTATTGGCGCATCAGTGATGAAAGAATTACTAGACTTAGTATGAATACTTTCCGTTCTTAGATTGCCTAAGTAGGTTACTTTAGATGTCATTTTAATTTGCTTTTACAATTCTTAAATCATCGTACTTTACAATATAAAAGGCTTCATTTACATAACCCCCAAATAAAGACTTATTGTATCTAAATTTATTTTCTATGTACTCCGTTTCTATATCATTACCAGAGGCTTCATACAAATTATCTTTTGAGGCGAGACGCATTAAAAGATCTAATGTAACATCAAAACCACGTACTGCAAATTTACTTGGTGAAACACCATATATTTTTCTATAATTCTCAACAAAACCATTTGATTGTGTTTCATCAACATCCCTATTTACAGATGCATAATGAAACTTTAAATTAGACAGGTCATTATTATCAATATTTTTACCCTCGAAGGCTTTATTTTTATCTAAAGTCACCAAAACTATTTCTGTTTTTTCTACAGATATCCCATTAATCATACTTATAGCACTTGATGCTAAATTATTATTATTGGTTTCTAAAAACACAATAGTTTTACCTGCTGAAAAGACATTTTCTAAATCTTGAGGATATAAATAATAACCATCGCCACCTTCTTTATTTTTTCTTGAATAGATAAGTTTTGCTCCTGGGAATTCTCTTTTTAACATCTCGCTTTTAGTACGATTTGCCTGATCTGCTATAACCACTACTTTAGTTTTTGTACTGTCTGCTTTCACAAAATCTAGCATGGCTTTTTGTAATAATTTATTCTCTGGTATGGTCTGAAAGACATTAGCATACACTTCTTTTGGCATTGTCATAGCTGCTATTACAGGTACTCTATCGCCCTTTAACCTAGAAGCTACTCTATCAAAACAATCTTCTTTCATTGGCCCTATAACAGCATCATAATCAGAAAAATCATTATCATCTAATAACGTATTTATTGTAGAAATTCTGCGTTGGGTGTCAAAAACCTTTAAGTCTGTTGAAATCCCTAATTGTTTTGCAGAATCTAAAGCCATCGTTAGACCAACATGAAAATCTAAAACCGCAGAAAGTAAAGCGCTAGTTTTTATCATTTCCTTTGTTTCTTCAATAGAATCTGTATCAATTCTATGTAAACGATATGGTAACATTAATGCTATTTTCTTAGTTTTGAAATTAGTTATACCAGATAGTAAGCTTGTAGTTTCTACATTTTCAAAACGACCTGCCACATTAATTTCTGCTGGTATTTTAAGAATCATACCTTCCTTTAATCCATCTACCTTAATTTCTGGATTTAAATCTTCTAATTGATCTTGGGTTAAACCCAATTTCACTTTTAGTCTATAAAAGCCTTCTTTAGGTAATACCTCGTAATAATTGTAAATATCTGTCGTTAATTTTTCTTCATCATCTGAAATGTTTGGAACATTTAATACATCACCTGGTTGTATCATATCTTTCATTAAAGGATTCAATCCTTCTAGTTCCGCAACAGTAATTTCAAACTTGTAAGCAATTCTCCACTTCCCCTCTTTAGGCTGTACTGTATATTTTTTTAAAGTATTAATAAAACTCTTTTTATAAAGTACAGTTCTAAATTTTGGGATTTTAATTTTATTGCCTTTTTTTAGATTTTCAGAATACAAAAAACGATTGGCTTTTTTGATATCCTCTTCAGAGATATTGTACTTTTTAGATAAACTATACAACGTTTCCTTGCGTCTTACTTTGTGTGTTTTATAACCAATTAGATCTCGTTTTTCTTCATCAATAGCTTCGTTTTTAACTTTAGAAATTGGAATTAATAAAACAGTATTTAGTTGAAATTTAGTTTTTGCATCAGGATTTAAAGCATAGATATCAGAAGGAGTTACGAGGTATTGCTTTGCAACACTTTCTATAGTTTCACCAGCTTTAATCTTGTGCTCTTTGTAGTTTTGAGCACTAAGAGCCGTTGAAAAAGCAATTAAGATGATGATTAAAATATTTCTCATGTATTATATTTTACTGCAAACCGCGACTAAACTCGACTTACTTATTTTGTTATTCCCACTCAATAGTAGCAGGTGGCTTAGAACTGATATCATAAACAACTCTATTCACACCTTTTACTTTATTTATAATTTCATTAGAGGTTTTTTGTAAAAATTCATATGGTAAATTCACCCAATCTGCTGTCATACCATCTGTACTTTCAACAGCTCTCAATGCAACACATTTCTCATAGGTTCTTTCATCTCCCATTACACCTACACTATTTACTGGCAACAAAATTGCTCCTGCTTGCCATACTTTGTCGTATAAATTCCAAGAGCGTAGATTATTAATAAAAACAGCATCTACCTCTTGTAATATACGTACTTTCTCCTCTGTTAGATCTCCAAGAATTCGAATTGCTAAACCAGGTCCAGGAAAAGGATGTCTTCCTAATAATTCTTTCTCCATATCCATAGACGCACCAACACGTCTTACCTCATCTTTAAATAATGTTCTTAAAGGCTCAACTATTTTCAATTTCATATAGTCGGGTAAACCACCAACATTGTGATGACTTTTAATTGTTGCACTTGGTCCACCAGTCGCCGAAACACTTTCTATAACATCTGGATAAATGGTGCCTTGTGCCAACCATTTTACATCTTCTATAAGATGTGCTTCATCATCAAAAACTTCAATGAACGTTTTCCCTATGGCTTTACGTTTAAGCTCAGGATCACTCAATCCTTTTAAGGCATCCAAAAAGCGTGCCGAAGCATCTACACCTTTTACATTAAAGCCCATACCTTCGTACTGTTTTAATACTTCTGTAAATTCATTTTTTCTTAATAAGCCGTTATTTACAAAGATGCAATACAAATTCTCACCAATGGCTTTATGTAATAACATTGCTGCAACTGAAGAATCTACTCCACCAGATAAACCAAGAACAACTTTATCATTACCTAATTGCGCTTTTAAACCATCAACGGTTTCTTCTACAAAAGATTGTGGTGTCCAGTCTTGTGCTACTTCTGCTATATGAACTAAAAAATTTTCTAATAATTGTTTTCCATCAGTAGTATGATATACTTCTGGGTGAAACTGAATGGCATAAGTAGTCTCGCCTTCAATTTTATAAGCCGCATTTTCTACATCGTGTGTGCTTGCTAATAAAACACCGTTTGAAGGTAATTTTTTAATGGTATCACTATGACTCATCCAAACTTGACTTCCCTTAGAAATCCCTGTAAAGAAACCCTCATTATCTTTAATAAAGTTTAAATGCGCTCTTCCGTATTCTCTAGTGTTAGATTCAGAAACTTCTCCTCCAGCAAAATGTGCTAAATATTGTGCTCCATAGCAAACTGCTAAAAGTGGCTTTCTACCCCTAATACCTTTAAGGTCTGGATGCAAAACATCTTCACCTCTTACAGAGTTTGGACTACCGGATAAGATAACCGCTTTAAAGGTCTCTGAATCGTTAGGGATTTTATTGAATGGGTGAATTTCGCAATAGATATTTAATTCTCTAACGCGACGCGCAATAAGCTGTGTGTATTGCGATCCGAAATCTAATATTAGGACTTTGTTATGTTGCATATGCAAAAATAACAATAGATTTCATATTGAAGATTTACGCTTTACGATTTTTTGAATATTTTCTTAACATTTTAAAGGACTTGTAAACACTCTAAATTTTAGAATTGTTTCCCTTTCGTATTAGCTCTATTTTATGATGCCCTTTTTAAAGGATTAAGTACAACTCTGTAACTAAAGGATAATGATTAAATCATAGTATCCAAAATCAATCGAATATCATTTTCCGTCGTATCAGGATTTATAAAACAAAAACGAGAAACAGCTTCAAATCGCTCTCCATTATTCCATTTAGTTGGTGTGACTAAAGCAAATCCCTTTCGGTGGTTTTCGTAAGTCCATTCTGTATAATCTTTATTTTCCCATCCTAGTCTTCTAAACAAAACACAAGATAAACTTGGTGCTCGTACCAATTCTAAATCTGGATGTGCTTCAATCATTTTACCAGCAATTTGTGCAAGCTCAAGACCTCTTTCTATAGCTTCTTTAAAGCGATCTGTTCCGTGGGTTGCTAACGAAAACCATAAAGGTAAACCACGAACACGACGTGTTAACTGTATTTGATAATCGCTAGGATTAAAGCCATGCGCACCTTCATCTTTAAAAATATCGAGATAAGAGCCTTGTTGTGAATGCGCTTTTTTTGCAAGTTCTGGATTTTTATAAATCACCGCACCACAATCATATGGTGAAAACATCCATTTATGAGGATCTATTGTTATACTATCCGCTTTTTCAATACCAATAAATAAATGACGTACAGAATCCGCAGCTAAAGCTCCTCCTCCATAAGCTGCATCGACATGAAACCATAGATTCTCTTTTTCACAAATATTTGCAACACCATCTAAATCATCAATAATTCCTGCATTTGTAGTGCCGCCTGTGGCCACAACAGCGAACAAACATTTACGCTGATGCTCAGTAAGGCTGTCTATTGTTTTTTGAAGGTCTTTACCTTCTAAACGTTCTTCAGATTCTACTAATAAAATATCGACATCTGCTACTTTTGCCATAGCTTTTACTGAAGAGTGCGCACCAGTTGAGGTAATAATCAATCCCTTTTTTCGCTTATATTCCGGATTTTCTCTCCAATACTCTCTTGCAGTAACAATAGCAGATAAATTTGCAGCAGTACCACCACTGGTAAATACACCAAAAGCACCCTTTGGTAAACCTGTTAATGAAACAATCCATCGCATAGCCTCATTTTCACAAAAAATACCACCTGCACCTTCCATCCAATACGCACCATGAATACTCGAAGCCGATGTTATTAAATCGAACATTATAGCTGCTCTTGTTGGTGATGCTGGCACAAATGCTAAGTTTCTTGGATGATCTACTGGTACGTTAGCTTTAGATAAATGCTCCTTCCATAAGTTAAAAGCATATTCACCACCAACACCTTTAGCTGTTATCGTTTCACCTACAATCGCTTTTAATTCCTCTGCTTTTTTTGGCTTACCTATTTGATGTTCAGTTTCAGAAACTCTACCAATAACATATTTCATAACATCTAGTGTCATTTCAATAAGCTCAATATCTATTTTATGCATGAATTACTCTAGATTTAATATTAAAAATACTCCTTTTAAAGGCTCTAATGATTTTAATAACTCTGGAATTAATTCCTCACCATATTCTAAATACAACTCCGAAAAATTAGTATTTCGCTCTTGTAAACTCTGACCAGGAAACAATTCTTCTTGCAATTCTGTACAACGACTAATCTCGTCTGCTAAATTTCTTTTTTGGGCTTTTAACAAACGTTTTTCAAGATGTTCTAAACCTTTTATTTGTTTGACTTCTTGTGCTTTTACCGCTCCAATAAAAGATTTATCTGTTTGCTCGGCAAGTTGATATAAGTTTTTGAATTGTTTCTCCAAGTATTTAATTTGATCAGAAAAATCAACATCTATGTTTGAAATTTTTCTAACTTTTTTATTTATGAAAGAATTTCGATTTAAAAATAAGTCGTGATTAGAAATTTGTAGCTTCTCTAATTTACCTGCTTGCTTTTTAGTTTTCACTAAAGCGGAATTTCTTAGCAAAAGCATAGGAAACGTCACATTTTGAGTTTCAAAATTAGATTTTAATTGTAACCAGTAAATCATCTCTCCGCCTCCACCAATGTAACAGAGATTAGGCAAAATAACTTCTTGATATAAAGGTCGCATGATCACGTTTGGTGAGAAACGCTCAGGATAGTCATTCAGATGTTTTAACAATTCAGTTTCAGTCCAACTCATATCAGAATCTAAAACAGAATAGACTCCGTCAACCTCAACAATACGCTCTCGTAAATCATCCTTAATATAAAAGAAGTTAATCTCTCTTGGGTTTACTTGAACTTTTAGACCTAAATCTTCAAGCTTTTTATTAGTTTCAGAAACATGTTTAAAAGCAGTTTGCTCAATAACTTCCTTTTTAATATTAGGAATAAATAAACGTTTTAAGTCTTTATGGTCAGAATCTAAAATCACTAAACCATGCTCACCAAATAATTCGTTTGCTAAATAACGTGTGGCATCAGCTAAGTTATTATGATTCAAATAAGCATTTTTAAACCAATAGTTTAATTGTTCTGCATTTTTCCCTAATCCGAATTCAGCCGAAACAATCTCAAAAACAGCATCTAAACCATCTGTATTAAAATGACCGACGGCTCCTGTTTGTTTCGAATTCCATTGTATCTTTTTCCCTTTGAAGTTGAAATAATTAATCTCTTCAAAATCATGATCTTCGGAAGCCATCCAATAAACAGGAACAAAATTATACTCTGGATGTTTTATCTTAAGCGCTTTTGTAAGGTTTATAGTGGATATGATTTTGTATAGAAAATACAATGGACCAGTAAATAAATTGAGCTGATGCCCTGTCGTAACTGTAAATGTCTTTTGAGAAGCTAAACTTTCAATATGCTCTAAAGTTAATTCTGAAATATGGCTAGACTTGTATTGTTCTTTAAGAACATTGACTAAAATTTGCCTGCCTTGATTATTAAATGACTTAGATTTTTCTTCAATCTGAGCTTTAAAATTCTCTATTAATGGAAACCTATTATACAAATTATGTAAATCTGATTTCTGATCTAAATAATCACATATAAAGTTTGAGAAGTAGTTAGTTTCTCTGAAGTTAATACAGTCAGTTGGCATACAAATGTTAATTATGGCATAAATATAAGATACTTCAATATTTTAATTACTAATTTTTAGTTAATTCGCATGTGCTATGTATCTTTACTAGCACTCAACCAAAAATTATTTAAATGCGTAAATTATTAGTTATCCTTCTAGTCGGATTAAGTTTTCTAAACTTAACGTTTGCTCAAAATATTCAATCACCAAATGACTTTTTAGGTTATGAAATTGGTACTCAATTTAGTCGCCACCATCAAGTTGTAGATTATTTTAAAGCAGTTGCAAACACAGTTCCAAATGAGGTAAAACTAGAACAATATGGT
>NZ_DEXW01000022.1 GCF_002364335.1 Winogradskyella sp. UBA3174 | reverse complement strand
AGAATAGGAAATAGCTGGAAAGCCGAATTAGAAGTGCGTATTTTTAGCACTATAGACCAGAATGAAATTATCTTATCAAATTTTAAAGAAGATACCTTCCTAAGACTTTCAGTTTCTAAATTCTTTTAAATAATCTCGGCACTAAGGCCAGCTTGTAAAAGCTTGGAACAACGTGGCTCTAAATCGTCATAAGAGCCTGTCTTAACTGTACATTTACCTTTGTAGTGCACTAGCATTGCACACTGTTCTGCTTGTAATGACGTATGCTCGCAAACATAAACCAATGTCTCAATAACATAATCAAAAGTATTGACGTCATCATTAAACAAGACAATTTCATTTTGATTTGAAACCGCTTCCTCTAACAATAATTCTACTTGCCCTTTCTGTTGAAAATTCATTTTGGTAATATCATTTAAGCAAACTTAAAAAAAATATTTTTTAGTTAAACGAAAAAGCTTATGTTTTAGATCTTATTAGTGTGTTAAAGTTTATTATAATGATATGACAGATATTATTTCAAAATCTTCCCAATATCATTACGTTCTATTATCAAAAACGGTTAAAAAAAATGGGTTGTTTAAATTTATTTAAACAACCCATCAATGGTTAGTAAGTTAGAATAAAGTTTCGCTGTCTTTTCTTATGACATAAAGTTTTTAGTTACATGGTCCTTCAAAACTCCAACCACTAAAAGTCCGCTCATAAAGATTACCAAAATAGGTTACAAGACTTCCTACACTATAATTGACTCCACTTTGCCACTCAGATACTCCGTCGCAAGGACCAGCTACAACTGCTGGATACATAAACTCTAAAGCCGTTATATCATTATTATTAAAGTTTCCACTTACACTTGTAGAGAAACATGCTTGCATAACTGATGTTAAGTCTCTACCTGTAGGTGTTCCAGGCACATTAATAGCACCATCAGAACCTGTACCCTCATTGCCTTGAGAACTTGAAGGACAGCTTAAACGGTCAAACCAATCTGAATGTCGAAAACCAATTGAATGTCCTACCTCATGTGTAATAACGTGCTCGTTAACATTAGTTGAAAATTGCTCTATACCATAAATCTGAACAAACTTATTTGGTTGTCCATTAGAATTTGGAAATCCCGCAACACCTCCTGTACCTCCAGGATTATTAACTGTATTATCATATACAACCATATCTGCTGCTTGGAAATTAGTACCAAACGTTAAATTAAAGTCTAGCGTCATATTACTTATGTTATTGTAATTAGCAACTGCTCTAGTTAAAGCTGTACGTGCTTTACTAGATAATGCTTGGCTACCTCCTGTATAACCGAGAATATTAATAGTTTGGTTACTTTCTGCTACTAAATTAAAGGTTCTGTACTGTTTCATTATACCAGAACTAGCATCAATAAGTTTGTTTAACTCCCTTCTCGTAAAATTAATATCGCTTCCAATAAAGATTCTTTCTTCTATTGTACCATCTGGTAAATGAAAATCTCCTATTGAAACTATTCCTGCATCAATATCTAAGGACTTAATTGAATTCAATAAATCAATATCAGTAACTTGGGATCTACTCCCTAGTTCGTTCATATTAATTATAACATCTTCATTTAAACTTGAAACATCATCTATAGCATTGTCTTTTTCACAGGCTGTAAAGGCGAAGATTCCTAGTAGAGATACTAGTGCAATTATTTTAACATTTTTCATTGTTTTAAATTTTTTAGGTTAAAAATTAAATTGAGTTTACGTAAACAATGGCGTAGTTCGTCCTAGGCTAATATTTGGGTAAATATTTACAGGTAATCACTACAATTAAAATAATATTATTTGCAATAAAGGTAATCTGAAAAAAACACTTTGTGTTACGGGAAAACCACACATTTTAAATTAATTGTGTTAAATTATTATAATTAATTGTAAATACCTCAATTATTTAATTGAATAGATAAGAATTATTTAATAATAAACTTAGCAGCTACCCACTTGTTTCTTAGAATTTTATCTTTAAAAACTAGACCGTTTTCAGAGCAATTTTCTTTTATTAGCTTAAGGTCATCGTCATAAAAACCACTTAGAAATAGTGAACCTTTTTTAGTTAAATGCTTAGCATAAGTTGGTATATCTTGAAGTAAGATATTTCTATTAATATTTGCTATAATAGTATTATATTTTTGATTTTGAAGCAATGAAACGTCTCCTTCAAACACGGATATGTTTTTACAATTATTGCGTTCTACGTTTTCAATACTATTGAGATAGCACCAATTATCAATATCTATAGCATCGAGCTGAGTAGCACCAACTTTCTCTGCTAAAATTGCTAAAACACCTGTACCACAACCCATATCTAAAACTGATTTTCCTTTAAAATCATTTTTTAAAATATGCTGAATCATCATGTGAGTAGTTTCATGATGGCCTGTACCAAAACTCATCTTTGGCTCTATAATTAAATCGTATTTGGTCTTTGGTTGCTCATGGAATGGAGCACGCACAGTTACCAATTCGTCTACAATGATTGGTTTAAAGTTCTTTTCCCATTCTTCGTTCCAATTGGTTTGCTCAATTTCATTAAACTTATAAGTGATTTTAAATTCATCTGAACCTAAAATTTGTATGTTATCTAAAATAGAGGCGTTCCACTCTTCTTTTTGTATATATGCTGTCGCACCTTCTGGGTTTTCTACAAAACTTTCAAAACCTGCATAACCTAACTCGGCTATAAGTATTTCTGTACCTGGTTGTAATGGCTCTACTTTAAACTCGTAGCCAATATATAAGTTATTAGACATTATAGTTTATAAATTTTGATTGACTGTTAACTAATTGTACCATTAGCGCACTTATCATTAGAGAGTCCGTTAGCAATAGAAACGGCATCCTTTTTTACTATTATAAAAGCAAAAAAAATATAGCGAATAGCACGACCATTGTGGTAACGCACTAAAATGCGTTTACAATCTCATAAAAGTCTTCAGCTTTTAGTGCTGCTCCACCAATAAGACCACCATCTACATCTGGTTTTGAGAAAATTTCTTGAGCATTTTCTGGCTTTACGCTACCTCCATAAAGGATAGAAACGTTATTTGCAATATCGTTTCCGTATTTGTCCGCCAACGTTTTTCTGATAAAAGCATGCATGTCTTGCGCTTGCTCCGGACTTGCTGTTTCACCTGTACCTATAGCCCAAACAGGCTCGTAGGCTAAAACTATCTTTTTAAAAGCAGTTGCTTCTAAATGAAAAAGCGCATTTTTAATTTGGCTTTCGACAACAGTTTCTTGTTTTCCTGCTTTACGATCTGCCAATTCTTCTCCAAAACAGAAAATAACTTCTAGTTTATGTGCTAAAGCTGCATTTACTTTTTCTGCCAATAACGCGTCAGTCTCACCAAAATAAGCACGTCTTTCTGAGTGTCCCAAAACAACTATGTTAACACCAACACTCTTTAACATATTAGCCGAAATTTCGCCTGTAAAGGCACCATTCTCTGCTTGATGCATATTCTGTGCTGCAACTTCTAATTTAGATTTTTTTGAGCGTTTTACTGCCATTGTAAGATTTACAAATGTAGGAGCAATAATAACTCTGGTATTTTTTAAGTCTGTTTTTTTTATTGATTTTCTGATTTGTTTTACCAACTTACTTGTGGCTTTTAAATCATTGTTCATCTTCCAGTTTCCAGCTACTATATTTTTTCTCATAATAAACGTGTATTGAATTCTATTAATTTGTAAATACAAAAATAATATAATAAAGAAGAAAATTGAATGAATCGCAGTGATGATATTGTTAAGACAATTTAACCCTCGGGTCTAGCCAAGCATATATGATGTCTACAAAAATATTGATGGTTATAAAGATTATAGCAATTACTAAAACGGCTCCCATTATTACAGGTAAGTCTAATGTATTAAGAGCATTGACTATTTCTTTACCCAAACCATTCCAACCAAAAATATATTCTACAAAAACAGCACCCGCTAACATAGATGCAAACCAACCAGAAATTGCTGTTATTACTGGATTTAAGGCGTTTTTCACAGCATGACTTTTTATGACCTGAAATTCGCTTAAACCCTTAGCTCTTGCTGTTCTTATGTAATCTTGATTTAATACTTCTAATAATGAGTTTCGCATTAACTGAATAACTACAGCCAATGGTCTTATTCCTAAAACTATTGCAGGAAGGATTAAATTCTTCCACTTAATGGTCATCTTTTCGCCAAAATCGTCTAACTCATATAAACTACCTGTCATTTCTAAATTTGTGTATTCATGCAATACAAACCCAAATAACCAAGCAAATAGAATAGCACTAAAAAAAGAGGGTACACTCATACCAAGTGTACTTAAAATCTGTATAGTTTTATCTATCCAAGTATCTTTGTAAAGTGCTGAAATGATTCCGAAAATAATGCCTAAAATAATAGCTATAACAATAGCTGAGATTGCCAAAACAAATGTATTTGGAATAGTTTCACCAATAATATCAGTTACTTTTTTACCTTGTTTAGTAAACGATTCTCGTAAGTAGGGTGTTTTTATAACCGTTGTTGTATTACCAATGCTAAATAGCTCAGTAGCAGTATATTTATTAGCACTTAAATACGTGTAATCTTTTGGTGTGTTAGAATGAAACGAAATTGGAGACAGATCATTTAAGTAATATAAAAACTGAGTACCTAAAGGTTTATCGAATCCATATTTCTGTTTTACAGCCTCTACTTGTTCTGCTGTTTGATTTTGCCCTAACATCATTTTTGCCGGATCACCAGGTAGAATTGTAAATAAAAAGAAAATAACAGTGATCACACCAATTAAAGTGATGAAGGCGTATAGTAGTTTATTTGTAAGATATGATATCAAATTAAAGCGCTATATCATCTATATCGTTCCAATGTGACTTATTTATGACTGTTCCTTTATTTAGAATTACGATTCCAGGGTTGGCTCTAACAACGGTTTTAATCACTTTTTCATCACATAGATAAAAATCAAAATTAAGATTATAACCTGCTTTTATTTGAGCTTTATCATCACTACCAGAAGATGTTAAACCAATAACAGTATATCCATTTTTTATAGCACTATCTGTAAACGTTTTTAATTTAGCCACACCTTCAGATTCACTAGTAGAAATAGCATACATAGCAACAATAACAAGTTTATCTTTTTCTAAGAAATAAGATGTTAAATCCTCATCATCAGATTCTATTGAGAAATCTTGAATTGGCGGAATATAACCTTCGTCTATAGTTTTTGTTTCTACACCAACATATTCACCATCTACACTTGGATAACTTCCGTTGGTCACAAACTCTTGTTCCTCATCATTAACGTTAAACGTCCAAGTATATTCTAAAATAGGTTTAGGTGCATTTTCTGACACAATCATTCCTTCTTGAATATTAGCTCCTATCTTATAAGCTCTAAAATCTATAGATGGCAAGTGCATTAACACATGGTAACCAAACCACAAAGACAACACGAAACTTAATAATGCTATTATTGATGTCGGTAACTTTGAAAAAATAGGCTTAATATGTTTTATCCCGAAGAATAAGATTAAAATAAAAAATAATAGAACAATATCTTTAGTAAAACTCTCCCATGGTGTCAATTTTAAAGCATCACCAAAACAACCACAATCTTTAACCTTATCAAAATAAGCTGAATAAAATGTTAGAAATGTAAAGAATACAATCATAGCTAACAAACTCCAAACTGTAAACTTTGGCTTGTAGCCAACGAGTAGAAAGACACCCAAAACAACTTCAAAAACAACAACAATTATAGAAATACCAAGCGCATAAGGAATAAGGAATTCCATATTTAAAACATCTACACCAAAGTATTCTTGTAGTTTGTATGAGAAACCAAGAGGATCGTTTAATTTTATAAATCCTGATATTATAAATAGAATTCCAACAAATATTCGACTTAAATGAACGAGATATTTCATAGACTTTTTTTTATTTAAATATTATTATTTTGACTCATCTAAATGAATCATAGCGAAAATCGCATAATTAATCATGTCTTGGTAATTAGCATCAATACCTTCACTAACTATAGTTTTACCAGCATTATTTTCAATCTGCTTAACACGTAGTAACTTTTGTAATATTAAATCCGTTAAAGAGCTTACACGCATATCTCTCCAAGCTTCGCCATAATCATGGTTCTTATCTAACATCAGCTGCTTTGTTACTGCTATTTTTTCATCATATAGTTTTGCAGCTTCTTCGGTATTTAAATCTGGCTGTTCAACTACGCCTTTTTCTAGCTGTATTAATGCCATTAACGAATAATTTATAATACCTATAAACTCACTAACTTCACCTTCATCTACTTTTCTAACAGCGTTTTGCTGCAAACTTCTAATGCGCTGTGCTTTAATAAATATTTGATCAGTAAGAGATGGCAATCTTAATATTCTCCATGCGCTACCATAATCACCCATCTTATTTACAAAAAGAGTTCTACATCTAGCAATAACAACATCGTATTCTTTTGAAGTATTCTGCATTTAGTTCAATTAAAATTTGCGTAAATTTCGCTTAAATAGTTCAAAATTCAAAGTTCAGTCTTCAATGATTTGAAAACGACTTATAAGTTTGGTATTATGTTAATAACTTTGAACTTTAAATTTTGAACCTTATTCTATAAAATGACAATCAATTGCAAAGGCCAACTCATAGATTTATCTACACCAAAAGTGATGGGGATTTTTAATGTAACTCCAGATTCGTTTTATGATGGTGGCAAATACAAAGATGAAGCTGATATTTTAAATCAAGTTGAAACCATGCTAAAACATAATACTACTTTTATAGATATTGGTGGTTACAGCTCGCGACCTGGTGCTGATTTTGTAAGTGTGAATGAAGAATTAAATCGTGTCATTCCGGTTGTTAAATTAATCCTGAAGTATTTCCCTGAAACTTTAATTTCTGTGGATACTTTTAGAAGCAAAGTCGCTAAAAAAGCTATTGAAGTTGGTGCTGCACTAATAAATGACATTTCTGCCGGAAAACTCGATGATACTATGCTAGCAACAGTAGGTAAGTTAAGTGTGCCTTATGTAATGATGCATCTAAGAGGAACTCCTAAAACCATGCAACAACAAACAGATTATGACGACTTAATGAAAGACATTATTTCTTATTTTGCCGATCGGATTGCCGCTGCACATGCTGAAAAAATTAATGATATTATTATAGATCCAGGCTTTGGATTTGCGAAAACCTTAGAACAGAATTATAAATTATTAAACAATTTTGAATTACTAAAAATATTAGACAAACCAATGCTTGGAGGTGTATCTCGAAAATCTATGATTTATAAAGCACTTGGTACAACAGCAGAACAAGCCCTAAATGGTACAACTGCACTTCATATGGTTGCGTTACAAAAAGGTGCTTCTATTTTGCGTGCCCATGATGTGAAAGAGGCTATGGAATGCGTCACACTTTTTAATCAATTGAAAACTAGCTAAACTATGCGCTATCTTATTATTTTAATTCTTGTTTCTTGTTTCAGCTGCAATAATGAACGCGTTTTACAATTACCAGAAATTAAAAATACAGATATTACAGAAGTTTTAGATGTTTCGCCTGCTTATGTTTTTTATGATCAAACGCAACCAGATTCCTCGTTATTAAATAGAAAAAACTTAATAATTAGTACCAATTGGCTGGTAAATGTAGATAAACGACTAACCTTAAAACAAGCCATTCCGCATATTAAATTCTTACAAGACAAAAAACGTAATGCAGAGCTACATAAGAATAAAGATGCCAAGAATTATTTTACCTGTAATAATACTAGTATTGGTAGTTTAGGGTTTGTTGAGTTTACGGATGTTTATTATCAACTTTCCGAACCCGAAGTCGATACAATAGATTTATTAGGAATCATTCCAAAACATTTAGGCGTAAAACTGAACGACTCTTTAAGTTTTACAGAATTATCATTAAAAATTAATCAAAAAAACATTAATACATTTCAAACTGAAATCATTTCATTTTTAGAATTAATTGATAACACTACTTCAATTTCTAGTGAACTAAAAATAACTGAAATTGCTTTGAATTTATGTTTTGAAGAAAGTCTAAGTTTTCAAGATTACATTGCAGTAAAATCAAAATTATCAAAGCTTGAATCGGACAAAATCAAAATTAACTCGAACGAATTCATTTACTAAATAACAGACCTCTCAGGTTTTGAAAACCTGAGAGGTCTCAATTAATCATTATCATTTTTTGCATCTACTAAACATAAATTCATAAATTAGCAAAAAGACTAACCATTTGGAGAACTTACAACTTTGGGATTTTAGATTTATAGATTTCGTTGATGTCTTCCTCGTTGCAATTCTACTCTACTATATTTACAAACTCGTAAAAGGTACTGTTGCCATTAATATTTTTATTGGTATTCTTATTATATATGTTGCTTGGCAAGTCACCGACTATCTTAATATGAGAATGCTATACGGCATCTTTAACGGCTTTATGAAAGTTGGTATTATTGCACTGATAGTTGTCTTTCAGCCAGAAATTAGAAAGTTTTTACTAATGGTTGGATCAACTAACATAGGTGGAAAAAGAAATATATTTAAGAATTTTAAGTTCTTAAAAAATGAAGATCAAACATCTACAGACGTAGATGCTATTATTAACGCTTGTAACAGAATGGCAACTACAAACACAGGTGCTTTAATCGTTATTGAGCGCAATAATAACTTAGACTTTCTAACAAACACTGGAGATGAAATGAACATCCTTGTCTCACAACCGATAATTGAAAGTATCTTTTTTAAAAATAGCCCATTGCACGATGGTGCAATTATTATAGATAATAATGTCGTAAAAGCAACACGTGTAATCCTTCCTGTTAATAACGAAAAAAATATTCCAGAACGTTTTGGTTTACGACATAGAGCAGCTGTTGGTATTACTGAAAAAACAGATGCATTAGCACTTTGTGTAAGTGAAGAAACAGGCCAAATTTCTTATATAAAAGGGGGTGAATTTGTCATATTTAAAGATACTGATGAGCTAACCACCAAAATTAAAGAAGACTTAGCCTAGTGAATTGTAAAAATTGTCATAAAGCATTAAATGAAGCTCAAAAATTTTGTGATGAATGTGGCGCAAAAATAATTCAGAACCGTTTAAAACCTAAAGTTTTAGTTGAACAAGTTAACGAAGAATTCCTATCTATTGATAACAGACTTTTAAAAACACTAATCCATTTATTAACAAAGCCAGATATGGTTATTAATGGATTCATTAGTGGTACAAGAAAAAAGTACATTGGTGTTATTCAATATTTTGCTATTGGATTAACACTTTTGGGAATTCAGTTTTTTTTTATGACTAACGTTTTTAACGACCCTGAGCTCTATAAGATGGTCCTCTTAGAAGAAATTGCAAAAATGCCAGGTCAAGAAAACAATCCTTTCTTTAACGAGAGTCTCAATAATATAGACAACTTTAATAGTTCGCAAAGTTTGTTTTACACACTAAGTATTCCTTTTTCTGCATTTTCAACTTGGATAACCTATTTGCTTTTAGGCATACGACGTTTTAATTTTACTGAGCACATTGTGATTAACCTCTACTATGGCGCGCAAGTTGTAATTATTTCAGCAGTTATAAATATCCTATTTTTAGGATTAGGTTTTAACTATTTTTCGATATCATATTTTGTAACGTTTTTTACATTTATTTACTTTTTCTATGTTTTAAAACGTGTTTTTGAAACGTCGTTTTGGACAACCGTTGGTCATTATTTACTGATGCTTATTGTACTTGGGTTGATGATCATTATAGCTACTCTTCTTTTTTCAATTATTGTACTTATAGTCATGTATATAAATACAGAACAATTTACAACTGCTGTATAATGAAGTGTAAGAACTGTAATACTAAACTTTCTACTGATAGCGAATTTTGCAACAGTTGCGGTGCAAAAGTGATTAGACACCGCTTAACTTTCAAAAATATTTTTGAACATATTACCGAAACTTTTTTTAATTATGACAACAAACTTCTAAGAACGCTTATTGACCTTTTTAAAAAACCAGAAATTGTTATTGGTGGTTATGTAGAAGGTGTTCGGAGACGCTATGTTAACCCAATAAGTTACTTGGCTCTAGCATTAACAGTTGGTGGTATTTATATTATTGTTTTAAATAAGTTTTTTCCTAATGCAATGACAGAAATGTCTGCAGTTAGCGTTGAAGCACAGCAGGAGACAACGATTAAAATCGTTAACGCTATTCAAGAGTATTACTCAATAACAATGGTACTTCTAATTCCATTATATGCGCTATTATCGAGACTTGTTTTTATTAATAGAAAAGAATTTAACTATACAGAACATGTAGTTATGGCTATGTATATTATGGCGCAATTTTCTTTAGTGAGTTCTTTTTTAAATATTGCACTTTTAGTACTTAGCTTACCTAGTAGCATTTTAGGTACAGCAAGTATTTTTCTTCAAATGGCTTATTTTGGATATTGCTATAAACGCATGTACAAATTATCTGTAAGTGGACTAATTTTACGAACGCTATTCTTTTTTGGAATTATAATAGTAATAATGATAGCCATTATTATATTAGGGTTTGTTATGGCTATGTTATTTAAGGATAGTGCGTTTATTCAACAAATTATAGAATCTCAAAAAGCAACAATAGAAGCCCAAAAAGCTGCTATGGATTCTATACCTAATTAAACTGCCTCAGCCTTTAAAAACTGAACTTCATAAAGGTTTTTATAGTAACCGCTCTCTTTTTCGAGAAGAGATTTATGCGTACCAATTTCAACAATTTTACCAGCATCCATAACAATTATTTTATCCGCTTGTTGAATGGTTGCTAATCTATGCGCAATTACAATAGATGTTCTATCCTTTGTTATTTTATCTGTTGCATCTTGTATTAATTGTTCTGAATACGAATCTACAGAAGACGTCGCTTCATCTAAAATTAAAATACTCGGATTTGTAACGTAAGCTCTTAAAAATGAAATTAACTGGCGCTGACCAGAAGACAACATTACACCACGCTCCTTAACGTTATAATGATAGCCACAAGGTAGGCTTGTTATAAATTCATCTATCCCAATGGCCTTGGCTGCATTTATAACATCAGTTTCCGAAACGTTTGGATTATTTAAGGTGATGTTATTAAGAACTGTATCAGCGAATAAGAATACATCTTGCAACACAACAGCTATATGGTCTCGTAAAGAACTTAACGCAATGTCCTTTATATCAATTTCATCAACTTTTATAACTCCTGAGTCTATCTCATAAAAACGATTGAGTAAGTTAATAATTGTAGATTTCCCTGCTCCTGTAGCTCCAACAATTGCAACAGTTTCACCTGCTTTAACATTAAACGAAATACCTTTTAGAACTTCCTCATCTTTAACGTATGAGAATCTTACCTTATCAAATTCTATGTCACCTCTAAAGTTTTTTGGCTCTAAAGAACCTGTATTATCAATATTAGAAGTTGTATCTAATACTTTAAATACACGATCTGCTGCGACCATACCCATCTGTAGCGTGTTAAACTTATTTGCTATTTGATATAAAGGCCTAAACAGCATAGGAATAAACATCGTAAAAGCAATTAAATCACCTAAGGTTGTAATAGAACCTTGTGATACTATATTATAACCACCAACTAAAATAACAGTTGCTAAGGTGCATGAGGAAACAAATTCAGCAATTGGGAAGAAAATAGAGTTATACCAAACCGTTTTTAGCCAACCGTTTTTGTGTCTTTCATTAATAGACTTAAATTTTTTGTACTCCGTCTCCTCACGTGTAAATAATTGTAAGATCTTCATGCCTGTAACCCGCTCTTGTACAAATGAGTTTAGATTAGACACTTCTGTACGTACATCTTCAAAAGCACGTTTCATATACTTTTGAAAAATCTTTGTTGCTAAAATTATTATTGGCAGCGCCACAAATACTAATAGACTGATTTTCCAATTCATAGCCAACATAATGCCAGCAACAACTACCATTTTTAAAATATCGCTAAATATCATAAAAAGACCTTGTCCAAATATATCGGCTATACGCTCCATATCTGTGACAGCTCTTGTAATAAGTACTCCAACTGAAGATTTATCGAAATAAGTCATTTTGAATTTAAGCATATGACGAAACAACTTTACACGAATATCTCTCACCACAGACTGACCCAACCAACTAGCATAATAAATAAATAATAATTGACATATAACTTCTAGAACAAGAAGTCCTAGCATTATAAGTATATAAAAAACAAAACCATTGTATTGTCTATTGGCAATTTTAACATCAATAGCTTCTTTTAGAATATAAGGTCTAAATGCTCCAAATAAAGCTAGGCCAACAACACAGAATAAAGAAATCACAAAAACCGTACGATAGGGTTTTATGTAATACAAAAGACGTTTAAATAACGAAACGTCAAATATCTTTTTCTTTTCTTTTGTCATAATTATGCTGAACTCGGTTCAGTAAATTTTTCTCAAATAACTCAGAATATTAATAAGTTAATCTTCTAGTTTTATGTTTTCTGGGTATATAATTTCAGTTAAGTATAATCCGTGTGCTGAGACAGAAGTACCCGCTTTCCCTCTATCTTTTGAATTAATTATATCATGTAAATCTTCAGGTTTAATCTTTCCTAATCCGATATTAACCATCGTCCCTACTATCGCTCTTACCATATTACGCAAAAAACGATCTGCCCTAATTGTAAATATAAGCTGGTTTGAATGTTGAGACCAAAATGCTTCTTTTATATCACAATTATACGTTTTTACACTAGTATGAACTTTAGAAAAGCATTGAAAATCTTTATAGTTAAATAGGATTTGACAAGCAGCATTCATGGCGTCCATATCTAAAGGCAAATGTACCTTATGAGCATAGTCATAATTAAACACATTCTTTACTGTTGAAATCTTATAATTATACGTTCTACTTAATGCATCAAACCTAGCGTGAGCCTCTGGGAGGACACTAAATACTTTAGAAGTAGCCACATCTCTAGGCAAAAAAGAATTTAGTTTATAAATCAAATCTTTAGACTCTAGAATATCTTCAAAATCAAAATGCGCAAACATTTGGCAGGCGTGCACACCTGCATCAGTTCTACCTGCACCAACTACTGCAACAGGTTCATTTAAAACAGTACTTAATGCATTCTCTAAAACCTCTTGTACAGAAATTGCATTGGGCTGGTTCTGCCAACCATGATAAGCTTTACCATTATATGAAAGTTCTATAAAATATCGCAATAGAAATATTACTTTTGTGAAAGGACAAAGATACCTTTTTTAGTTACTAAAGAAATGCTAAAAAATTAATAATGAGATTTCCGGGTTTTCGGAAAGAGCTATCAAATCAAGTTTGGCATAAAATGAAAAAAATACTTCTCCTATCAGACACACACAGCTACATTGATGATAGTATACTTAAACACGTTAAGCAAGCCGATGAAGTATGGCATGCTGGTGATATTGGTGATTTAGAAGTAACAGACCGCATTAAAAAACTAAAACCACTACAAGCAGTCTATGGAAATATAGATGACGCTAAGGCTAGAACTGAATTTCCGCTTCATAATAGGTTTATGTGCGAGAAGATGGATATTTGGATCACACATATTGGTGGCTATCCGCCAAAATATAATAATCGGGTAAGAGATGAATTAACAACTAATCCGCCAGATATATTTATTTGTGGACATTCCCATATTCTAAAAGTAATGCCAGATAAAAAACTAAACGTGTTACACATGAATCCTGGTGCAGTTGGCAAACATGGATTTCATAATATTAGAACGATGCTCCGTTTTAAAATTGACGGAAAAACAATTAAAGACTTAGAAGTGATTGAATTTGAAAAACGATAAAATAAAAAACCCAGACGGCAGCGTCTGGGTTTTTTGCACTAATTAAGATTCTAGGTTTATCGTAATCGATCTACAGATTTTACGAGATCTTCGTCCTTTTTAATAGCCTTGTTAGCCAAGACTAAACACACAATAGAAAAAATAGGAAGAAGCATCCCAATACCATTCTCAGAAACATTAGTTTCTCCAGATAAGTTTAGAGACTGAGTTACAAAAATAACTAGTAAAATAAAGTTTAATATTATATTGAGTCGTCCCAACACAAATTGAGATTTCCTGTTTTTAAAACTAAAAATTGAAATTAACGATAATAAAGCTGAACCTAAAAACAGACATAAACAAGTGTAATTATCTAAGGCAAATATGTTAACACTTTCATCGTTACTCCATAAATGAAAGACAAATATTAGACCTGCTGAAATCCCAGTAGCTAATATTAAATAGAGTGTTTGTATCCGTTGAATCATAACTTTATATCAAAAGCATTGCAAAACTAGGAGTTTATTTTTTAAAAAGATAGATTTTATTTTAAAATAAAATTGTATTATTGCAACAGAGCAAAATAACGCACTGAGTTGCATTGTTCTAAATCTTCCAAATTAATCTCACTTTTTTTCTTTTTTATTTCATCTAGAAAACATTGAATTAATAATATCAAATTATAATACATTATACTACATAAAAATGTTTGAAATTTCTCAGTTAAAAGCTAAAAAACTTCCTGAATTACAGGAGATAGCTAAACAACTAAATGTACCTAAATACCGTACACAAAAAAAATTAGACTTGGTTTATCAAATTTTAGATTATCAAGCTGCAAATCCAGAAGCCGTAAAAGCTAACGTGGCAACAGAAACAACTTCTGAACCAAAGTCACAAAACAAACCTCCTCAAAAGCGTGCTAGAGTTCCGCAAAAACCAAAAGAAAACAAAGAGCAAAAATCTTTAGAATTTTCTGACAAAAAAGAAGAAGTTAAACCTCAGGAACCAAAAGCAGAAGAACCAAAAGCAGAAGAACAAAAAACAGAAGAGCGTAAACCGAGAAAACCAAAACCTCAAGAACGCAAACCTTCTAACGATAAACAAGATAATCCTAAACAAGAGCAAAAACGACCTAATCCTCGTAATGATGACAAAAGACGTCCTCAGAACAACGACAACAGGCAACCTCGTTCTAAAGACGGAAACACACATAACAACAATTCAAAAAACAATGGTAATAAGGATAGCAGAAATCGTTACCGCGAGCCAGATTTTGAATTTGATGCTATTATTGAAAGTGAAGGGGTATTAGATATTATGCAAGATGGTTATGGGTTTTTAAGATCTTCGGATTATAATTATCTATCATCACCAGATGATATCTATGTATCGCAATCACAAATTAGATTATTTGGACTAAAAGTCGGTGATACCGTATTAGGACAAGTACGTCCACCGAAAGAAGGTGAGAAATATTTTCCATTAATAAAAGTTAGTAAAATTAACGGTCAAAGCCCAAATGTTGTTAGAGACAGAGTTGCTTTTGAGCATTTAACCCCTTTATTTCCACAAGAGAAATTTAATCTAGCTGAGAAGCAAGCAACTATCTCTACGCGTATTATGGATTTGTTTGCTCCAATAGGAAAAGGACAACGTGGTATGATTGTATCTCAGCCTAAGACTGGTAAAACAATGCTACTTAAGGATGTTGCAAATGCAATTGCAGCGAATCATCCTGAGGTTTATCAAATGATATTATTGATTGATGAACGTCCTGAAGAAGTAACAGATATGCAACGAAATGTACGTGGTGAAGTTATTGCTTCTACATTTGATAAAGAAGCACACGAGCACGTTAAGATTGCAAATATTGTTTTAGAAAAAGCAAAACGTCTTGTAGAATGCGGCCACGACGTGGTAATTCTTTTAGACTCAATTACACGTTTAGCTAGAGCTTATAACTCTGTACAACCAGCATCTGGAAAAATTCTTTCTGGTGGTGTTGATGCTAATGCTTTACATAAACCGAAACGTTTCTTTGGTGCTGCTCGTAATATTGAAAATGGTGGCTCTTTAACTATAATCGCTACAGCACTTACCGAAACAGGCTCTAAAATGGATGAAGTTATCTTTGAAGAATTCAAAGGTACAGGTAATATGGAGCTACAATTAGACCGTAAAATATCTAACCGTCGTATATTCCCTGCTATTGATTTAACGTCATCTAGCACACGTAGAGATGATATTCTTTTAGATGCTAATACCATTCAAAGAATGTGGGTGATGCGCAAGTATCTAGCGGATATGAATCCTGTTGAAGCAATGGAGTTCATTAATGACCGTTTCAAACAAACTAGAAACAATGAAGAGTTCCTAATCTCTATGAACGGGTAATAAATTAATCAAATAGTATAAAACAAAAACCTTGAATTAATAATTCAAGGTTTTTTTATGTTTAATAATAAATTATTGTACGCAAAAAAGTCTCTCCAAAAAGGAAAGACTTTAAATATTGTCGTAAGTATCTACAAAATTATATTGCAGCTACAAATTTAGTTAACTGAGACTTTAAGTTACCAGCTTTATTAGAATGTATAACATTTTTCTTAGCTAACTTGTCTAGCATACTAATTACAGAAGGTAACATTTCTTGTGCCTCTTTTGCATCAGTTATTTCACGTAACTTCTTTATAGCATTACGAGTTGTCTTATGCTGATATTTATTAAGTACACGTCTTTTTTCGTTACTTCTAATTCTTTTTAAAGAAGACTTATGATTTGCCATTATATTTTTTCTTATTAAAAATTGTAGCCCGTAGGGGAATCGAACCCCTCTTACATGGATGAAAACCATGCGTCCTAGCCGATAGACGAACGGGCCATTTGGTTATTTTACTATTTAAATGAACCTACAATGTTTCCATTGCGGATGCAAAAATACAACTATTTTTAAATGTTGCAACTACTAGCATAATTTTTTTTGAAAAAAATTAATATGCTTTAGCAAATAACACGCGTTGTGTCGCTTTTTGACCGCTATATACACATTTCCCTTCTTCCATTTTGTTATTCATAGGAATACATCTAATGGTCGCTTTGGTTAACTCCTTAATCTTTTGTTCTGTTTCAGAAGACCCATCCCAAAATGCAGAAATAAACCCAGTCTTAGTTTTTAAAACTTTTTTGAAATCATCAAAGTTATCTACTTCAGTGACATGTTCATTTCTAAAATCCAAGGCTTTAGTAAATAATTCTTCTTGTATTTGTATTAGAAGGTTTTTAATAGTTACAGAAATATCTTTTATTTCAACAATAGATTTTGTTAATGTATCTCTTCTAGCTAACTCAACTGTGTTATTCTCTAAGTCTTTTGGACCAATAGCAATTCGCAATGGCACACCTTGTAATTCGTGCTGAGCAAATTTAGCACCAGGCCTATGTGTTGTTCTTTTATCAAATTTACAACTAACGCCTAAAACTTTTAACTCTTTAAGAATAGATTCGGCTTTTTCAGAAACAGCCTCAAACTGCTCATCGTTTCTATATATAGGTACTATTACAACCTGAAATGGCGCTAGGTTTGGAGGTAAAACTAAACCTTTATCATCACTATGTGTCATAATTAAAGCACCCATCAATCTTGTAGAAACTCCCCAAGAGGTAGCCCAAACATGATCTAACTTTCCTTCATTATTTGTAAATTTCACATCAAATGCTTTGGCAAAATTTTGACCTAAGAAATGAGAAGTTCCTGCTTGCAAGGCTTTTCCATCTTGCATTAAAGCTTCTATACAATACGTCTCAACAGCACCAGCAAAACGTTCACTCTCTGTTTTCACTCCTTTAATAACAGGCATAGCCATAAAATTTTCAGCGAATTCAGCGTAAACGTTATTCATCAGCTCTGCTTCTATTATCGCTTCATCTTTTGTAGCATGAGCTGTATGACCTTCTTGCCATAAAAATTCAGCCGTTCGTAAAAATAAGCGCGTACGCATTTCCCAACGAACAACGTTAGCCCATTGATTAATTAGTATAGGTAGGTCTCTATAACTTTGAATCCAACCTTTATAGGTACTCCAAATTATAGCCTCACTAGTAGGTCTTACGACTAACTCTTCTTCTAACTTTGCTTCTGGGTCAACTCTTAGTTTGCCTTCATTATCTGGGTCATTTTGCAACCTATAATGCGTTACAACTGCACATTCCTTAGCAAAGCCTTCTGCATTCTTTTCTTCTGCTTCAAACAAACTTTTAGGAACAAATAATGGGAAATAAGCATTCTGATGCCCTGTTTCCTTAAACATTCTATCTAATTCAGCTTGCATTTTTTCCCATATAGCATAACCATATGGTTTTATAACCATACAACCTCTAACTGCAGAACTCTCTGCTAAATCAGCTTTTACCACCAATTCATTGTACCATTTAGAATAATCTTCAGCTCTACTCGTAAGATTTTTACTCATTTTTAGTGTTTTGGCACAAATGTTGCGCTTATGTTAAATATAAAAATAGTTCAGCAAAACTAACTATTTTTGCTATGTTCAACAATAAAATAAAAGAGATATGCAATTTAAAATTATTACAACACGAAAATTGCCATTTTTTGTTGCACTTGGCCTAACGGCCTTGTTAACTTCATGTGGATCGTTTCAATATGCAGGATATGACAATGATGGTATTTATGCTTCTGATAATGTAGAAGCTGAGCAACCAGTAGTAACCACTTCAACAAATGAGTCTGGTTATTATAAAAATTACTTTGCAGAAAACTCTGCTGATGTAAATGCTATAACCGAAGAAAGAGAAATATTTACAGATATAGATTCTTACGAAGGTAATTATGTTCAGAGGGCACAAGATACTATAGAACAAAGACCAGTTTACGGAGGTTGGGGACAAAACAACGATAATGTTACTATAAATGTTATAGACAACGGCTGGATGGGCTGGAATGATCCATGGTTATGGAATGGTGGCTTTGGCTTTAACAATTGGGGCTGGGGACAACCTTGGGGTTGGAATGGAGGCTTTGGTTGGAACGGAGGTTTTGGCTGGGGTGGAGGTTTTGGTGGCTTTGGTTGGAACAATCCTTGGGGTTGGGGTAATGGATGGAATAATGGATGGAATAACGGTCAATTTGGAAATCAAAATGGATATGCTTTCGCTGGAGGCCGCAGAGGTTCTTTACTTAACAATAACAGTATAAGTTCAATAGGGAGGAATTCACTTTTATCGAGTAGAGGTAATTCTACTGTATCTAATAGGCGTAATTCTGCTTTAACTAATAGAAGTAATTCTGCTTTGTCTAGACGAAACTATTCAACCAGTAGGTTATCTAATTCTAGAAGTGTGACAAGAGGTGATTCTAGGTTGAGTAGATCTAATTCTAACTCAAGAACGGTAAGAAATTCTCGTGTTACAAGACCTTCTAGAGCGGTAAGAAATTCTTCTTCTACAAGAAGTAGTAATTCTAGAGTAACAAGACCTAGTACAAGTAGATCCTCTAGCTCTGCTAGAAGTTCATCAAGAAGTTCTAGATCCTCTAGTAGTGCAAGATCTTCTAGAAGTTCAAGTTCAAGGTCTAGTGGATCAAGATCTTCCGGCAGCAGTAGACGCGGTAGAGGATAAGCTTTAATTTGATTCCAAATTTTAAAAAATACTTATGAAAAAAATACTTATATTAAGCATAACCTTGCTTAGTGCGTCCTATATTTCTGCTCAAGAGTTAAATGTAACAGATGCGGTGAAATACTCAAATGATGAAATTCAAGGTTCGGCAAGATTTAGAGGTATGAGTGGTGCTTTTGGTGCACTTGGTGGTGATATGTCTAGTGTTAATATTAATCCTGCTGGTTCAGCTATCTTTAATAATAGTCATGTTTCTTTATCTCTAGGAAGTTTCCGAAAAAATAATGATGTTAGTTATTTTAATGGATTAAATTCTTCATCAGACACTAGTATTGATTTAAATCAACTAGGAGCTGCCTTTGTATTCAAAAACACAAATACAAATTCTCCTTGGAAGAAATTTACGTTAAGTGTCGCTTACGATCGTTCAGCAGATTTTGATGATAATTGGGTTGCTAGAGGTATAAACACAAATAACTCAATAGGTAGCTATTTTTTACAGAATGCTCAAGGTAAATTTATTGATGATATTTCTGCGCTACCAGGAGAAACAATTTCTGAAGCTTACTCAGCTATAGGGGGTCTTCCGAATGGGTTTGAAAATCAACAAGCATTTTTAGGATTTGAAGGCTTTATTATTGACCCAAATGCAAGCACACCAAGTGAAACAGATTACGTTTCTAATATAGATTTAAATGCAGGAAATTATAACCAACGCTATTCTTATGCAAGTAGAGGTTATAATGGGAAATTAGCTTTTAACTTTGCTACTAGCTATAATGATAAATTTTATTTTGGATTAAATCTTAATAGTCACTTTATTAATTTTGAGCGCACTTCGTTTTTAAATGAATCTAATTCAAGTGCAAACTCTTTAGTTACAGATGTAGATTTTGAAAATAATCTATTAACAACTGGTAGTGGTTTCTCTTTTCAATTAGGAGGAATTGCTAAGATTACGGAAGAGTTTAGAGTCGGTTTAGCATATAATTCACCTACTTGGTTTAGAATATCGGATGAAACGTCTCAGTACTTAGCGACTAGTCGAATTGAAAATGGATCTAGTATTAGACAAATTATAAATCCAAATGTTATAAATATATATGAAGAATATAGACTTCAAACACCTGGTAAAGTAACTGGAAGTCTAGCTTACATATTTGGGAAGAAAGGTTTATTAAGTTTTGATTATTCTATTAAAGATTATAGTAGTGCAGAATTTAGACCTAATTCAGATATTTTCTTTTCTAATCTGAATAATCGTATTAGTAATCAATTAGATACTGCTGCATCATATAGACTAGGAGGTGAATATCGTGTTAAGCAATTTAGTTTTAGAGGTGGTTACCGTTTTGAAGAAAGCCCATATAAAGATGATACTTTTTTTGGTGACTTAACAGGTTATTCTTTAGGGTTAGGCTATAGCTTTGGTGACTTTAGTTTAGATATGGCATTTAGCCAAGCAGAACGTGATATAAACTTCCAACTATATTCTGTCGGTTTAACTGATTCTGCTTCTATACAGTCGAAATTTACTGATGTAATATTGACACTAGCTTTTAATATTTAGATAAAAAAACATAAATTTATTAAGCCTGAACTATTTATAGATTTAGGCTTTTTTATTCTTTAAAATTAGAATCACTACTATTGATTAATACTTGTAAAATAAAATTCAGTATTTACATAGTAAGTCCATTAAGCAACTCTTTGAGTTTAGAAGCATATAAATATTATAGCCCCTATATAATTTAGGTGATTTATAAAGGCTTTCCGCATAACTAGTTAACAGTCCTTTTAATCACCTTTATCTACTTCGTATAAAGCCTCAGTTATAGTCAACTCAGCGCACTTAAACCTCTTGTCTTGATTAATATTCATTATAAGTTTATTTGTATCAACTTATCTCGATTGGTCGGGTTCAATAAAAAAAAGCCATTGAATAAATTTCAATGGCTTTTATACATATTATTATAACCTTATCGTTTCAAGGTAAAATGGGCTCTAAGTTCTTTACGTTGGTTGGTCAGTGGTTCGTCATACTCTACTGTAAACCAGTAATCACTGGTTGGCATCATATTGCCGTTAAACGTTCCATCCCAACCTGGTCCTGTCGGACTAATCTGCTTCAGCAACTTACCGTAGCGGTCAAATATATAAAT
>NZ_DEXW01000006.1:10446-11260 GCF_002364335.1 Winogradskyella sp. UBA3174 | reverse complement strand
TGCTTAACCACGCAACTAACCATGCACATCACGTTGGCATTCATTGTACCTCTTCCTAAAAAAAGGCTACATAATTTTAAACATTATGTAAAAAAACAACAAAGCAATTAGACGTCACAACGCGAACCCTTCAATTAAAAGTTTCCGCCACACCGAGAATTGTTAAGCACATCAATAGCACACTCAAAATACTTTAGAGTACTGATTCTACGGCCATCAATTAGTACATTAAAAGTATGCACTTTAAAAGAAGAATTTAATGGTTAGGCTAATTTAACATAACCCTTTGGTTTTAAGATAGTCTTGGCAGTGTTTTAGTTATACAGAGATACCCTATAAAAAGGAATAATTAGTAGTGTAACAAAGAAACCCTTTCACATTTAAAAAAGGGTACACCTAATTTCAAATATTGAATCAAGTTAATTAGAAATTTTAAAAATCACTGAACCTACTTTTTCCTTATTTCAACGGCTTTTTTCCTGCATTCATTATATAGTACTTGTTAAGATTCGGTTATACCGCTACCATTGTATCAAATAATTAAACAATTAAAATTAGAGACAATGAAAAAATTAAATCGAGAATTAGTAATACTAAGAACATTTGCAGTCAGCACGGTAGCTATTATGACAGCATTACTATTGTTTGCTTTTAAAACGAATGAAAATCAAAAATTCGGAACTATTGATGTGGAGCGCATTAACATTGTAGAAGCTGACGGTACTGTTAAAATGATCATTACCAATGTAGCACAGTTTCCAAATGGAGAAACTATAATCAATGATAAAGCCATAAATAAAAACAGAAAAAAACG
>NZ_DEXW01000006.1:9920-10336 GCF_002364335.1 Winogradskyella sp. UBA3174 | reverse complement strand
GAAAATGGGCATAGTTCTGGACTGTCATTAACATATGATCGATATGACGGCGACCAAGTGATGCAACTCTTAACAAGTGATACAGAAATAGGTGATAAAAGAAATGTATCGAGTGCTTTAATGTTTAGCGACCGAACTGCAAACGCATCTCGGGAAGAAACAAATAAAATATTTGCAGCGTTAGATAGTATTAAAGACAAAAAATTAAGAAGACAAAAATACAGAGAATATTCAGATCAAGGACTTATAGGGGGGACGCCAAGGATACTGCTAGGAAAAACGAGAGGTAAAAAAAATGGATTATTTCTATTTGGAAATAACGGAAAACCAAAAGCTCAGTTCTATGTTGATAAAAACAACAATGTAAAACTAGAGGTGTATGATGACGAAGGTAACGTAACCAACTCATGGCCAGA
>NZ_DEXW01000006.1:8909-9708 GCF_002364335.1 Winogradskyella sp. UBA3174 | reverse complement strand
TATTAAAATTTTTACAGCTCGATACATACTTTATCCTATTTATTTTTCTTGTAAGCTATGTGATTGTTGTAAAAAACAGAATTAGCATAGGTCAAAAATTTGATGTGGTTTTTTTACCAGACGGACCAATTTCACTATTTTTTGATGCTTTTATTATTTTTATTTTCATAAAAGTTATCATAAGCTATATGCGCAAGAAGAATGTGCAAAAAGTTTCTAGCCTTAAAGGGTACTTAAAGTACTTTGGCATCGCATTCCTATTATACATTTGTGCATCAAATATCCTAGGGATTATTATATCAATAATCTTTGATACGGTGTCTAAAAATTTTAATCATCAAACTTTAATAATCGTTAATATTGGCAAAATTATTGAATTTGTCTTATTCGGTAGCCTATATCTAGCCCATTTGTATTCAAAGGAGAACAATACGTATAGACTTGAAATGAATGCATATGACAAAGCATTGGCATCGAGTAAAATTCAGCAACTGAAGGCACAGTTAAACCCGCATTTTTTGTTTAATAATTTGAATACACTAGATCAACTTATTGAAGAAGATAAAGACAAAGCAAGTAATTTTCTGCATCATTTTTCAGAACTATATCGCTATTCTTTAATTACATCAGATAAAAAACTGGTATCCTTAAAAGAAGAGATTCAGTTTACCAAAAGCTATTTTAAGTTAATGGAAGAGAAATATTTGGGTTGTTATTCTTTAGAAATCAATCAAAACAATAAGACGCCAGAAACACTCGTTCCTCCCTTTTGTTTACAAGTATTAATAGAAAACGCTAT
>NZ_DEXW01000006.1:0-8708 GCF_002364335.1 Winogradskyella sp. UBA3174 | reverse complement strand
CAGGTGACGAATAATAAGATTAAAAAGCAGCATATAAAAAAAACTAGTGGTAGGGCACTTAAAAACCTGTCGACTCAATTTACTTTATTAGGAAGTAATGATATCAAGATTGAAGAAAATGACATGCAATTTAAAGTGACGTTGCCATTTATAAATAAGAATACAGATGTATAAAATATTGATAATTGAAGATGAGGCTCCTGCTAGAAAAAAACTTAAAAGATATCTTAAGCAGGCTTGTAATTCCTATGAAATTGTGGCTGAGCTAGAAACCGTTGCGGATGCCAAATCTCTCTTAACACAAACGCATAACATTGATCTTATTTTTTCTGACATAGAATTAAGAGATGGGAACGTTTTTGAAGTTTATAAAGACCTCTCAATAAATTGCCCAATCATTTTTGCTACTGCCTACAATGAGTTTTTAATGAAGGCATTTGAAGCTAATGGAATAGAATATCTTTTAAAACCATATTCGTTTGAACGGTTTTCAAACGCTTGGGATAAATTTATCCGATTAAAAGGGAATCTATCAGCCAACTATAATGAATTAATGGGCACCATAAATCATTTACTAAAAGACAATCAAGAAAACAGTATCGAATACAAAGAGCAGTTCGCCATAAAAACACACCAAGACATCTACTTTTTAAAAGTGGAAGATATTGTTTGTTTTCAGGCAGACAATGGAATCATTTTTGCTTTTGACAAAATGAACAAGCGGCATATAATGCCTCAAACAGTCTTTAAACAAATAGAAGTTTTTTTAGATCCTAAAAAGTTTTTCAGAATTAATCGTAGCGAAAGTGTGCAGCGTAAATTTATTGATAAGTTAGAAAGGTATAATAAAAATACAGTATCCGTATATTTAAATGCTGGAAGTAAAATAGTAAGGACTAGCCAAAACAACACAAGTGAATTCAATGTTTGGCTAGGCATATAGTTCAAAGACTCCAGACCTCTTTTATATAAACTAAAAAAGTATTTGTAACACCTTGCAAAATTAATTGCCTTGTGATATCGAACTAACGAAAGTTCTTGATTTCAAGACAGTGTTGACAATTTTTTAGTATTAAAGCTGTAAACTAAATTTATTAAAATATCAATCTAAAAACATTTTTTGCTGACATAATGTTGGAACCGGTGGATATTCATCAGCAATGTTATTTGACTAAAAGGAAAAAACGGTATAATGATACTTTTAAATGTATCAGCATTCAATCCAAATATGTGAAATAGTGATACCACTATGTTTTGAATTAATAAAAATATTGGAAAAAAAATAACGAAATGCCAACACCATATAAAATTAATTGCTTGGTGCTAGACTATTTACGAATATCCTTTCAGATTTTCTATTCATTGTTTATTTGCTAAATTACGTGTTTAACCGCTCAACTAATCTTATACAAAACCGTTAGCAAAAATTTAATCAACCTACCTACAAATGAATAAAGCTTTCTCAAAAGAAGAAAATATTTTATATAGCTTTTTAAATACTGTGTACCCTCTTACAGAATTGGAGTTTAAGCCCATAGCTGAAATTTTAAAAAAGAAAAAATACAAAAAGGGAGAAATTATTCTAGATATTGGTCAAGTTGAAACAAAAACTAGTTTATTAATTAAAGGCTTTGTTCATCAGTACGTAATAATTGAAGGGGAGTTGTTTACAATTGATTTTTCGCTTTCCGGTATGAGTTTTAACAATTTAACTAGTTATATAGAAAACTCGCCTTCAAATCAAATACAAAAGGCAATGACTGATGTAGAAATTCTTTATTTTAAAAAACAAGATATTGAAAAATTACTATTAAAAAGCCAACCTTTTTGCTACATCTACACGAAGCTATTTGAACAAGTACATTCAGAGCGTGAAAAAAGGTCTTTACTCTTGCAACACAAAGATGTCTTTAAAAAGTATGAATTATTTCTAAAAACAATTGAAAAATCTAAAGTATTCATAGAAGAAATACCTCAAAAATTAATTGCAAATTACTTAAGTATGACACCTGAATCTTATAGCAGAGTAAAAAAGGAATATCTAAAAAAGTAAATTCGTTTATTGATTTAAAATAAGTTTTATGACTTAGAATTGTTTCACCTTTGTGGCAAACTTTGAATTATGAAATTTATTTATCTTTTATTTCTACCTTTACTTTTGAGTTGCTCAAATGATGACAATTTAGAGATCATTGGAGTTATCGAAAAATTTAGTCTACAATCAAACATTATTAACGATAGCTATCCTATTTATGTTTATTTACCAGAAAATTATTCCAATGATTCTTCCAATCAATTGATAATTGGTTTAGATGGTGATACTCGATTCAATGCTATAGCAAATCTAATTTCCGATAAAACTCAGAACGGAAGTATGCCACCTTCTATTTTAATATCTATTGGAAACAATAAAAATAGGAATCGAGATTATACGCCAACATCGTATGATCACGGTACTGGAGGTGCTAATAACTTTTATCAGTTTATTAAAGAAGAACTAATACCTGAACTTGAATCAAGATATAATTTAGACCCCTCAAATAATAAAACACTAATTGGACATTCTTTTGGTGGGTTATTCACACAGTATGTTATGGCACAGAATAGGCAAGATAACCCATTCAATAAATTTATTGCGGGTGGCACATCATATTGGTATGATTCAGGTGTTATATTCGAATATGAACAGAATTATGCAAATGAAAACATTGACTTAGATGTAACATTTTATAATGGAATGGGAACCTTAGAAGGAGGAGTTATGCTAGCGTCTTTTGAGGAAATGAATGAGCGTATAGACAATAGAAACTATCCGAATTTTAAGCATAAAAATGAATTAATAGAAAAAAGCGGACATACGGGTTCTGCACATACAATATTTAAAAAAGGATTAGACTATGTATTCAGTAATTAGAATAATTACAATTATCGGTTTGTTATCTATCAGTAACACGCTATACGCTCAAAAAACCAACAACAACTCTTTAGAAGTAGGTGTATTGGGAGCAGGCGATGAATCATTATATTACGGAGGCTACAGCAAATTTATCGTACCGCTGTCTAATAAAACAAATTATTTTACGATTTCTTTTGCTCTAACTGCCTATTTCGATTTTAAAGGAGAATCAGAATCAAATGCTTATTTAGTAGATGATATTGATATGCGATTAATACCAACTGTTAATTTTGGGTATTCGTTAAATTTTAATAAAGTCCAATTAAATTTTGAAGTACCAATTGGTTTAAGTTATGCCCATACAAAAGGTACTTTGGTAAATGAAACAATAGGTTTCGAACGAGATTATTCCAATAATGAAGTTTTCTTTAATTATGGATTTTCTTTTTCACCAAAATACAAGATTAATAATTCTAATAGCATTGGACTTACTACATTTCTACCTTTTATTAAGGACAAAGCTCAATCTGGATATCAGATTGGAATTGGGTGGACAAAAACTTTTGCTAACAATGTATATAAAAAATAGGACGATTATTGCTTGACCAATGGCTTGGGCTTATTTACGGGGTCGCCATGTTTTTAATTTGTATTTTAACTAATAATAAAGTTAAGAAAAAATTAAAAACATGGCTTCTTGATTTACGGAAAGTTAAATACTTACCAACTGCCCTACTTTTGATATACTAACCGTTACCTACAATATGCCAAACAAACGCAGAACTAAAATTATCAAACCCCTTTTACTAGTTTTAATAATTCTAGGGTTTTTATTAACTCACTTTTTCATTCCACGACTTATTTCTGAAATAAGAAACCCAATTGTTGGTCTCATCAAGCGAAATAAAAATATTAGTCATCAATTAATGACTGATCAAAACTTAGAAATAAAAAGTAAAACTCTATCAATAAATTCGTTTGATGATGTTAAGTTATCAGCTAGGTTAACTTATTCAAATTTAGATTCCGTAAAAAGTACAGTTATTTTATTACATGGAATAAGGTCTAATAAAGGATACTTTATTGATTTAAGCAATTTTTTGTCTAAAAATGGATATAACTCTGTTGCGCTAGATTTGATAGCTCACGGCGAAAGTGGAGGGCAATTCTGTACTTTTGGAGTAAATGAAAAAAAAGATATTCAAATATTAGTTGACTATTTATATGAAAATGAAAACTTGAACCATATCGGTATTTGGGGACAATCATTAGGTGGAGCAATAGGCCTGCAAGCAATGGGAATTGACGATCGTCTAGAATTTGGAATTATAGAGAGTGCTTTCTCAGATTTCAAAACTATTGTGAATGATTATTTTGACTTACATGCAGGTTTCAGCTTTGCGCCTTTTTCAAATTATTTAGTTAATAGAACTGGGAACATTGCTGAATTCAATCCAAATGAAGCAAAACCAATTGAATACTGCGAAAACATAAAGCAACCAATTTTAATTGTACATGGCAATGATGATAAGCGTATTAATATAAAATACGGAAAGGATAATTTTTCAAAAATACAAAGTACTGATAAAGAGTTTATAGAAATTGATTCTGCTAATCATACTAATGTTTGGAAAGTTGGAGGCAAAACTTATTTTGATAAAGTATCATTGTTTTTAGACAAGCAACAGTAGGTAACACCGTGTATAATTAATTGCTAGGTCACTGCCGACTTACGAACATTCCTGCGGAATATTCTATCTGTGATTTATTTGCTAAATTAGTTGCTCAATCACCCAACTAACCATACACAAAACGTTGGCAATAATATAAACTTCAAATCATATAAAAGTTAAATGAAACTTCTATTGTTTCTTTTTACCATAAATGTTGCTTTAGGATTTTTCCTTGGACTAGCAATATTATTTAGACCCTCATTAAAAAGCATTACAAATAAATATTTAGGATATGCAATTTTAACTATTTCTCTATTAATGCTCAATAGACTACTTGCAGAAGTAGGTATTTATGAAGAGAATAAAAAATTAAGAATAATTGACAATATAGAATGGGTATTTCTTACTCCCGTTTTTATTTTCCTTTTTGTTATAAAAAGCATCAACCATAATCTTAATACATATAATGAACTTAAATTACTGTATTTACCCTTTATTGCATCACTACTCTTAAATTCCATTCATAATCTAGAGAGAGATTTTGATATTTTCATTTTTACAAACGAAATTTTTTCTCGTATAAAATTTAGCTTATTTGTTCTTGAAAGTAAGCTGGTCTACATTTATAATTTTTTTTTAATGACCTACCTATATTTTATCTTAAAAAATTCTGATTCTCAAAAGTCGAAAAATTGGTTATGGCGATTGCATTTTATATTAAGCTCACTAATTGGTCTTTGGATTCTTCTCGATTTTACTGAAGGTATTTTAGTAACTAAAAAAGCAAGCTATTATACAATCATACTATTTATTGGAATTTCTTTTTTTCTTTACTGGGTATCTTATTATACAATTTACAACCGAAAATTATATGCTGAAGCAAATGAGATAAAACAAATATTAAAAACTCAAGAACTAAACATATCTAAAACTCCTAATTCTTCTAATACTATTTTTGAAAAATTCGAAAGTCTATTTAAAGAAGAATATGAATATAGAAACCCAAATGTTACTAGAGAATCTACTGCTGAAAGATTAGGTATTAGCGCAGGATATTTATCTCAAATTATTAATTCAAATACCGAAGATAATTTTTCAAGCTATGTAAATCAATATAGAGTTGAAGAAGCAAAAAAAATGTTACACGATAATACCTTCGATAAATACAATATTGAATCAATAGGTCTTGAAGCTGGGTTTTCTTCAAAAACAACATTTCACAAAGTATTCAAAAAATTCACAGGAATAACTCCACGAGCCTACAAGAATAAAAATAAATAAGTACCAATTTCTTCAATGCTAACAAATCGAAACTAAACATTAGACATTCTGGTCTATTTTTGCATTCAGTAAAACTACTTGATTTCAAACTTTAGAATCCTTTTTCCTTAATAACGTTCATAATTTCTACAGTGTAAAATCAATATAAAATTACAAATATTAATAATCAATAACACTTAATCAGTATGATCAGAACTAACATACCTTTTTTTGCGCAAACAATTTTTATTACGCTATTTTATATTTTATTCTTTCAAGTAGGATATTCTCAAGATAAAATCAGCAAAATATACCTAGAAAAAGACTTAGCTATTTTAAAATCGAATCTAGAAAAAAACCACGGAGGTTTATATACTTATTCTTCAAAGAAGATAATAGATGATTGGTTTATACAAACTCAGAAAAACTTGAAAGATTCTATGGGAACCTTTGAGTTTTATAGACTATTAACTCCATTAAATAGCGTTATTAAAAACGGACATACGGACATCCCATATCCAAAACTTAAAAAAGATTTCAAGTTACTTCCAATACAACTATATAAATATAAAGATTCATTTTATGTAGGTGATTTTTTTGCAAAAGGGTATGAGGATTTATTAGGATTACAGATTTTAAAAATTGATGAGCAACCAATAGGAGAAATATATAATTCACTACTCAAAAATTATACAAGAGATGGTGATAATTTAACTTTTCCAAATGAAAATTTATCTTCATTATTTGGATTAGACTACGCATTAATTTATGGCTCAAAATCTAATCATACAATTACTATAAGTAAGGATAATAAAAATGTTCAAATTGAATTAAAAAGCACATTATTGAATGATGAAGTAGTTAATGCTTACGAAAAGAGTAAAAAACAAAAACCTTTGAGTTTTGAAATAAACAATAAGGTAGGTATTTTAACATTTTCTACTTTTTCAGAAAGAAAATTAGAAAAAGAAAACTATCTAAGTTTTTTAGAAGAATCATTTAAAAAAATTAAACATAATACAATTGAACATTTAATTATTGATGTTAGAGATAATAGTGGAGGTGATGCTCTTCCTACTCAAGAGCTTTTGTCTTATCTGTTAGATAAAGAGTTTGTTATGTATAAAGATGTTTATACAATTACTAAGAAGATTAAAGACAAAAAGTATTATAGTAATCAGGGTGTGTTTTGGCTAAATACATTTAGCTGGCTTAAGTTAAAAAAAACAATGGATAATCATTACAGCCTGCGAAAGATTGAAGGAATGGATGTCTTTTCACCAAAAAAAGATAACTTTAAAGGAAAACTTTATATACTTATAAATGGTAAATCGTTTTCTGCCACAGGCGAATTTACCTCTTTTTTAAAGAACAATAGAAATGTAATTTTTATAGGAGAAGAAGTAGGTGGAAATAAGGTTCAGAATACAAGTGGAATATCTTATATTATTACTTTACCTTACTCTAAACAAAAGGTAAAAATACCTCTGGTTGTTTGGGAAATGAACGTAGATTATAAAAATGATAGTCACGGTATTAAACCGGATTATTGGATAAGAAATACAATTGGTCAAGAATTGAATGACTATGATAGTGTTTTGAATTTCACTTTAGAGTTTATAAAAAATCGATAACTAACAATATATCTAAAAAATAGTATTCTGAAGAGAAATTAAGAATAATAAATACTATTGCCAACAATGGCTATAATTAATACGGGTTTTGGTGCTTAACCCAAAGTTTGGAGTTTTAAACCAAGTCCGCCAAATCTTTTGATTTGGCTTTAGAAATAAAAAGATAAAACAAAATAAAAAGTTTTGGCTAAGTGCTTAATCGAAAATTTATTTTCTTTTAATCCCGTACTAACTATAGCCGAGACCGTTAGCAAAAATATTCCCAAATGGCACAAGAAGTTGCTTATTAATATAAGGGCCAGTGAGAGCAGTACGGTATATTTATAGTTTACGATTTTAAATAATAATGTTATGAATAATAAGTCAATTTATATTATTTTAATTTTCATGATTTTTTTATGGGGTTCATTTGTTGTCGTTAGTTTTTTTTCTGACCCAATGGGATTTATTTCATATTTAGGGTTTGCAAATAGTAATAGTGGGACTGCCTTAAGTTGGGCATTGGCTCTACTAATAGTAATTTTATATTGCTTTAGTGCAGCAAAAATATCAGAAGTAAAGTACTATATGTTCAGAATGGATAGACTAAAAGTAGTCACAATTTTTGCAGCTGTCTTTGCAGGGATAATGGAAGAGATAATTTACAGAAAATGGATTATGGATTATCTCAACTCGCACGATTTCTCTATTATATGGCAGGTTATATTATCGGGTTTAGCTTTTGGTATTATTCATCTTATGTGGGGAATAAAAAATATTAAGGCTGGAATAAATGCTTTTATTTCTACATCATTATTAGGCTTTGCCTTAGCCATTGTGTACTTAGTCTCAGAGCGTAGTTTAGCACCGTGCATAGTTGCTCATTTTATTATAACAGCTCTTATAGAGCCCGGTTTATTGATTGCTGCAAAAAAGGATAAATTAGGTTATTGGTAACAAAACCTAAAGATGTGCTCAAACTAAATCAAATTATAAACTAAAAATCAGCAAAAACGAAGTCGGGTTTTAAAAGCTGAACGGAACAAAAACCCCGGAAACGCAATCTGAACGGAGAAACCATAATTTTGCTAACACCGTATAAAAATTAATTGCTGGTTTTAGCCAATTTACGAAAGTCCAAACGGACTTTCTTGGTTAGTGTTTTATTTACTTAATTCACCTCTTAAAAGACGCAACTAACCTTATACAAACACGTTATAGGCAATTCTGACCCGTCCTGAATAAAGGCTACATAATTTTAAACAT
>NZ_DEXW01000005.1 GCF_002364335.1 Winogradskyella sp. UBA3174 | reverse complement strand
AACGGTCTTGGTTAAGGCAAGTAGCGTGGAGTAGGGACGCGTTCTTGTCGGCTTAGTTGGTTTTTACTTGATGTCTAAAATATCACTTTTTAATCAAATGCCCGCTATTTGCGCTTAACCGATGTTGTAGAGCGTATTTATGTTCCAAATTTGTTTTGAAGATATTTCTCAACTTCACTCTCTTTTAAAAATTGAGAGTAATCTTGAATACTGAGAATATCTTTGACAACTTTTTCTTTATCTCCGACTTTCTCGTAATAAGCTTTACAAATCATATAACCCATCCAATAACCAGCATTTCTTGGTCTTGATTTACTTTCTTGTTGCCAAGAATTCCATATACTTTTGTTTTTATCGTTTTTAAAGTCGTTCCAAACTTTCAATTCTTTGCCTTTAAACTTTTTATAGTTTGCATCTGTTTCTCCGCTTATTAACTCTGCTATAAATTCTGCGGAACCTTCTCTAAGGCTTTTCCAGAGTAATGTGTTTCCATCTTTCATTTTATCTTGATTAAAATGAACGAGTTCGTGACTCACAGTTACTGGAATATGTTTTCTTTCCATACTTATTCTTAGAATATCATCATTCCATTTGGCGGTATCTGATTTTGGAGTTCTGGCAAGCATTTCAGTTCCAATCAATAATCCATTTTTTGAAATTGTACCGTTGGATTGGTATTTTCCTACTAAGAAATAAACATCTGGAAATTTAGCTTCTGGATAAAGCTTTTCAAAATCATTAAAATTTTGTTTTATCTGATTTTCTAAATCCTTTAAGTCGGTTATATCCATTCTTATGGATTGATAATAATATTTAAATGTTAAGATAAATTCTGAAAATTTTTTCTTTGATTGAATTTTAGTTTTGTAGAAATCATTCAACCCTTTAGAACCTTTTTTGAAATAATACTTATTGAAAATTTGTTCTGCTTTACCTGAATCTTTTATAGCCAAATCAAAAGCATTGTAAAAATGGTCAATATCGGAAGTTACCATTTCTGAATCTGTAGGTTTTTCTGTTGTTTTTAGTCCAGAATTAAATACGGAACAGGATTGCAATGAAATTAAAAATAGGAGTAATAAAATTGATCTGTCAGACATTTTTTTATGCAAAATTCTCTTGTTTAAATATGCTCTACAACGGTCTTGGTTAAGGCAAGTAGCGTGGAGTAGGGACACGTTCTTGTCGGCTTTGTTGGTTTTTAATTAGGTTCTAAAATAACACTTTTCATCTGATTGCCCGCTATTTGCGCTTAACCGATGTTGTGCATAGTATCTATCCTCAATTATTTTTGTGAATACTTCTTTTTAAAGTTCGTAGGTGTTATTCCTGCCTTAGATTTGAAATATTTTGAAAAGTAAGCATAATCTGAAAATTCTAAAGTCTCAGAGATATTTGATAACGAGCTATTCGAATGTACAATTAATCTTTTTGCCTCTAAAATCACTCGGTCAGAAATCATTTGATTAGTAGTCTTATTAATTGTTTCTTTTACTACTCTATTTAAGTGCTTTGTGCTGATGTTTAATTTGTCAGCATAGAACTTGGGTAATTTCTGCTTGTCATAGGATTGATCCAATAAATGTTCAAAATTTTCTAAGATATGTAGATAGCTGGAATGAGAATTGTTTGATAGATCGAGATCGGAAGTGTATTCTCTGGTTAGATCAATATAAATATCATTTATAATATTTACTATTTTCAAGTTTCTAAAGATTTCTGAATCAACATACTCTTGATATAAATCCTTGAATTTTTTTTGAAGATCGTGATGATTTGATTTCAATGAAATTACAGGGGGATTTTGATAGGAATAAAAAAACGGAAAATTGGTAAGTCTATGGTTCACAAATGTCATTTCATAAAATTCTTGAGAATGAAAAAAGATAAAACCTTTTGGTTGTGTATCAAATTTCCAGAAATGTGTCTGTCCTGGTTTTAAGAAAAAAACTTTTCCTGGATTTATAGAATATGAATTAAAATCGATTTCGTGTGTTCCAGTTCCTTCCGAAAATAAAACACACAAATAGAAATTATGGCTGTGGGGTTTATTAATTAGATCTTGATTCAAATTGATATGTTGTGAAAAAGTGTTTACATAGACATCTTTTAAAACCTTGGAGTTTTTGAATTGATCAATATTTAAAACAGTTATTTTCATAGTAAATGTCTCAAAAGTACAAAAATGAGCGTAAAAAATATATCATTCAATCCTGGATTTGCTGCTAAATTTGTGATATAAATTTAATCGGAATATGAATAAAGTAGAAGGTGTTATAAAAGGTAAATGTCCTAATTGTAAAAATGGAGATATTTTTGAAACGAAAGGAAATATTTTTCTATTCCGCATGCCGTTAATGAATGATAAGTGTAAAGATTGTAATTTTAAATTTGAAAAAGAAACTGGCTTTTTCTTTGGAGCTATGTTTGTCAGTTATGCTATTGCTGTTGCAGAGATGATTGCTAGTTTAGTAGTCTTCTGGATGTTTTTAGATTTATCACCATTAAAAGTGTTTTTCATCATATCAGTTATTGCTGTTGTTTGTAGCTCTTTTAATTTTCGAATGTCTAGGGCTATTTGGATATATATGTTTTATTAATTGATCTGAAAAGTCACTGTTGGATATTATGCACAACGGTCTTGTTTAACGCAAGTGTCGTGGAATAGGGACGCGTTCTTGTCGGCTTTGTTATTTTTTACTTGGTCTCAAAATTAACATTTTTCAGCAGAATGCCCGCTATTTGCTGTTAAACGATGTTGTACACTGGCTTTAGTTCAAAATATAAATAATGAAAAAATGTAATAAAAACCCACAAACTTAGCGCTAATACAATAGGTTTCATTCCAGTAGATTTCAAATCTTTTATAGAAATGATTGAACCTACAAGAAATAATGTGATTATTAATAAACGCTTAGCCATTAATACGATAAAACTACTAGCTGTTGCAGGTATAATATGTTAACGATTAATTATTACACGTTAAATTAGTATTCATATATTCTGGAATATTCGGTCAATCCCTCTTATGTTTCTACATTGTTTGAGAAACCGTTAAAAATATTTTTAGTGGGTCTAATAATACAAGCATTAGCCTTTATTTCTTTCTAAATCGATTAATTACTTGTTCCTTTAAATTGTATGCAAAAAGAATTATCTAATCCATCCGTGTTTTTCAAAAAACACCCAACCTTCTTCACTTTTCATAAATTCAATAAAATCCTTTGCTTCAGGATCTGCTTTATCATTTGTGACTAGAGTTAAATCTCTGTAAATGATTCGATCAATATCAATTTTTACTATATCAGCTTCATCTGGGTGGTCAATAACCCAATAGTTCCAAGTTATCCAGGCATCAGCATTAGGTTGTTTAAATGCTTTAAATCCGGCTCCACTTCCTTTAGCAAAGGCAACTATATTCTTTCTGAACTTTTTTAAATCATCTAACTTTCCTTTACGCCCAACAATGTCTTCCCAAACTCCAGTACCAGATGTGTTATAGACTCCAGCACCTTCTACCACAACAATACCTATATTAGGTTCAAATAGGTCATCGATACTTTTAATATTTTTAGGGTTTCCTTTTTTAACAGCAATTACTGCTGGTCGTAGGTAAACAGGTTCTGCCTTATCACTATCGAATTCTGTATAAGTTTCTAAGAATGCAGTCATTCCTTGTTCAGCAGTTCCCCAGATTATATCAGCATCATTTTGTGCGCTTTTTGTCCATTTTGCTTCTGGTCCAAAGATGACTTCTACTTTGACACCCGTTTTTTCTTGAAATTTATTGGCTGCATCAATTATTGCAGGTTGGGGTCCTCCAGCACCATATATTTTAACAATTCCATCCGCAGGCTGATAAATAATTTCTGGCTCGAGAATTTCGGATGTTAATTTATCATTACCCGCTTTTTGTTCACTGTCTGATGTTTTTTTATTCTTAATATCAGAACAAGCTGATAATATCAAAAAGAGAACGGAAATAATTATTGCATTATACTTTGTTATCATCTTATCTTATTTTTAATTCATTGTTATAATTGTCACCAACGTTTCTGTTGATTAGTTATACTCCTTCAGTGCCTAATTTAATAAATAAACCATAACCATTAACCGTGGGAAGGTATAAAATATGAAAGTGTTTTCATAAGCAGGCGAGGATCTAACAGTTAATTTACAAATTGTTATGAATTTGCTTTAATTCAAAATATATATTAATGAGAATATTGAAATAAAAATCCACAAACTTAGCGCTAATACAATAGGTTTCATTCCAGTAGATTTCAAATCTTTTATAGAAATGGTTGAACCTACAAGAAATAATGTGATTATTAATAAACGCTTAGCCATTAATACGATAAAACTAGTAGCTGTTTCTGGTAAAATATGGTAACTATTAATTAGTATCGCAATAATAAATAAAACAATAAAATATGGGATTTTTATTCTTTCACCTTTTGTTTTGAATAAAAACATTGAAAAAATAGATAGAGGGATAATCCATAAAGTTCTAGACAGTTTTACTGTTGTTGCAATTCTTAATGCTTCATCTCCATAACCTAATGCAGCTCCAACTACCGAGCTTGTATCGTGAATAGCAATTGCACACCATAAACCAAATTGTTCTTGTGTTAAACTTAGAAAATGTCCAACTGCTGGAAATACAAACAATGCAATAGAATTTAATAGAAACACGATACCTAAAGCAATACTTATCGTTTTACTTTTAGCTTTAATAACTGGCGAAATTGCAGCAATCGCACTCCCTCCACAAATTGCTGTTCCAGATGTGATTAGATGACCAAGTTTTAAATTTAATTTCAAAACTCTTGTTAACAGTAAACCTAGCGTTACAGTTAGAAATATTGAATATATAGTCAAACTTAATCCCTCTTTACTTGTTTCTAAAGTTTCTTTGATAAACATTCCAAATCCTAATCCAACAACTGAAATTTTTAGAAAATAATGGATTGCTTTATGGCTGTATTCTTTAAACGGATTATTGAAAATAATGGTATATATAAACCCAAGTAACAAGGCGCTTGGACTGTTTATAACACCTAAAAGTGCAACAATAACTATAAGGAAGTAAACTGTTTTTGAAAATATATCTTTCATATCATTTAGTACTATTTGATACAAAAGTAGATTGAATTAATAACCTATAAGCAAATTAATTTGTTATTGGAGATAACTAAAAGTTATAATTGAGACGGATAAATTTCTCAAAATTTTCCAAAGAACTAGAAAGATAACCTGTTCTTTTTACAAAATAAAACCATCTCTCAATACTTAAGCCTTTTATGTCTATTATCTTCAGTTTGTTATTTATCAAATCATCCTTAATGGCATTGATTGAAAGAAGTGCATAGTCAGTTGAGTTATACAGATAGTTTTTAATAGCTTCGGTACTGTTCAATGTTACTACACAATTTAATTTTGAAATATGATTATCATTTAAAAAAGTGTCTATAATTTCTCTAGTACCAGAACCTTTTTCACGTTCAATCATTGGAATCTTTTGTAGCGTTTTTATATCAACACTTCCTTTTTTAAACGAAGTATTGTTAACATTGGTTACTAGAACAATTTCATCTTTTATAAATTTTTCAAAGTGTAGTTTTGGGTTAGAAAAATTCCCTTCTGTAATTCCAAAATCGATTTCCTCATTTAAAATTAAATTTTCAATATTTTCAGAATTATTACTAATTATATTAAATTTTGTTTGAGGAAATTGCATTCTAAACTTTGCTATCACTTTAGGAATGACATAATTGGATAAGGTTGTACTTACTCCAAAATTTATAAATTTCGGGAAGGTGTCATTTTTATGTAGAAATTGCTCATCCATTTCAGAATATATAGCCAATATTTTATTGACATATATAAGAAATGATTTTCCTTCTAATGTTAATTCAATGGAGTTCCTTTTTCTAACAAAAAATGTTGTTTCATATTCTTGCTCTAAATTTTTAATTGCTTTAGATATGGCAGGTTGTGAAATATACAATTGCTCGGCAGCTTTTGTAAAACTTAAATGTTTAGCAACAATTTTGAATATGTATAATTTTGTTTTCATGAGCTTGTGTACAACGGTCTCGGTTAACACAAGTTGCGGGAGTAGGGATGCGGACTTGTCGGTTTAAGTATTTTCTTACTTAGGATACTAAATTACACTTTTTCGATAAAACCCGTTATTTGTGATAACCGTTGTTGGCTGTAGTTTATTTCACTAAAGCATCTTTTTAATTGCTTCTAAACTGGAATTAAGTAAAGAAGGAACCTCTTTTTTAAATATTTGATTTTGTCTTACGTCTATTAAATTTGTAACATCAATAGCTATGCAATATATTGGGTCAATTTCATATTTATTTGAATAATTAATATCTAAATATTCAAATAAAGCTTCTGTGAAAATTCCAATTTCTGCAGTTTCAAATCCATCTTTTTTAGCAACAAACCATGTAGCTCCAATTTTGTCAATTCCATTCTCTTCATATGTATAAACATGTTGCGGTCTAACTTGAATTGGTAAGTCTAAAATTTTAATTATCGATTTCTCTACAGGCTTTGAAATATATTTAATCTTAGATTTTGGTTTAAAACTCTCAAAATTAAAATCTTCAAAATTATGTAATATTTCGATATTTTTTTGATACATAATTTTAGAAGTTTTGGATTTGGTCAAATCATGTCTACCTAATAAATCATCTATTTTATCTAAAATTATATCTTGATTTTCATCCTTAAAATATTGACTTATTGAGCTTATTGAAGTTGTCCAATAGTCTCCGCCATTTGAATTATCTTTTTTTTCTTTTGTTTTTTTTAAGTTTTTTAGAAGAGTCATTTTTGTACTCTCAGATTTTTTTCTTCTGAACTCAACAATTTTGGCAATAGGAATTTTTTCCATTTTTTAAAGTTTATTATAAAATTAATAAACTTTAACTGTTGCGGATACAATTTTGTAACTTATTTATTCACAATAAATTACAGCCAACGGTCTTGTTTAACGCAAGTGGCGTGGAGTAAGGACACGAACTTGTCGGCTTTGTTGTTTTTTACTTTGTCTCTAAAATAACATTTTTCACCACAATGCCCGCTATTTGCTGTTAAACGATGTTGGGCATAGTTTTTTAGTTACTTAGCCAACTATGATAACTTATATTGTCCCAGCCATAAATTGAAATAGAAACACCTGAATTTTCTTCAATATTTTCTCTTGAAAAGTTCTCGAGTATTGATTTTAAATTTTCAAATTCTTCGTAATCTGTGTATTTAAAGTATTTAGAAGGCTGGTTAACCCAATGTCCATCCGAAGAAGTAGGATAAGGTATTCTTCCTTCTCCTTCAAAGTCAAATTCAGTGAAATTAGGATTTTCTTTGAGTACTTCTAAAAACTGGTCATAAATTTCTGTATTATCAGTATTTGTCCCAGAGACATAAGCAAATGAATTGTGAGGATACCTAAAAGTTTGATTGAATAATAAATGCGTAAAATTATTATCAATAATGTTTATAAGTATCTTTTCTTCATTTATTGAAATTGAATACTTGTCAATAGTATTTCCATTGATAAAAGTTATTTCGTTAATTTTTTCTGGTAAATCAATGTAAGAAATTGCTGGACCAATGGCAGTGAGGCAAGTTGTTGGAACTGAGATTTCTTCAAATCTTATTATTAGTTCATTACCTTCTATAGATTGCGTTGTAATTATACTATAATTATCGCAAGGAAATTCTTTTCTTGTTATTAGTTTAAGTTTTAAACCAGGATTTTCAGATATATTTGAATTATTATAAATTTCTACTGGCATAAAATTAATATCCGTTTCTATAGAACCGATATTGTCATCATCATTTTTGCTACAACTTAGAGCAATTAAGGAAATAAGAAGTACTATAATTTTTTTCAAGTGTTCCATTTATATATAAGATAGTAAAATTTTCGAAAGGTTGTGTAAAAAATTATGCCCAACGGTCTTGGTTAAGGCAAGTAGCGTGGAGTAGGGACACGTTCTTGTCGGCTTAGTTTTTATTTCTTGGTCTCTAAAATATCACTTTTCACTGGAATACCCGCTATTTGCGCTTAACCGATGTTGTGTGTAGTTTACTGAACCTTTCTTGTTAAGCTTTTCATATTTTGAAGTAGAGATAATACGGCTTGTTCATTATCATTTATTAAGTTCCGACATTCTTCTTTACTTATTTTAGTTGGAGAAATAGATTCAAAAACTATAATTCCATCTGGATTTTCTGAGGTATTATCATCATTCAGGGTTCTAATATAAAATGATTGACTTTTCATTCTAATTGCTCCTAATCTGGAGTCAGTGATATTACAATTATTTCTCATGAATTTTTTATACTCCCTGCCATTTTTGACCCATTTTGGAGCATCATTTATAGTCAGTTCTCCCTCATTCCATGCTTTACCAATTAAACCTTCGTTATCTTTGTATTCATAAGTTGTTTGACTATTATTCGATGGATTTTTAGCATATCTTCCCAATAAAGTGAAATGACTTCCTTGATGTTTATAAATGCTTATTCTTTCGTTACCACTTGTAAAAAAACCCTTAAATAAGTATAGAATATTATTACTGCATAAATTATAATATTCTTTATGGTATAATTCAATTTCTCTTTCTAAATTTTTATTCTGATTGACTTGTTCTTGCAAAGATAAATTATGCTTATTTCTTTTAGCACTAACTACTATTGCAGATAATAGAATTATAAAAAAGAAAATTAATAAAAGACCCCAAGAATCTTCCCAAGTATTATCTCCCACAAAAATTTTATCACTATCGGACATTATATCAATCAGTGTCAATCCAATAGCTCCAAAGGCAGTTAAAAACTCTGATAGATACTGATAAATATAATTTCTTATTGTTGGGATAGTATTCAATCCTAAGATCAATAATATAGGAATGATTATATATAAAATGCCGACCATTAATTTTTGAAAATTTTAATTATTAAAGTATTCGGCTAAATTATATTTTAAAAACAACAAAAAAGTCAAATAATGGCTAACGTTATTAACGAGGTATTAACGAAATATGGAGTAAAGACGTTAATTTGCTGTATTTCGATGGTAAATTACACACAACGGTGTTGTATATGGCTCGTAGCGCGTAAATTATAAAATTATTTTCGGTTAAGCACGAGCCGAATTTTTTAATTTTCTTATTATCTTTTTTTATCAATAAGCCAAATTAAAAAATTTGGCGGACTTCCAAATATGCCTTAACTTCGATTGAGCAACTAATTAGCTATGAGCTATATACGGTGTTGGCAGCTGCCTTTTCTATTCAAATAATTTTATTGTATAATCAAATAATTCAGTATTGCCCCATTTTCCGTGTCCTGGAATCACAATTTTGGCATTGGGATATTTCTGTTTAACTTTTACTACCGTTTTTGACCATTCATTAATGTTGGCATCTGCTAAATATCCTTTGCTCGCTCCAACCTCCTTAATCAAACAGCCGCCAAAAACTGCCTTGTCATTTGGAAAATAACCTACAATGTTGTCTTTTGTATGGCCTTCTCCAAAGTAATCCGCATAAACTTTCTTATTTCCAATATCTAATGTGAGACTATCAGTAAAATCTTTTATTGGTTGAGAGAACTTTTGACCATTCTCTTTTAATAATTCTATAGTTTGTTTAGAAGCATAAGTTGGAATATTATGTTCTTCAAATTCTGCTAATCCACCAACACAATCGTTATGAAAATGAGTTGGGATAAGAGCTATTATTTTACATTTTAGTTCTTTAGTTACGAAATTGATTAATTCTATCGAACTTTTCTTGTCAGTTGGAGTATCAAAAAGAACACCTTCATTTTCATTTATAACTAACATACCATTACAGGCAACTTTTCCAAAATCGTCCGTATTTAAATAGGAAATATGTTCATAAATATGATTTGATAGTTTTTTAATTATTAGATTTTCTGTTTGATAAATTATCAAGCTGTCGATTAAAGGTTCGTTCGTTGTTTCATTATTGGTTTTTTGATTTGCCTGATTATTTTTAGAAGATGATTCCTTACACGAAATAAAGGTCAAACCTAAAAAAAGAGTGAATGCTAATAATATTTTCATATTAAATTTTGTTCTTTATTTACGAGTTGCTTTTTAGGTTGCTGCCAACGTGCACGGTTAAGGACAAG
>NZ_DEXW01000080.1 GCF_002364335.1 Winogradskyella sp. UBA3174 | reverse complement strand
AAATATCATAAAAAAGTGGCAAACAGCACCACTTAAAACAAATAGGTGCCAAATTACATGATTATAAGGTATTTTTTGCACTGCATAGAAAATAATACCAACCGTATAGGATAAGCCACCTGCAAATAGCCATAAAATACCATCTGACCCAATAGCTTCGGAAAGATTAGAAAAGTCAAATACAATTAACCAACCCATTACTAAATATAAAAGGGTCGAAAAGATTTCAAACTTACCAGTAAAGAAGAGTTTTAGAATTACACCAAAAGCAGCAATTCCCCAGACCGTCCAAAATAAAGGCCAGCCGAAACTATCTGCTAATACAATTAATAAAACTGGTGTGTACGTTCCTGCTATTAAGAAGTAAATACTAATGTGATCAACTATTCTAAAATAGTGCTTCCGCTTCTCTCCTTTTACGGCATGGTAAAATGTAGATGCTAAGAATAATACAATAATAGAAATCCCATAAACTATAACACTAAACAAACTCCAAGGTTTAGAGTTATCTATATTTGTAATAAGTAACACTAACGCAGCTATTCCTAAAGCGGCACCTATGCCGTGTGTCCATGCATTTAGTTGTTCTTCGAATTTGGTTTGAATACGCATTTAACCTTTGATTTTAGATGTGATTTTCGATTTTGGTTTTGACCATTTATTAACGCAAGCGTAAAAGTCGATATCAAAAGCTGGCTTCTGACGATCTATTTGTAAATTTTGAAATGCACGCTGTAAAATATCCTCAATCAAATAATCTTCTTTCTCATCTATTGGACTGAATTCTTTTTTGAGCGATATATTAAATAATTTTGCTGTGCTATTAAACCAAAAGGCGCGCCAACCATTTCGTAATTCTTTAATTAACTCAAATGTTGTTTTTCCTGTTTGTCTATGAATCAGTTTTACTAAAATTTGCCCTTCTGTTTTAGTTAATTTTTTTAATTCCGAAGAAAATTCATCTTCGATATATCTCTGAATCACTTTAGCATAACGCTTCTTATCCCTTTTACGTTCTAATGAGTTTAAACGTTTCTGCAAAGCTTCTAATCGTTCTGCAGCAAGTCTAGCATAAGGATACACTTTAAGTGTTTTTCGCCTTAAGATTATATATCGTATTCTAGCATCTCTATCGTCAAATTTCAAATTTGGAAGCATAAGAACTTCTTCTAATTCAATGGTAGTGACAGGTATTGAATCCCCTTCAATATATAAATAATGTAACTGAGTTGTGTCCTGTTTTACAGGATCTTCTTGTGCATAAACAAATGCAGAAAATAATAACGCTAAGTAATAAGTATATTTCATTATTGTTTTTACTACCAAAACCGTTCCAATATTGCGATTTAAGTAACATTCAAAATTAAGAATTTATACTACCATTACCCTTAAATTCATATTAATATTATTATTTTTAATGAAAATTTTACACACATGGCTAAAAAGCAGTTACTAACTAAAAAGTCAATGGACTTTTTAGAAAAATATTTAAACAATGCATCACCTACAGGCTACGAATGGGAAGGACAAAAAATCTGGATGGATTATCTAAAACCGTATGCAGATGAGTTTATTACCGATACTTATGGTACTGCGGTTGCTGTAATTAATCCTAAAGCAAAATTTAAAGTCGTTATAGAGGGACATGCTGATGAAATTTCTTGGTACGTTAATTATATATCTGATAATGGATTACTCTATGTGATTAGAAATGGTGGAAGTGATCACCAAATTGCACCAAGTAAAATCGTAAATATTCACACTAAAAAAGGTATTGTTAAAGGTGTTTTTGGGTGGCCTGCAATACATACCAGAAGTAAAGTGAAGGAAGAAGCTCCGAAGCCAGATAATATCTGTATAGATGTTGGTGCTAAAGATAAAGCTGAAGTTGACAAAATGGGAATCCATGTAGGGTGCGTTATTACTTATCCTGATGAATTCCATATTCTTAATGGAGATAAGTTTGTTTGTCGTGCATTAGATAATAGAATGGGTGGTTTTATGATTGCTGAAGTGGCACGTTTACTTCATGAAAATAAAAAGAAATTACCATTTGGTTTATACATTACAAATTCTGTACAAGAAGAAATCGGACTGCGAGGTGCAGAAATGATTACGCAAACCATTAAGCCAAACGTTGCGATTGTTACAGATGTCACACACGATACGACAACTCCGATGATTGATCCTAAAAAACAAGGTTTAGCAGAAATCGGAAAAGGACCAGTTATAGCTTACGCACCAGCCGTACAACAAAAATTAAGAGACTTAATTACAGATACTGCAGACGAGAAGAAAATCCCTTTTCAACGTGCTGCACTTTCTAGAGCAACAGGAACTGACACAGATGCCTTTGCTTACAGTAATGGTGGTGTTGCTTCTGCATTGATTTCTTTACCGCTTCGTTATATGCATACTACTGTAGAAATGGTTCACAAAGATGATGTTGAGAACGTTATTAAATTAATTTATGAAACGTTATTAAAAATAGAAGACGGAGAAACATTTAGTTACTTTAAATAATCTTTATTAAACCTGTTAGATTTTTTGTACTCAATTCGTTTGAGTTTAAAATCTAGCAGGTTTATTTATTTTATGGATGAATATATAGACATTGTCACCTCAAAAGGAGAGCCAACAGGTAAAAGTGCTTTAAAATCCGAAGCTCATAAAAACGGTTGGTACCATAACACCATTCATTTATGGCTTTACACAACTGGTGGCGATATTCTTTTACAACAACGCTCTCACAAAAAGCTCATCTACCCATTACTTTGGGATGTCTCTGTAGCAGGTCATATAGATACTGGTGAAACATTTATTGAAGCTGCATTAAGAGAAACGGAAGAAGAAATTGGACTGCAATTACAGCCTAAAAGCCTGCAGAAAATAGGTATAAGATTATACGAGTCTTCTTATAAAGATGATACTATTCAAGATAATGAATTTCATCAAATCTATATAGCTGAGTTAAACACTCAATTAAACCAACTTATTCCTCAAGAAGATGAAGTTGAAGCCTTAAAATTGGTTTCGATTGATCTGTTTAAAGACCTTCTCAAAAATAGTAAAACTAACAATCATTTTATAGCTACAAACTCGTCTTACTATACATTTGTTTTAGAAGCTATAAAAAAACGACTCTAATAATGAGCTTACTTTTATACGCCATCGCACCAGTTTTTATCATTATCATCTACATTTACTTTCAAGATAAATATGAAAAAGAACCTAAAAGGTTACTAATAGCTAGCTTTTTTCTTGGTGCAATTTTAAGTATAATTATTGTATCAGTCCTTTATCTATTTACAGGAAAACTTATTCCGCTTACCGATGAGTATAGTATTTGGCAGCAATTCATTCAAGCCTTCTTTGTCGTCGCTTTAGCAGAGGAATTTAGTAAATATGTTATTATTAAATACTTTAACCAACCGAGAAAAGCTTTTAACGAACCTTACGATGGTATTATCTATGCTGTAATGGTTTCTATGGGCTTTGCTTGTACAGAAAACATAATGTATGTGTATCAAGGAGGTTACGAAACTGCTATTTTAAGAGCGTTTACTGCGGTGCCTGCGCATGCCACTTTCGGAATACTTATGGGTTATTACATGGGTAAAGCAAAATTTGCTAAAAATAGATTTCAACTTAATATGGCTGGTTTATTATTAGCGGTATTATTTCATGGCGCCTATGATTTCTTCTTATTTATTAGCTTTATTCCTGGTATAGCCTTCGGAGCGTTTATGTCTTTAATCGTTGGTATTGTTCTATCTCAAAAAGCCATTAAAAAGCATCAAGATAATTCAAATTTTAAAACCTTTTAAATACATATATCAGTATTGTGTACTTGTGTTCAGTATCGTCTAAATAGGATAGTTAAAAAAAACAATAAACATAAGAAATTGATAAATTAAATCTTATAAATTTCATATTTTGCATTCAGAATAGCCATGTTTTGGTAATTACTTAAAAACATTCATTTTATGTATAAAGCAAAAGTTAATGCATCTCACAATTTCGACTTATCCGAAGACATTGTAGATAGTTTAGATGTTATTGAAACATCTGTAAATAATTATCATATTATTCAAGATAATATCTCAATTAAAGCTTCAATAATCGAGTCTGATTTTAATAAAAAAAGATACACCGTTAAGGTAAATAACAATGATTACGATGTTGTTATTAACAACCTTTTAGATCAACAAATTGAAGCCTTAGGTTTTGAAATTGGTGCATCCAAACAAATCAATGACATTAAAGCTCCTATGCCTGGTTTAATTTTAGAAATTAATGTAAAAGAAGGTCAAGAAGTAAAAGAAAATGAGCCTTTATTAATTCTCGAAGCCATGAAAATGGAAAATGTTCTTAATTCACCAAGAGATGGTCATATAAAAACAATCGCTGTGAATCAGGGAGAAACCGTAGATAAAAATTCACTTTTAATAGAATTTGAATAGAATGAAAAAAATATTAGTTGCAAATAGAGGTGAAATTGCTATTCGTGTCATGCGAACAGCAAAAAAAATGGGAATAAAAACAGTGGCTGTATTCTCTGAAGCAGATAGAAACGCACCTCATGTAAGATACGCAGATGAAGCGGTTTGTATTGGCCTAGCTCCATCTAACCAATCGTATTTACGAGGAGATAAAATAATAGAAGTTGCCAAATCTTTAAATGTAGAAGGCATACATCCTGGTTATGGTTTTCTTAGTGAAAATGCTGATTTCGCAGAATTATGTGAAGCCAACAGTATTATGTTTATTGGCCCACGATCTAAAGCCATTAAGGTTATGGGTAGCAAATTAGCTGCTAAAGAAACCGTCAAAGCTTATAACATACCAATGGTTCCTGGAACAGATGAAGCTATTACAGATATTCCTGAAGCTAAAAAAATTGCAAAAGAAATTGGATTTCCTATTTTAATTAAAGCCTCTGCTGGAGGTGGTGGAAAAGGGATGCGCGTTGTAGAAAACGAAGCAGAATTCGAATCGCAAATGAATAGAGCGATTAGTGAAGCAACGTCAGCCTTTGGTGATGGTTCTGTGTTTATTGAAAAATATGTCAGCTCACCTCGTCATATCGAAATACAAGTTATGGCAGATATGCATGGTACCGTGCTTCATTTCTTTGAGCGCGAATGTTCTGTGCAACGTCGTCATCAAAAAGTAGTAGAAGAAGCACCTTCTGCTGTTTTAACACCAGAATTAAGAGAAGAAATGGGACAAGCCGCTATTAATGTGGCACGTTCTTGTGATTACATTGGAGCTGGTACTGTCGAATTCCTTTTAGACGAACAACTGAATTTCTATTTCCTAGAAATGAATACAAGACTACAGGTAGAACATCCTGTCTCTGAGTGGATTACTGGAGTAGATTTAGTTGAACTTCAAATTAAAGTAGCACGTGGAGAGAAATTAAATATTAAACAAGAAGACTTAAAAATTAATGGTCATGCTTTAGAACTTAGAGTCTATGCAGAAGATCCTATGAATGACTTTTTACCAAGCGTAGGGAATTTAGAAGTCTATCAATTACCCGAAGGGGATAATATAAGGGTAGATAATGGCTTTGAAGAAGGTATGGATATTCCTATTTATTATGATCCTATGCTATCGAAACTAATTACTTATGGAGATACTCGTGAGGAAGCCATAGAATTAATGATTAAGGCTATAGATAATTACCATGTAAAAGGTGTAGAAACAACATTACCTTTTGGACGATTCGTTTGTGAACACGAAGCTTTTAGAAGCGGAAACTTTGACACCCATTTTGTAAAGAAGTACTACTCACCTAGCCTGTTAGAAGAACAACACAAAAAAGAAGCTGGAATTGCTGCGAAAATTGCGATGAAATGCTATTTAGAAGAACAAAAACTATTAAGATTACCTAATTAGTACTATCATTCCGCATTAAGTGCGGAATCCACACGAATAAATTAGATTCTGCGTCATAGCGCAGCATGACAAAAAAATTAAATTATGGATTCCAAAATAAAAACACTCAACGATAAACTAGCCTTAGCAAAATTAGGAGGAGGACAAGCTAGAATAGATAAACAACACCAAAAGAAAAAACTAACAGCAAGAGAGCGCGTTATGTACTTACTCGATGAAGGTTCTTTTGAAGAAATTGGAGCTTTAGTCACACATAGAACTAAAGATTTCGGAATGGCAGATCAGCAGTTTTATGGTGACGGTGTAGTTACAGGTTATGGCACAGTAAACGGAAGATTAATTTATGTGTTTGCTCAAGATTTTACAGTGTTTGGTGGTTCGTTATCAGAAACACATGCTGAGAAAATCTGTAAAATCATGGATATGGCAGTTAATGTTGGTGCACCAATTGTAGGTTTAAATGATTCTGGCGGAGCCCGAATACAAGAAGGTGTACGTTCACTTGGTGGATATGCAGATATATTTTACAGAAATGTACAAGCCTCTGGAGTAATTCCTCAGATTTCGGCTATAATGGGCCCTTGTGCTGGTGGAGCTGTTTACTCTCCTGCAATGACAGATTTTACGTTAATGGTAGAAGATACAAGCTATATGTTTGTAACCGGTCCAAATGTTGTTAAAACCGTAACTAACGAAGAAGTAACAAGTGAAGAACTTGGTGGAGCGAGTGTGCATTCATCAAAATCTGGAGTTGCTCATAAAACCTCTACTAATGATGTTGAATGCTTGGAAGATGTAAAAACACTTTTAAGTTATCTACCTCAAAGCAACAGAGAAAAAGCAGAAGAATTAGAATTTGACTTAAAAGAAGAAATTAGAGATACTTTAGCAACTATAGTTCCTGATAACCCAAATAAGCCTTACGATATGCACCAAGTAATTGGAGGTATTATCGATGAAGATTCCTTTTACGAAATTCATAAAAATTATGCTGAGAATATTATCGTCGGATTTGCACGTTTAGGAGGAAAAAGTGTGGGTATAGTTGCAAATCAACCTATGTTTTTAGCTGGTGTTTTAGACGTAAATAGTTCTAAAAAAGCAGCACGCTTTGTACGTTTTTGTGATTGTTTTAATATTCCTTTATTAGTATTAGAAGATGTGCCTGGTTTCTTACCAGGAACTGATCAAGAATGGAATGCTATTATTACTAACGGAGCAAAACTCTTATATGCTTTTTCTGAGGCGACTGTTCCAAGAATAACCGTTATTACCAGAAAAGCATATGGTGGTGCTTATGATGTTATGAACTCTAAACACATTGGTGCAGATATGAACTTTGCTTGGCCAAATGCTGAAATAGCAGTAATGGGTGCTAAAGGTGCTGCAGAAATTATATTTAAACGTGAAATCTCTTCTGCTGATGATAAAGAAGCAAAATGGAAAGAAAAAGAAGCTGAATATGCCAAACTTTTTGCTAATCCATATAGTGCTGCTGAACGTGGTTTTATAGATGAAGTAATTCTACCCCAGAATACGAGACGTAAATTGATAAAAGCGTTTAGTATGCTTGAGAATAAAGAAGTAAATAGACCGATAAGAAAACATGGTAATATTCCGCTTTAATAAAACACACGACCATAATAATTTAAATCTACAATCTCCCCTTTTGTAGTTCTATAGTCTTTTCTAATGGTACCTTCAAGCTCAAATCCGTTTTTAAGAATAACAGCAATACTACTTTTATTTCTGCTATTGGCCCTACATAATAGTTTGATGAATTTGTGCTTTTCTACAATATGACCCACAACTAATTTTGTAGCTTTTGAAACTATGCCTTTACTTTCATATCGACTATCAATAAATGATCCTAGTTCTGCTTTCGGAACATTCCAGTCAATATTCTTGACATCCACTAGTCCAACAAATTCACCAGTATTCACATCTGTAATCATATATGGAAAATAGGTTTTGGATTTAATTGTATTTTGAATTTCAACACAATACTCTAAAGTATCGGCAAGTGTGCGCGTTTTAGAAACTGTTCCTGCAAAAAAGTCTTCTAGTCTAGCTCTATTTGTGTCGATTAGATTGAAGAATGCCTCACCTTCTTCAATTCCTAAAATTGCTATTCTATAATTATCAAATTCTAGATTCATACTTATTTAGTGAATTTACTTTTATCAATTCCTGGTATAATCCCTAAGGCATTTTTATAATACACTTTTTTTTAAACCTCATTAGATAAGTCTAAGCCATACATTGTCCAAAAGGCATGATATTTTTGTGATAAGGAAAATACTCATCATCAGATTCTAACACTCTAAAATAGGTTGGAAACTTGTCATGTTTAATTCTTTTACCTAAAACAACTAATGTAGACTTTGGTTTCTATTCTTCGAATGTTAGGTCTTGAGCACCATTTAATATTGAAATCATTGACAACACTAAAATGATAACTGAATTTCTAAATTTCATACTTTATATATCTTTAGAAGTTCTAAATTATATAAATACAATCTATCTAAACCAAATTAAATAATGTTTAACACTATATCTTTGCCTGAAAGGTATATAAATCATAATAGCGTCCTTTAGTTGCCAATAGCTCATCGTGCGTACCTCGTTCTACTATTCGACCAGCTTCGATAACTAAAATTTGATCCGCTCTTTTTATAGTGCTTAGTCTATGTGCAATAACGATCGTAGTTCTGTTATTAGTTAATTCTGATAAGCTTTTCTGAATTAAACCTTCGCTCTCTGTATCTAAGTTTGATGTTGCTTCATCTAAAATAATAATCTTAGGGTCTGCCAAAATAGCTCTTGCAATAGCGATACGTTGACGTTGACCACCAGAAAGCTTAACACCACGCTCACCTATTAACGTTTCTAAACCACCATCAAAACGATCTGTAAATTCGTTAACATAAGCTGCTTTTACCGCGTTTTGTAATTGTGCTTCGGTTGCATTAGGTCTTGGAAACATAATATTTTCTCTAATAGTACCTTCAAATAAAAATTCATCTTGAAGAACAACACCTAAATGTTTTCTGAAGCTTTGCAATTTCACTTTAGATAAATCTTCACCATCTATAGTAATAATTCCTGACTTAGGGTTTAAAAACGTTGCAGATAAACCAGCAATGGTAGATTTACCAGACCCAGAACTTCCAACTAATGCAATTACAGAACCTGACTTCGCTTTAAAATCAATATTGTGCAATACTTCTTTATCTTCTTCATATTCAAAAGATACATCGTTAAATTCTATTTCCCCTTTTAAATCTTCGAGTTCAATAGTTCTATTTTCATCATCATCTTCAGCAGTCAAATTCATTAATTCTTCAGTACGATCTAAACCGGCTAAAGCTTCTGTTAGTTGACTACCAATATTACTCATCTGAACAATTGGTGCAATCATAAAACCAAGTACTAATGTAAAGAAAAGAAATTCACCAGTAGTCATACTACCCTCAATCATATAATAACCACCAATTCCCATAATGCCTGTTGTTGCTACACCAATTAAAAAAGTTGAAGAACTTGTCATTAATGCTGTCGCTGTTAAGCTCTTTTTTACATTCTGAAAAATGTCATTTACACCTTTTTCAAATACCTTATTTTCTTGTTCTTCAGCATTAAAGGCTTTTATAACGCGAACGCCAGCTAAGGTTTCTGTTAATCGTCCTTTAACTTCAGCATTAATCTTCCCACGTGTTCTAAATATTGGACGAATAAATTTAAAGGCTTTTAGAGCAATAAATGCAAAAATAGAAAGCGGTACAAATACAAAGAGTGTCATCCAAGCATTCAATTTTATTAAAATAATCATCGATACAATTGCCGTGAAGGTGCCACCTACGAGTTGCACCAAACCTGTACCTATTAGATTTCTAACGCCTTCAACATCGCTCATAATACGCGATACTAAGGCTCCAGATTTTGTATTATCAAAAAAGCTAATCGGTAAAGACAATACTTTTTTCTGAACCTGCGCGCGAAGTTCGCTAATAAGATATTGTGCTTGTACGCTCAAAATTTTTGTTAATGCGAACGATGTTACGGCTTGAACTGTAATCGCAGTAATTACAATTGCTATTAAAACATATAATTGGTCGTAATCTTTAGTAGGTACAACCTCATCTAATAAGACTTTACTTTGCCATGGTAATATAAGACCAGACAAACTTCTAATGACAATAAGTAGTAAACCAAAAAACACTAAATTACGCCTTGGCCAAATAATAGTTTTGAAAGCTGTTTTTAAAGTAACTTTTGGTTTGACGCTCTTTGATTTTTTAGGTTGGTCTTGTAAATGACGCATTTTATTATTTCTTTTCTGCAAATATACATCTGTCTAAAGCCTCCAACAGAATTAATCGATTGCCTTTATAATTTATTTTCAAATTGATAAGACAACTATTAAGTCAGTAAACGTCTATGGTAATTAATTTGTCCAAGATGATAAACCAGATGCGTGGATAAATGTATCAGAAAAAATTCTGTAGTCATTGGTTCTTTAAATACCTCAATCTTATAATCATTTTGCAAATCCTGTTGTTTTAATAATTTTAAGGTTTGCTCTACCATAATTCTTGTCTCTTCTATTTGAGTTAGTAATTCTAATCTCGGAACATCCTTCAAAGAAAATTCTAATTCGCGTTGCCTTAAGTAACCTGTTTTTCCTAATACTGAACCAATGAAATGATTTAAATTACCTACTAAGTGAAGCACTAAATTACCAGACGAATTAGTTATAGATTTATCAATTTTCCAAAGATTAGTTTCACTATCATAAGCCGTAATTTCAGCTTTCAACTTATTAAGATCTCTGTTAAATAACTTTATTAATGTATCAATTACCATACGCTATATGTATTAAAAATGTTTACCTGATTTTAGTCTCCCTTCTTTTCAAAAATAGGCAATAATTGATTTACTTTTGCGCCATGCAAAATAAAAACAGGTCGCAACTTGAGTTTGTGGTCTTAATGGCCGCATTAATGTCTATTGTATCATTATCTATTGATGCCTTGTTACCTGCATTACCAATTATCGGAAATCACATCGGTAGTTTAGGTGCAACTGAAAACCAAAAATTAATTACTACAATTTTTTTAGGATTAGGCGTAGGTCAGCTTATTTTCGGTCCACTATCAGATAGTTTTGGACGTAAGCCTGTGATCTATATTGGATTTGGTGTTTTTGTGATTGCGTCTATTATTTGTGTTACCACACGTAATTTTGAAATGATGCTCTTTGGTCGCGTATTACAAGGTATTGGCTTATCCGCACCTAGAACTATGAGTATTGCTATCGTTAGGGATTCTTACAGTGGAGATCATATGGCTAAAATTCTTTCTGTTGTGGTAATGACCTTTATTTTAGTGCCTGTCATTGCACCAATGTTAGGTCAATTTTTATTACTCACTTTTGGTTGGAAATCTATATTTAACTTCACGCTTATTTTTGGGCTTGCTGTAATTGTATGGTTTTGGCGGAGACAACCTGAAACACTGCACGACGAATACAAGAAAAAATTTAATCTTTCGATATTTAAATCAGGAACCATTGAGTTTTTAAAACTAAAACCAGCGATTATTTATACCTTACTTTCTGGTCTTATTACAGGCTCGTTTATGGTGTATTTGAGTACATCTCAACAGATTTTTCAAGAACAATATAATTTAGGTGAATACTTCCCTTACATATTTGCGAGTTTAGCGATTACTATAGGTTTATCTACCTATTTAAATAGTGCTTTAGTAATGCGGTTTGGAATGCGAAATCTAGTGAATCTAGCCTTAATTGCTTTTGTATCAGTATCGTTTATATATGTGGTTTTATTTTGGTCTGGTAAAAACCCAAGAATTGAAATCCTGATTGTCTTTTTTATGCTTCAGTTTGCTAGCGTCGCTTTTTTATTTGGTAATTATAGAGCTTTAGCTATGGAACCTATGGGACATATAGCAGGTATTGGAGCAGCATTAAATGGATTTATTTCTACGCTGATGGCTGTGCCAATTGCCAATTACATTGGAAGTTTTGTAAAGACTTCAGTTCTCCCTCTGTTTATTGGTTTTTTTATAACAGGAGCCGTTGCAATGGTATTATTTTATAGTCTAAAGAAACCTGTTAGAATTAAACCCGTTTAGATTTAAAAGATTTCTAAACTCCCTTTTCCTTCTCTTATAATAATTGGCTCCTCTTGTGATAAATCTATTATGGTAGATGCTTCGTTACCACCATAACCACCATCAATGACTATATCTACACGACTATCCCATTTTTCAAGAATTAGTTCTGGATCGGTTGTGTATTCTAAAATATCATCATCATCATCTCTAATAGATGTTGAAACAATAGGATTTCCAAGTGCAGCTATAAGAGCCAAAATTATTGAATTATCTGGTACTCTTATACCTACTGTTTTACGCTTCTTAAAAGGATTTGGTAAATTATTAGAGCCTGGTAAAATAAATGTGTATGCTCCAGGGAGAGCGCGTTTTAGTATTTTAAATGTCGTTGTATTTATTTGCTTTACATAATCACTAAGATTACTTAAGTCCTCGCAAACAAATGAGAAATTTGACTTTTCAAGCTTTACCCCTTTTATTCTAGCAATACGCTCTAAAGCTTTAATATTCGTAATATCACAACCTAAGCCATAAACTGTATCTGTTGGGTATATAACTAACCCACCTTTCTTTAAGACTTTAACAACCTTCTGAATTTCTCTTGGATTGGGATTTTCAGGATATATTTTAATGAATTCAGCCATATATTAAATATAGTAAAAAGAAAAAATGTAATAGTTCGTATAAAGCCTTAAACTATCGCTTTAGCCTAATTTATCTAAAAGCGATAAAACTTAGATATCAAAAAAAATTAGTTAATTAACCTCTTTTACGTTGATTACCATTTAGATCGTCAGGTCTATTTCTAGCATCATTTCCTCGACGTCTTTTTGGCATTAACTTTTCGCGTTCCGATTTTTGATAGTCTAACCACTTTTTATTTTGGTCATCAGTTAAACTCTGCTCAAAAAACACATTTAATTCGTCATCTTGTGCTTTGATTTTATCTCTAATAGGTTTCAGTTTTTCTTGAACCATTTTCATGGTTGTTCCCATTAGCTCTCTATTCCTAGTCTTCATAGCTGTTTCCATGTTTTGATTAACAACAATATCTAAACCTTCAAGCAACTCTTTATTTTCTAATTTAATACTAGTAATCTTAGCATTATAAGTATTTATATGTACCGTTATCTGCTTAACTATAGAGTCACCTTTCTTTAGCTTAAGTTTCTTTAAAACTTTCTTTGAATCGTATTCTATAAATCCTGCAACCTTCGTAGATTCAAACTCTGGTCTTTCTTGACCTGCTGAAGCTTGCCTTGTATTACCACCAAGCCCTCCATTTGGTCGTTGCGCAAAAGAAACTGTTAGTTGTAAAAGAACTAGAAATAATATTACTTTTTTCATAGTAAATAGTTTTTTTGATATTAAGAAGAAGAAGAAGAAGAAGCTCCGAGTACCGTTAGTTTCGCAAACCTTAGTAAGAGTTTCTTAGTATCACCATTTTTAAATTTAATTTCAGCTTTTAAATCTCCACCTTTACCTTCAATTTTAATGACTTCACCTCTACCAAAACGTTGATGATTCACTAAGTTACCAACAGCAAGCTTACTTTCAAATACGTTTGCTGCTTCACTATCTTTATCAACAAGTGTCAGTTTCTTTGGAGTACTTATAACGAAATTTTCTGGTTTCTTTTTATTGTCTTTCTTTTGCATTTTGGCTAATTTTGGCTTTGCGAAGCGTATTTTATTTGGTTCTATATCTCCAAAAATTGAAGCATCTAGCATTGGGTTAAAACGTTGTTCTTTTAAAGGTGTTGTAATATTTATAAATTCTTCATCAATTTCTTCTATAAATCGGCTAGGCTCAGCATCTATTAACTTTCCCCAACGGTATCTAGAAACGGTATATGTTAAGTAAGCTTGTTGTTCTGCTCTTGTCAAAGCTACATAAAATAGTCGACGTTCTTCTTCTAGCTCACTTCTAGTGTTCATACTCATTGCACTTGGAAACAAATCTTCTTCCATCCCAACAACAAATACATGCCCAAATTCTAACCCTTTTGCCATGTGAATGCTCATTAAAGCCACATGATCTGGATCTCCTTTATCTGCATCTAAATCTGTAGCTAAAGCTACATCTTCTAAAAATTCGGCTAAAGAATCTCCTGCATCTGCTAATTCAATTTGTCCTTCAACAAAATCTTTAACACCATTTAATAATTCTTGAACATTGTCGATACGCGTTACACCTTCTGGAGTTGCATCCTTGTTCATTTCTCTAATTAAACCACTTGTTTTGGTAACATGCTCGGCTAAATCAAAAGCATTTGCCGTTTGGTTCATCACTTTGTAACTCTCTATAAGCGTTACAAAATCTCTTAGTTTATTTTTAGTACCGTTGTTAATATTAATTTCTGTTGTATCAATAGCCTTTAAAACACCATAAATCGTTTTTCCAGTAACATTTGCTGCAACAACTAATCTATCTATGGTTGTTTGGCCAATACCTCTTGCTGGATAATTAATAACTCGTTTTAATGCTTCCTCGTCAGCCGAATTGAGTATTAAACGCAAATAAGCTGTAACATCTTTTATTTCTTTCCGTTGATAAAATGATAAGCCGCCATAAATACGATAAGGAGTATCTCGTTTTCTCAATGCATCTTCAATCGCTCTAGATTGGGCATTTGTACGATACAACACTGCAAAATCACTATTATGCAGTTGGTTATTCATTTTTGTTTCCCAAATAGTACTCGCGACATATCTACCTTCATCAGCATCTGTCATCGAACGATGTACTATTACCTTCTCACCAATAGCATTAGCAGTCCAAACAATTTTATCGATTTTGGTTTTATTATGTTCAATAACTGAGTTAGCTGCACCTACAATATTCTTAGTAGAACGGTAATTCTGTTCTAGTCGATACATTTTTACATCATCATAATCTTTTTGAAAATTAAGAATGTTATTAATGTTTGCGCCACGGAATGCGTATATACTCTGAGCATCATCACCAACAACGCATATATTCTGAAAACGATCTGCTAAAGCTCTCACGATTAAGTATTGCGAATGGTTTGTATCTTGATACTCGTCTACGAGTATGTAACGAAACTTATTTTGGTACTGAGCAAGAACATTAGGAAAACGCGTTAATAGCTCATTGGTTCTTAACAATAAATCATCAAAATCCATCGCGCCTGCTTTAAAACAGCGCTCTACATATTCCTTATAAATTTCACCCATTTTTGGCCGTCGTGCCATAGCATCAGCTTCCATTAAATCTGGGTTTTTAAAATAAGCCTTAACCGTAACTAAACTATTTTTGTAAGATGAAATGCGGCTGTAAACCTGTTTCGTTTTATAGATATCTTTATCTAGTCCCATTTCTTTAATAATGGAACCCATTAATTTCTGGGAATCTTGAGTATCGTAAATAGTAAAATTGCTAGGAAAACCTAAATGATGACCTTCAAAACGTAAAATCTTAGCAAAAACAGAGTGAAATGTTCCCATCCATAAATTCTTAGCCTCACCATCTCCAACTATATCAGCAATTCTGCCCTTCATCTCTTTGGCTGCTTTGTTGGTAAATGTTAATGCTAAAATATTAAAAGCATCTACACCTTTACTCATCAGATATGCAATACGAATCGTAAGTACTCGCGTTTTACCAGAACCTGCACCTGCTATAATGATCATTGGTCCATCCTTCTGTAAAGTTGGTTCTAATTGTGCTTCGTTTAATTGACTAAGATACTTTTCCAATTGCTAAATTTTTCGAACTGTAAAATTAAGAATTGTCTTAGTTTTTTCCTTATAGAATCGACATTAATTATAAACAATGTATTAAGAGTTCTGTTTTATCAATTTTCAATATCTTAGTGCAAATTTAAAAACTATGAGATTCTTTTTAGTACTAATACTCCTCGTCTCTACCTCTGTGTTTGCTCAAAACTCTTTAGAGCAAGACATTGCAAACATTGAAGGTAAATTAATTGAATGGCGACATCATTTTCATCAAAATCCGGAGTTATCTAACAGAGAATTTAAAACAGCCGAAAAGATTGCAAAACATTTAAAATCGCTTGGCTTAGACGTTGAAACAGGAATAGCAAAAACAGGAGTTGTAGCTATTTTAAAAGGTAATCAGCCAGGTAAAGTTTTAGCACTGAGAGCCGATATTGATGCATTACCAGTTACAGAACGCAATAATTTACCTTTTAAATCTGAAGTAAAAACAACATTCTTAAATACGGAAACTGGTGTTATGCACGCTTGTGGACATGATACTCATATTTCTATTTTAATGGCGACTGCAGAAGTTTTATCTAAACATAAAGACAAAATAAAAGGAACTGTGAAGTTTATTTTTCAACCTGCTGAAGAAGGTCCGCCTCCAGGTGAGGAAGGTGGTGCGAAACTGATGATTAAAGAAGGTGTTTTAGAAAACCCTAAAGTAGATGCTATTTTTGGTTTGCATATTAGGTCTAATTATAATGTTGGCACTATCTACTATAAAAAGGGAGGGATTATGGCATCTGTTGAGCGTTTTGTTATTAACGTTAAAGGAAAGCAAACTCATGGTGGTAGACCATGGTTAGGTGTAGATCCTATTTTAATATCAGCAAAAATTATTGATGGTTTACAGACCATAATAAGTAGAGAATCGAAATTAGTTGATGAAGCTGCTGTAATTACTGTAGGTAAAATAACAGCTGGCACACGTTTTAATGTTATACCTGAATCAGCTGAAATGATTGGAACTGTGAGAACTCTAGATCCAGATATGAAAGAATTAATAGAACGTAGAATGACCGAAATGGTTACGACTTTGGCTAAAGCTTATGGCGGAGAAGCAACAATTACTTTTCAAAACAATACAACGATAACATATAACGACCATGACTTGGTAGATCAAATGTTACCTAGTTTACATAAAGCTGCTGGTACTAAAAATGTACGAATACGAAAAGCTACTACAGGAGGTGAAGATTTTTCATATTATCAAGAATTGGTACCTGGTTTTTTTTTCTTTTTAGGAGGAATGACACCAGGCAACATAGAATCGTTTCCACACCACACCCCAGATTTTAAAATTAACGATAGCAGTATGCTACTTGGTGTAAAAGCATTCACACAACTCACTTTAGATTATTTAAATAATTAATGATATGGATGCTATGCTTTCATTTTTAAGCTCAATTTCGTGGTGGCTTTGGGTTATCATTGCACTTGCTATTGTTGCAATACGCGATATCTTTTTTCAAAGAGGCCATACCATAAGCCACAATTTCCCAATTGTTGGGCACCTGAGATATTGGCTTGAGAGTATTGGCCCAGAAATGCGTCAGTATTTTGTTGCAAATAATAGAGAAGAATTACCTTTTAATCGTATTGAGCGCGGCTGGATCTATGCATCTGCAAAAAAAGAAAACAACTACGAAGGTTTCGGTACAGATAGAGATATCTATGCACATCAACATATTTTTATTAATAATGCCATGATGCCTTATAAGGTTGATGATAACCATCCGACTGCCTTAAATAAAAGCTTTATCCCTTGTGCAAAAATAATGGGTACTTATAATAAACGCAAAAAACCATTTAGACCAGGTTCTATTATTAATGTATCCGCTATGAGTTTTGGTTCGTTATCAGCTAAAGCGATAGAATCATTAAACAAAGGTGTGAAAATCGCTGATGCCTATCATAATACTGGTGAAGGCGGATTATCACCTTACCACAGTAATGGTGGTGATGTTGTTTTTCATTTCGGAACAGGTTATTTTGGCGTTCGTGCAGAAGATGGTGGTTTTTCTATGGAAAAAATGGTGAAACTCGTAAATGATAATCCTTTTGTTAGAGCTATTGAAGTTAAACTTTCCCAAGGTGCTAAACCTGGAAAAGGTGGTGTATTACCTGGCGCAAAAATCACTAAGGAAATTGCAGATATAAGAGGTGTAGAAATAGGTAAAGATGTATTATCACCACCAAACCACAAAGCATTCTCTAACGTACCAGAACTCATCGATTTTATTGAATCCATAGCAGAAGCTACTGGCTTACCTGTCGGTATTAAAGCCGCAATCGGAAAATTAGAACAGTGGGAAGAATTAGCAGACATTATGAAAACTGAAAATCGTGGTCCAGATTTTATTACCGTTGATGGTGGTGAAGGTGGTACAGGTGCTGCACCACCAAGTTTTGCAGATCATGTGTCGTTGCCCTGGATTTATGGTTTTAGTGATATCTATAAATTATTTCAGAAGCACGACTTAACAGATCGTATTGTATTTATCGGTAGTGGTAAACTTGGTTTTCCTGCAAAAGCAGCCATGGCTTTTGCTATGGGAGCAGATTGTATTAATGTCGCTAGAGAAGCGATGATGAGTATTGGCTGTATTCAAGCCCAGGTTTGCCATACAAATCGTTGTCCTACTGGTATCGCTACTCAAAGTAAATGGTTGCAAAACGGTATTAATGTTCCCTTAAAATCTGAACGTTTAGCGCAATACTTTAATAGCTTTAAAAAAGAATTGATTGAAATTACTCATGCTGCTGGCTATGAACATCCTTGTCAGTTTGATATGAAAGATATTGAAATGAATGTCGATGACCATAATCTAGCAAAAGACTTTAGCCAGACCTTTAGGTATGAAAAATCACTTGTTGAATTTAAAAGTTTTCAAGATTTAAAAGATTGTGAGTATCTTGGCGGAAAACAAAAAAAATAAAGAATTATAATGGATATTGACAAAATAATAGAGTTACTTTTTAGCTTATTACCAGCATTACTTGTAGGTGCAATCGCTTACTATTTTTTTAAGCAACATATAGAAAATGAAGCTGGCAGAAGACGTTATTTACTACAAAGAGATATGCAGAAAGATGCTTTACCATTGCGTCTACAAGCCTATGAACGTATGGCGCTTTTCTTAGAGCGTATATCACCAACAAAACTACTTACAAGAATACACCCAACATCCTCATATAAAGATGATTATGAAATTTTACTTATAGCAAGTATTCAACAAGAATTTGAACACAATTTATCGCAACAAATCTATGTAAGTGATGAATGTTGGAATATTATTTTAGCTGCTAAAAACACAACTATTCAGTTAATTAGAAAGGCCAATATGCTCGAAAATACAGACACAGCAAATAAGCTTCGCGAAGTTATTTTAACTGACCTTATGGATAAACAAGCACCAAGTAATACAGCGTTATCTTTTATTAAACAAGAGGTTGGTGAAATGTGGTAATCTTAAGCGATAGATAAAAATAAAACTAACTACTTTAAAGTAATTACCAGTCACTATTTTGAGTGTTTTTGCTCAGCATGGTCATAACCCTGTTGCCACCATTTTTCCATAAGACGTTTACTAAAAATTAATGAGTTTTCAGTCAAAGTTGTTGGAGTGTAATATAAGTTCAATTTTACATTTCTATTTTTTGCAGCCAATTTACCAATAGCAATATCGTTTTGTTCTACCTGATCCATCAAATGACCAAAAAGGTTAATCATTAATGAGAAAGGATTTTTACCAAGCACCTTTTGTTTTTTTAAACTCTCAGATTCTAAAACAACAGCATCAATCTCTGTGGCACCTCTTAGAATTGCCTCTCTAATCGGTATTACACAACCAAAACCACCATCTGCATATTCATAACCGTTAACTTTTGCTAAAGACATAAACGGAATGTAGTTACAAGAAATCCAAATCCAGTTACAAAACTCTTCGTAAGAGCAATCATTTATAGACTTGTACTCCACTCTATTCATAGATAGATTAGAGACGGTAACTACGACGTCATTCTTTTCAGCTTTAATTTTTTGATATTCTTCGAATGTAAAATCTCTGCGGATTTTGCGTCTAAGCGCTTTACTCTCACCAAAAGTACGTTTGCGTTTTATAAACTGCCATAGCGAATTTACGAAGTCAATAGACACATACTCTCTGTCACCTTTTTGCCGCTGCACAAAAGGACTTACACTAAATATGTCTTGCTGCTGAACGTTAGTGAAAATATCATACAATTTTGAAATGTCGTTCACAGCTAAATGCGGCACCAACAAACTCCCTGTAGATGTACCCAAAAACATATCGTACTCACGCTTCTCTCGTTCCATGAGATACTGTGCCACTCCGCCTGCAAAGGCACCTTTACTTCCTCCACCAGAAATTACTAAAGCTCGCATTAGTTTTTATTTTGTTCTAACTGTTCTGTTAATTGCTTTGCAAACTTAACCAATCTCCAGTTATGATGTGCTTTTGCCGTTTCTAAGTTAGATTTACATTTTGCATTACAAGATTTCATTAAATCTAGATATTGAAATGCATTCATTCTTAAATCGGCATTATATTTTTCATCGGTGTAACTTACCAACTCATCATAGACCTCCTGCTTTTTATCTGATTGAAATTCTGGAGTATTCAAATTTAAAACCAACCATAGCATCCTTACGTTTTTATCGCTGAGTCCTATGATTTCTTTAGTTTTAGCTAAGTATTTTGATCGCTCTAAAGGAAAGTTAACCCAAAGATTGTATAAGGCATTTTCTATGGTTACATAAGATTTATCCGTTAACAACGACTCATATTCAGGTTTTAAACCAACAGGGATTTTAGTAACATGTTTAGAAATTGCTTGTCGTACTTTTAATCCGTTTTTAAATACATCTTTAGTTACCAAATCTGGCACTTGAGCAATAATCTTAGCTTTTGCATCATCCGAAACGTAGTATTTTAAATACTCCGCACATTTAGATGTTTTTGCTTCACAATCTACCATTATGTATTCTTGTATGTAAGCAGACTCACGTTTTAATAAAGCAATAGCATCATCAAAAGGAAATTCTTTTTGTGCGATCCACGTATTTACAAAACCTGATAAATCTTTTTCCGCGAGTCCTTCAACTTCATTTATAAAATCTGAAGTTTCTACATTACTAAACTGATGCTTTTCAAGATAATTTTTAACAGCTTGTTTAAAAACAGCGTCACCTACTTTATCTCTTAATGCATGTAAAACCCAAGCTCCTCTCTGATAGAAAGTCAGACTACTCGATTTTGGATTTAAAAGCGATGTGCCACTACCAGCAACATCTTGCCTGCCTAAATCTTGAGCAGATTCGTAAAGTTTAAAATTATAATAATCTGTACCAAAAATCTCGCGCTCAGCCAATAAAGCATAATAAGTCGCAAAACCTTCTTGCAACCAATGATGGTCGCCAGATTTTGCGGTTACCAAATTACCAAACCATTGGTGTGCCAACTCATGTGCATTTATATTGACATAGTTTTTATCATTAAACCCAATGGCATCAACCGTAAAAGCATCTGAGAAAATAGTAACACTCGTGTTTTCCATACCTGCATATAAAAAATCGTGAACCGGAACTTGTTTATAATTATGCCATGGATAAGCAAAACCTATTTCATCTTCTAAATAATCGAACATCTGTTTTGAATAACGATACGTTGGCTCAACTTTTAAAGAGTCTTCAGGGTAATAGTAATATTCTAATGGAATACCACTTTTTGAAGTTGCTAGCTTTTTGTTATATTTCCCTACAACAACCGCTACTAAATAACTTGGCATTTTATCTTGCATAGCATATACCCAAAGGGTATTTCTCATGCTTTCTGTCTTAGAAACAAGCTTACCATTTGAAATAACTTCATAGCCATTCGGCGCAACATACTTTAAGTCAAATTCTATTTTGTCATTAACATCATCGATACTCGGAAGCCAATTACTAGTATACTTCCCTTGGCCTTGTGTCCAAATTTGATTTCGACCCTCATTCTCCCAGCCGAGAAAATACATTGCTTTTTTTGGGGCATTAAAAAAAATAAAACTTAATTTATTTTGCTTACCTTTTTCAAAGTCACTGTAAATAACTAAGTGTTTTCCATCATTTTTGTAATTAACCTTAGCATTATTCAAGGCCACATTCTTAAACTTCATTCCCACTGCATCTAAATAAATAGAATCTATAGGTTTATTGATTTTAAAATCAATTTCATAAGAATTATAAACTGTACTATCTACAGTAAACTGATTAAATACAATTAATGCTTCTACCCTTTTAAAATCGACATAATCCGTTTGCTGAGCAAAGGAAGTAGTGACCATAAAAACACAAAAAACAACAAGAATTTTCTTCATACTACAAAACTACACAAGGACAACGCCAAAGTACAAATTTTTGAAAGCATTATTAAAGTGAATTTCATTCCTCTTTTATTTCACTCATCTAACAATCAAGACATTTCAACGAATTAAGATTACTCAACCATATCAGTTCTTTTGTTTAGAACTACTTTTGCACAAAATTTAAGTATTTAAACAAAAAAGGCATGAAAACATTCCTAGTACCTATAAGCTGTTTACGAGACAAAAAAGCAACGTTAATATACGCTATTGACTATGCTAAAGTTTCTGGAGCAGAAATGATTTATGGTATTCAACTTAACGAAATTAGTGAAGAAGACCATTTAGAAGAAATTATGGAGCATGCTGAAAAGCAAAATATAGCTATTAATTTTAGGTTTTTTGAGGGTGACACTATAGAATACATAAAAGAATTCTGTGAGGATTTTAACGTAGATCTTATTATAGCATCCGCAAGAACACCAGAGCCTAATGATACTTTATACTTAGATAACTTATCAGGAAGTATTGTTAAGAAAACAGAAATGCCAGTTTTACTAATTCCAGAGAATTACGAATACAAACCAATAAAAACAATATTAACCGCTATAAAATCTGGAATCGTAAAAACAAAAGGAGCTTTAATACCATTAGAGCATACATTGATTACTGCCAAAGCAGACATGACATTACTACAAATAAAAACTCCTTCTTATTTACCAGAAGATTTAATGTTTGACAAAGATTTAGCAATCCTTACGTCTAAATATTATTCTTCTGAGAATGCCACTTTATTTCAAGGTGTTTTAGAATACATCCATGTTATTGAGCCGGATATGGTTTGTGTATTTAGACGTAAACGTGGCTTTTTTGAAAAACTATGGGATGATGTAACACTAGATCATAGCTTAGATAAAGGGGTTTTTGAAAGTCGTGTTCCTTTATTAGTGCTTAAAGGAGATCAGTAAACATTATTACCACAACTTATCTTATTTTGAGTTTTAAGTGCTATTTCACAATCGTACTTAACTTGAAATAATGCAAAATGAGATTCCGTTTTTATTCATCATTTACTATTAAAAATAATGAATTCATGAATCTTCGATTTCAAAGGAATTGGGTAAATTCGCATCTATGAGTGTGAATTTACAAACTCCTATTGACTACCTCAAAGGTGTTGGCCCAAACAGAGCGGATTTGTTGCGCTCAGAATTGGGTATTCAGACGTATCAAGACCTCATTAACCTTTTTCCAAATCGTTATATAGACCGCACCAAGTATTACAAAATCAATGAACTGCAACGCAATAATGCTGAAGTTCAAATTATTGGTGTAATTACAGGCTTTAGAGAAGTTGCTCAAAAACGAGGCAAACGCTTAGTAGCTGACTTTAAAGACGATACCGGAATGATGGAACTCGTATGGTTTAGAGGTCAAAAATGGATACGAGAAAGTCTAAAAATCGGTCAACCTTATTTGATTTTTGGTAAAACCAATTGGTTTAGCGGAAAATATAGCATGCCACATCCTGAAATCGAATTGCAATCAGAACACGATGGCAATTTACGTTCTGCCATGCAAGCTATTTATCCTTCAACTGAAAAATTATCTAATAAAGGAGTCACAAACAAAGTAGTCACCAAAATAATGCAGCAATTATTTTTGGAAACTAAGGGCCGTTTTGTAGAAACATTATCCGATTCTATTAAAGGTGAATTGAAATTAATTTCAAAATCTGATGCGCTCTTTAATGTTCATTTCCCAAAGACTATAGAGCTTTTAGCAAAGGCTCAATTTCGATTAAAATTTGAAGAATTATTTTACATTCAATTGCAATTAATTCTCAAAAATCTAATCCATAAATCAAAAATAAAAGGCTTTCCTTTCAATAAGGTTGGCGACTATTTTAACACCTTCTACAAAGACCATTTACCATTCGAATTAACCAATGCACAAAAACGTGTTTTAAAAGAAATTAGACAAGATTTAGGGAGTAATGCGCAGATGAATCGGCTTTTGCAAGGAGATGTGGGTTCTGGTAAAACCATAGTCGCCTTTATGTCAATACTCATGGGACTTGATAATGGTTTTCAATGTTGCTTATTAGCTCCGACTGCTATTTTGTCAGTACAGCACTATAACGGATTAAAGGAACTATGTAAACCATTAGATATCAGTATTTCACTATTAATGGGATCAAGTAAAACTTCAGAACGAAAAATAATTCATGAAAATCTCGAAAACGGCAATTTACAGATCTTAGTTGGCACACATGCGTTACTTGAAGATAAGGTGAAATTTAAGAATTTAGGGCTCGCAATTATTGATGAACAGCATCGTTTTGGAGTGGCACAACGCTCAAAATTATGGCACAAGAATACCTCTCCTCCACATGTACTCGTTATGACTGCAACTCCAATTCCGAGAACCTTAGCAATGTCTGTTTATGGTGACTTGGATATTTCAGTTATTGACGAATTACCAGCAGGTCGGAAGCCGATAAAAACAGTTCATCGTTTTGATAATAATCGACTGAAGGTTTTCAAATTTATGAAAGACGAGATTGCTTTAGGTCGACAAATATATATTGTGTATCCATTGATTCAGGAAAATGAAAAAATGGATTACAAAGATTTAATGGATGGTTACGAAAGTGTTTCTAGAGAATTCCCAATGCCAGAGTATCAAATTTCTATTGTTCATGGCAAAATGAAACCTGCTGATAAGGAATACGAAATGCAACGTTTTGTAAAAGGCGAAACCAATATTATGGTTGCTACTACAGTTATTGAGGTTGGTGTAAACGTACCCAATGCTTCTGTAATGATTATTGAGAGCGCAGAACGCTTTGGTTTATCTCAGTTACACCAATTACGCGGACGTGTTGGTCGTGGAGCAGAACAGAGTTATTGTATTTTAATGACTAGTCATAAATTAAGTCAGAATAGTAAAACACGACTAGAAACTATGGTTCGTAGTAGTGATGGGTTTGAAATTGCAGAAGTAGATTTAAAACTTCGAGGGCCAGGCGATATTATGGGAACGCAACAAAGTGGTGTTTTAAACCTGAAAATTGCAGATATCATAAAAGATAAAGACATTTTACAAGAAGCGCGCTACTACGCCAAAAGTGTTTTAAAATTAGACCCTAGCTTAGTACTACCAGAGCATAAGGAAATTCTTGAAACCTATAGGCAAATGAGTAAGTATCGTAATATTTGGAATTATATTAGTTAAAAGAACTAAACATTTTGAATTATTTCATCGCACCTGCCCTAGCCCTTCTGCTTGTCACCATAGCTTTAGCTGAGGAACAAAAGGTTAAATCAATGAAATAATTAAAAATACAAAACGACAACTATGTTTAAAGGAAGGCGCTTAATAATTGCCACAAAACACAACAAAGAACAAGTGATAGCTCCGCTTTTAGAGGATGCTTTAGGTGTGACCTGTTTTGTGGATGAAACTTTTGATACAGATACTTTAGGGACATTTTCTGGTGAAATTGAACGCGAGCAAGATCCTATTAATACAGCCAGATTAAAGTGCTTAAAGGCAATGGAACTTAATAATTGTGATATTGGCATTGCTAGTGAAGGTTCTTTTGGAGCGCATCCTTCTATCTTTTTTGCGAGTGCTGACGATGAGTTTTTAATTTTTATAGATAAAAAAAATGGTTTAGAAATCATTGCCAGAGAACTCAGCACCGAAACCAACTTTAACGGTAAATCCATTAAAAGCGAAAAAGACCTAATGGATTTTGTGGAATTAACCAAATTTCCATCGCATGCGCTTATTCTAAAAAAATCAAAAGAAGATACTGAGGATATGGTTAAGGCCATTACTAGTTTTGAGGTTTTGAAAGTTGCTTTTCATATGTTATTTGAAAAACATCGAAGTGTTTTTGCTGAAACTGATATGCGTGCGCTTTATAACCCAAGTAGAATGCTAGTTATAGAAGCTGCTACTAAAAAGTTGGTTGCTAAAATTCAGTCGTTTTGTCCAGAATGTAAAACTCCTGGTTTTGGTGTTACGGACTTAAAAAAAGGTTTGCCTTGTGATCTTTGCGGATTACCTACAAAATCGACACTAAGTTTAATTTACGCTTGTCAAAAATGCCAACATCTAAACGAAGACTTCTATCCTAATAACAAAAAAGTCGAAGACCCAATGTATTGCGATTTTTGTAATCCTTAAAAAAAAGGCCTGGAACCAACAAACCAGACCTTTCAAAACATAATTAAACGTGTTTTGCTGATGAATTTTATATAAATTCAACTACCAAAACCACAAAATACTCTGATTACATTTGCAGTGGTGTTAGTGTCTTGTTAAAGAAATTTATCATTATGTTAATTAACGTCGCATTAAGAATCGTTATTAACTATAAAATAGCTAAAATTGTTTTAGTAATTTCACTAGAAACTAAAAGTAATTGAATTAGGATATAATTATTCACAAAGAAAACTAACAGAATTAATTAAGGACTAGAATAACAACTATTATCAACACGGTGCATAATTAATTGCTTTGGCAAGTGCTTATTTGGAAAATTCCGCTAGAATTTTCTCTAACACGTATTTGTTTACTAATTTAGTTACTTAACCACGCAACTAACCATACATATCAAGTTAAGCGTAAAACCTACTCACTCAACAATTCACTAACAAACACTTCAAATTCCGTCTTAAACTCAACATGCTTTTCACCAGTTGCAGGTCCATTAAAGCCTGTATGAATTTTGCGTACTTTACCTTTTTTGTCTATAAAAATAGACGTTGGGTAGGACATCACTTTATTCAACATAGGTAATTTTTCTTGTAATTTAGTTTTACTACCTGTGCCATACTGCGCTAAGAGAATAGGATATTTCATACCTATTCGCTCTCTTAATCTTGCAATGTTGCTAAATGCTAGTTCAGGAGTTTTAACAAACTCAACAGCTAAAGCTACAATTTCAAAATCCTTATCTTTATTAGCTTCATAAAATTCAGCGTAGTATTTACTTCCATCTAAACAGTTAGGACACCAAGTACCCATTATTTGTACCACAACCACTTTGTTTTTAAAACGGTCATCACTTAATGATACAAGATTTCCTTCTTCATCAGGAAATGAGAATTCTAAACTGTCGTATCCTTCCTTTAAAAAAGTAAAATCTTCTATACTTGGTAAATCATACTCAGAATTTCGTTTCGCTACAAAAGGCTCTTTCCAATGGTTACCAGAATAAAATGTGCCTTCCATAACAGAATCAGACACTTTTGCAGTAAATAAAAAAGCATGTGCACCATCAAAAGTAGATAGTTTCATGGTATCTCCATCCATAACACCTTCTAGATAACGATAATCACCTGTTGTAGTTCTAAAGGTTCCTGTGACTTTACCATCTTGCTGTTCAAAAATTCCTTTGGCAATATACTCACCGTCAGTTTCTTTACTAAAAACGGTTTCCCATACACCTGTCGCATTTTTACTAGAACCCAGCTTAGGGCTAAAACGCTTCTCGTTTTCATATTCAGCTTTAAAAGGAGAAACCCGTTTTAGCGTCTTATTAGTTAGTTCACCTATTAGATTATCACCATCAAATACAGCAGCTATATAAGATTCGAAAACTGGTGTTTTAATAAAAATGGAATCATTTCTATACGTGATCTCATCGACTTTAATAATTTCATCAGCGTTAAAGATGTGTAACTCAGTTGGGGATTTTACCTCAAAAATAAAAGGTAATTCTTCATTATCCTGTACTTCAAAAATCGCTCTATAGGTTCCAATTTTTAGCACCTTATCTTCTAATGTGTTGTCTTTAGTTTCGTCTTTACAAGACAAAATAGTTAATATTAGGAGGCAAACTATTAGATATCGCATGATTATTTAAACTTAAGTTTTATCAAAATTCGTCAATTCGAGTGATTATTAATCATTAAAAGTAAAAAATAGTATCTAGAATGTGATAATATCCTATTCTAAATACGTTTTCAGAAAACTCAAACTGATACTGTTTGTCATTTCAACATTCAAAAATTACAGTGTTAATATCAATATTAAAAATTATCGTTTCGTATTTTAATAGGAATCAACTATTACTATCTTTGTGACTTGATTAAATTGACACATGAAAATTTCATACAACTGGCTTAAACAGTTTATAAAGATAGATTGGACCGCTGAGAAAACTGGCGAATTACTTACTGATCTTGGTTTAGAAATAGAAGGTATCGACACCTACGAATCTGTAAAAGGTGGATTACAGGGTATTGTTGTTGGCGAGGTTTTAACTTGCGAGCAACACCCAAATGCAGACCGATTAAAAATAACTACAGTAAACATAGGCGGAGAAGAACCTCTACAAATAGTTTGTGGCGCTCCTAATGTTGCTGCCGGACAAAAAGTACCAGTCGCAACTATAGGAACTACACTTTACACCGCAGAAGGAGAAGCTTGGAAAATTAAGAAAGGAAAAATTAGAGGAGAAGAAAGTCATGGTATGATTTGCGCTGAAGATGAATTGGGTCTTGGCGAATCTCACGATGGAATTATGGTTTTGGACAAAAAACATATTGTGGGAACAGCTGCCGCAGATATTTTTGAAGTTGAAAACGATCAAGTTTTTGAAATTGGCTTAACACCAAACCGTGCAGATGCTATGAGTCATTATGGTGTGGCTAGAGATCTAAGAGCTGGTTTATTACAGCACGAAGTTTCTGCACAATTAATTACTCCTTCAGTAAGTTCTTACCACATAGATGCAAGATCACTTAAAGTAGATGTAGATGTTTTAGATAAAGAGAAATGTCCGCGTTATTGTGGTGTTACCATTTCTGGAGTTAAAGTAAAAACGTCACCAGATTGGCTGCAACATCGTTTAAAATCTATAGGCTTAGCACCTATTAACAATATTGTTGATGCAACAAATTACGTTTTACACGAATTAGGGCAACCACTACACGCCTTTGATGCGAGTAAAATTTCTAATAATAAAATTGAAGTAAAAACGTGTAAAGCAGGCACAAAATTCACCACACTAGATGGTATTGTACGCGAGCTACATGAAGACGATTTAATGATTTGTGATGCCGAAAAACCAATGTGTATCGCTGGTGTTTTTGGAGGTATTGATTCTGGCGTTACAGAACATACCATAAATATCTTCTTAGAGAGTGCCTATTTTAATCCTGTGAGCGTTCGTAAAACAGCGAAACGCCATGCTTTAAATACAGATGCATCTTTTAGATTTGAAAGAGGAATTGACCCTAGTCTTACAGAATATGCATTAAAACGCGCTGCAATACTCATAATGGAAATCGCTGGTGGTGAAATTACGAGTGATATTTCTGATGCTTACCAAAATAAAATACAAGATTTCCAAGTCCGACTGAGTTTTGAAAATGCTAAAAAGTTAATTGGTGAAGAAATCCCAAAGGAAACAATAAAAAGTATTTTAACATCTTTAGAGATTAAAGTAAATAACGTTACCGAAACTGGTTTAGGTTTAACTGTGCCAGCTTATAGAAATGATGTACAACGCGAAGCTGATATTATTGAAGAAATCCTTAGGGTTTACGGTTATAATAACATTGCGACGACTACAAAACTAAATGCTTCGATTTCTAATTCATCTAAATTTGAAGATTATAAGCTTCAAAATATTATAGGTAATCAATTAGCTTCACAAGGCTTTTTTGAGATTATGGCGAATTCGTTAACTTCTCCTAAATATATTGCGTTAAGTGAGCAATTAAATGAGACGCACAACGTAAAAATGCTCAACCCTTTGAGTAATGATTTAGAAGTAATGCGCCAATCGTTACTATTTTCTGGTTTAGAAGCAGTATCGCATAATATTAATAGAAGACGTGAGGATTTAAAGTTATTTGAATTTGGGAAAACCTATCATCAATACGAAGAATCTCGCGAGGAATATAAACACTTGTCGCTTTTTGTAACTGGCAATAAAAACCAAGAACGCTGGAATACTGCTACAACACCAAGTGACTTCTTTTATTTAAAAGGAAGCATTGAAGCTGTTTTAGAACGCTTAGGTTTAAATCAGTTAAAGTCTGCACCAACTAAGTTAGACACGCTAAGTGAGGGCATTAGTTTATCTGTTGGAAAGAAAAAATTAGTTGATTTTGGATTAGTTAAAAAATCAGTTTTAAAACATTTCGGAATTTCTCAAAATGTTTTATTTGCAGATTTTAATTGGGACAATGTATTAGAAATTGCTCAGCATAATAAAATTAAGTTTGGCGCTATTTCTAAATATCCAGAAGTGCGACGCGATTTTGCTTTGTTATTAGATAATAATGTTTCTTTTGAAGATATACATACCATAGCTAAGCAAACTGAAAAGCAATTACTAAAAAACATAAATCTCTTTGATGTCTATGAAGGTAAAAACTTACCAGATGGCAAAAAGAGTTATGCCGTAAGTTTTACGCTACAAGACGAACACAAAACTTTGAATGATAAGCAGATTGATAAGATTATGTCTAAGCTACAGTCTAATTTTGAGACTAAGCTTGGTGCTGAGTTGCGTTAGCATTTATCTAGAAAACTAAAAAGCCCTTAATAACTATTAAGGGCTTTTTTTTATGTTTCAGAAAGAAATACAATTTATCTGTTTAATTTATTCTGTTAAGCTTCTTTTGCTCCGAAAGTAAAAGTTGCCGTTTTAAACTTCATTTCAATATAAGAGATTAACCCATAAAAGAAAATCGCAGCTCCAGACATTTCCAAAAATTCTTCAAAACTATACATTAAGGCATAAGTTACTGTTTCTTCTCCATGCACTTCAGAATGAAGTCCTCCTAACATTTCCATACCTACAGCACCAAAAACAAATACAACACCAGACAATATAAATAGCTTTAAAATCTTTTTTGGTAAACGCATCATAAATTTAAAATAAGCAATACCAATAACAACGACTAGAGCTAGATAAGGAATAAACCATGCAAAATAAAGTAATCCAGAAGTGTTAAAAAGTGCTTCCATTGGTGCTCTCAACTGCTCATGTATTTGTATCATTTCATCTAAAGAGATAAAAACAAAAATGGCTGATAAGCCAATCCAATGCCAAAATTTTTCACCCAATGCTTTACTGCCAAAGGCAATAAGAGCCAGTAAAATAGAATCCCCTAACAATACTAATGCCGAAAAATAGGTTGGCAAATTAGCTTCTAAGTTAACGTTAAAGAGCTTAACAAGAAGCCTTGTAACCTTATCCTCCATTCCTGAAGTGCTAAATAATAAATAAACAGAAAATAGATTCCCGATTATTAATAGTCCTATAGCAATAAATAGATTGTAAAGAATCTTAGACTTTCGTACTTGAAATTTCATAACGTATAATAGTTAAACTAAAGACAAATAGAGAGTTTGCCTAAAAATGATTTGATTTAGTTGAATTCGAAGTTAAAAATTTTGACCAATTGTAATCAATATTTTATTCAAATAACCAATAACTTCGATTAAATGTTTTAAAACCACAATCACGACAACTTAAAACACTAAATAATAATAATTTAACGAACAACAACAGATAAATATTAAAGCAGGTAATATTGTTAAATATTATAGTTTTTTTAATATTTAACTACTTAAAAAAAATTATTTTTAACACTTATTAAAAAATACACAATAAAAATGGCAAACGTAACATTAGGAGGAACTCCTGTAGAAACAATAGGTAATTTACCAAAAGTTGGTGATAAAGCACCAAATTTTAAACTCACCGATACAGAGTTAGCAGATAAATCTCATGCAGATTTTAAAGGACATAGATTAGTATTAAATATTTTCCCAAGTGTAGACACAGGTACTTGTGCACAATCTATAAGAACCTTTAACGAAAAAGCTAGTGGATTAGAAAACACTAAAGTGTTATGTATTTCTAAAGATTTACCGTTTGCAATGGCTAGATTCTGCGGCGCAGAAGGTATAGAAAATGTTGTAAGCCTATCTGACTATAAAACAGGGAATTTTGGTAAAGATTATGGATTAACTTTTAAGTCAGGAGCTTTTGAGTCGCTTTTATCGCGTTGTATTGTTACAATTGATACAGATGGTACTATTTTACATACTGAGCAAGTAACAGAAATTGCAGACGAACCAAATTACGAAAGTGCTTTAGCTAGCTTAGCATAGTTGGTATGCAAAAAGAAGAACCATTCATTATAAACAGAATAAAGAGTGTCGGGTATGCCTTTAAAGGCATGCTCATTCTTATTAAAACCGAAGCAAGTATAAAAATTCAGCTATTCATTGCTATAATAGTGACCATAGCTGGGTTTTATTTTGAAATATCTACCACAGAATGGATGTTTCAAGTTGCCATGATTGGTTTGGTAATGAGCATAGAGGGCCTGAATACTGCCGTAGAATATATTGCTGACTTTATTCACCCAGAACATCATCCAAAAATTGGTTTAATAAAAGACGTTGCTGCTGGTGCTGTCTTTATTGCCTCAATTATAGCTACAATTATTGCTGGTATTATTTATTTACCTAAAATACTTTAATACCAAAACCAATAGAATAAACGCTACATATTTGTATTTTTGTTTAACTCGAATTTTCAATACTTTAAACAAGAGAATGAAATTCATATTTACTACGTTTTCTGGTATAATTTTGTTTTTAAGTTGTAATTCGGGTGATAAAAAATTCAGTCAAATTGATATTTCTGAAACAGCTTTAGATCCAATTACCACTTTTAAAAACCACTTAGTTAATATCACTAAAGAATTTGTTCTAGGAAAATTTAATTACAAAACAGATTCAACTTTTACAAAAGCCGGAAGCATCTATTCTGCAAAAGAAGTATATTTAAATACTGAAGTTTATAATGCTTTTTTAAATATGTATAATGCTCCAAAAGCAGATCATATAGATTTAATAATTCTTTCGGGAACAAGTAATTTTAATGAGCAAAAAGCTATTTGGGAACGTTATAAAAACCTATAATCAACACAACGCATACTAAAAGATATTAGAATATAGTTCTATGCCAAGTTCATGAAGACATCATTGGGGAACAGATTTAGATTTAAATAGTTTAAGTAATTCGTATTTTAGCAGCGGAAAAAGACTCGAAGTTTATAAATGATTAAAAGATAATGCGATTGGATTTGGTTTTTATCAAGTTTATTCTGAAAAAAAAATGAGAACAGAACAAATTATAATTTAGAAAAATGGCAGTGGTCTTATTTACCATTAGCAAGTAAATATTTAGAATTTTACAATAAAAGAATAATTAATGATGATATTAATAATTTTAAAGGATGCGAAGAAGCACAGAAACTAAGAATTATTAATGATTATATTAATGGAATCTCACAAAAAACAAGAGATTATAAATAAACAATAAATTTCCGTTTAATCGGAAAGTAAATATGGCAAAAAGAACAACTAAAAAGAAAACCACAACCAAAGCGAAGCCAAAGACAAAGTCTGGACTAAAAAAACCTTCGTTTAAACTGTCTAATCAACAAAAACTTATTTTTGGAAGTTTAATGATTATACTTGGTGTACTTCTGTTTATCTCTTTTCTGTCTTATATCATTACAGGAAAAGAAGATCAAAGTGTCCTCAGTACATTTCCAGAACGCTCAGAAGATTACAAGAATTGGGCAAGTCAAGCTGGTGCATGGGTTAGCGAATTATTTATTACCAAAGGATTTGGTATCCCTTCATTTATTTTTTCAGGATTAATATTTCTTTCGGGTGTTTATACAACTTTAAACTTAAAAAAAGTACGATTACGCAAACATTGGATATGGGGAACACTAATAGTCATTTGGCTATCTATATTTTTAGGGTTCTTTACACATAAATACGATCTTCTTGGTGGTACAATTGGTTATGAGATGAATCATTTCTTTCAAGATTATATAGGTAAAATTGGCACTGCTTTACTTCTATTATTTGGTGTTATCACCTATTTAGCGATTCGGTTTAAAGTTACAGGTGATACTTTTGTAAACCTATTTAAGAAAGCCAAACGCGACATTAATGATGAACTTAATACTAATAAAAAAACGAGTAATGATGCTACCGTAGCAGTAGATAATAGTTTATCTGACGAAGCTGAAGCTTTTAAATCTGCTTTTGAAATTCCGCTTAAAAATTTAGAACCCACCATAAGTAACCATTCTAAGCCAGAGCCAAAGAAAGAAGCTCTTAAGATGGAAGTGGCTGAGAAACCTGTAGAAGAAACTATTGAAGAACCTGAGATTAAGATTGAAGTTGAAGCCACTAAAGAAGAGAAATCTGAAACAGATAATTTATCTGATAAACTCGTTGCAGATTTCGGACAGTTTGATCCTACGTTAGAGTTAGGGAAATTTCAATTTCCGACATTAGATTTGCTTAAAAAATACGATAACGAAGGAATTTCAATAGACCAAGAAGAACTCGAAGAAAACAAAAACCGTATCGTTGATACGCTTAATAATTATAAGATAGGTATTAGTAGTATAAAAGCTACTATTGGTCCCACAGTAACACTTTATGAAATTGTACCAGACGCTGGTATTAGAATTTCAAAAATTAAAAATTTAGAAGATGATATTGCCTTATCGCTTTCTGCATTAGGCATTAGAATTATTGCACCTATTCCTGGTAAAGGAACTATTGGTATTGAAGTGCCAAATAAAAATTCTACTATCGTATCGATGCGTTCTGTCATTGCGTCACAAAAGTTTCAGCAATCAAAAATGGAATTACCTATAGCTTTGGGTAAAACCATTAGTAACGAAACATTGGTCGTAGATTTAGCAAAAATGCCCCATTTACTTATGGCTGGTGCAACAGGACAAGGAAAATCTGTTGGTTTAAATGCTGTATTAACATCATTATTATATAAGAAACATCCAGCTGAAGTTAAATTTGTACTCGTAGATCCTAAAAAGGTAGAATTGACGCTTTTTAATAAAATTGAACGTCATTACTTAGCAAAATTACCAGATAGTGAAGAAGCTATTATTACAGATAACACTAAAGTGATTAATACATTAAATTCACTTTGTATTGAAATGGATAACCGATACGAAATGCTGAAAAACGCCTTTTGTAGAAATATTGCTGAATACAATACTAAGTTTAAGGCAAGAAAACTAAACCCAAATGATGGCCATACATTCTTACCATACATCGTATTAGTTGTAGATGAGTTTGCAGATTTAATAATGACGGCTGGTAAAGAAGTAGAGACACCTATTGCACGTTTAGCACAATTAGCACGTGCCATTGGTATTCATTTAATCATTGCAACACAAAGGCCTTCGGTAAATGTAATTACTGGTATAATTAAGGCAAATTTCCCAGCACGTATTGCGTTTAGAGTAACTAGTAAAATAGATTCGCGTACAATTTTAGATGGCTCTGGCGCAGACCAATTAATTGGTCGTGGTGATATGTTATACACCCAAGGCAACGATTTAATACGAATACAGTGCGCCTTTGTAGACACACCAGAAGTTGAAAAGATTACTGAATTTATTGGCTCTCAAAAAGCATATCCAGATGCACACCTATTACCAGAGTATGTTGGTGAAGAAGGTGGCACAAATCTTGATGTAGATATAGCTGACAGAGATAAATTATTTAGAGATGCAGCAGAAATTATTGTAACATCACAACAAGGCTCAGCATCTTTGTTACAGCGTAAACTTAAATTAGGTTACAATAGAGCAGGTCGAATTATAGATCAATTAGAAGCTGCAGGTATTGTAGGTAATTTTGAAGGCAGTAAAGCAAGACAAGTTTTAGTCCCAGATTTAGCGTCCTTAGATCAATTATTAGAAAACGAGAAACAATAAAGAATTTAGAGCATATATAAAATGAAAAGATTATTTATAATAACGATTTTAGCATTAGGTTGTGTTGGATTTGCACAGAACGACACAAAGGCTGAAGCATTACTTTCTGAAGTAAGCCAAAAGATTAAATCTTATAAAAACGTCAGTTTAGATTTTAAGTACGAATTAAATAATGTTAGTGAAAATATAAGTCAAGAAACACGTGGTGACGTTGTTATTGAAGGTGAAAAATATAAATTAAACATTCTAGGTTTAACTCGTATTTTTAACGGAAAAACCCTCTACACAATTAATCCCGAAGATGAAGAGGTTACAATTTCTTCAGACAATACTAATGAAGAAGGTACAATTACACCAAGTGAAATGCTATCATTTTATGAAGATGGTTATACCTATAAAATGGATATCATGCAGAATGTAAAAGGTAGAAAAATTCAATATGTAAAATTGAATCCTATTGATGCTGATGCAGAAATGAAATATATCTTATTAGGTATTGACGCAACTACAAAACACATCTATAATTTAATTGAAGTAGGACAAGACGGAACAAAAACAACGTTAACCGTTAATTCTTTTAAAACTGATGAGCCTATATCAAAAACCTTATTTACATTTGACGAAAGTAAATACAGTGATTACTTTATCAATAAAATCGATTAAGGCCTAAATTTTAACTTGTGAAAATATTAGATAGGTACATACTTATCACATTCTTAAGGACGTTTTTTAGCGTCTTTATTATATTCATGTTCATCTTTGTTTTACAAGGTGTTTGGCTATATATAGCTGAACTTGCTGGTAAAGATTTAGATGTCTCTGTAACTGCTAAATTTATTTTATACTACATGCCAAAGCTAATTCCTTTGGTAGTTCCACTTACTGTACTTCTATCTTCGATAATGGTTTTTGGTAATTTTGCCGAAAATTATGAATTTGCTGCTATGAAATCTACAGGTATTTCTCTGCAACGCTCCATGAGAAGCCTTAGTATATTCATAATAGCTCTTGGTATTGGTTGTTTCTTTTTTGCCAACAACGTGATTCCTTGGGGAGAATATAATTTCTATAATCTAAGAAGAAATATAGCAAAAGTGAAGCCAGCTTTGGCAATTGCAGAAGGTCAATTTAACGAGATTGGAAATATTAATATAAAAGTTGATAGCAAGTCTGGTGATCGTGGTCAGTTTTTAGAGGGTGTTGTTATTCATGAAAAAGCAACACGAACAGGTAATTATAAAGTTATAATTTCAGAAAAAGGTGAATTAAAAAGCACCCCTGATTCCAATGTGCTGCAATTAGAGCTAATCAATGGAAATCGTTATGAAGAAATCATAAGTAAAGATAGACGACAAGAAGCTAATAAACCACATGCAAATAGCTATTTTGACAGTTATATTATCAATATAGATTTAGAGATTTTAAGCTCAGAAGATTTAGACGAGAAAAACAGCTCTAATAAAGCGAAAATGCTAACAGTAGGGCAATTGAATTACGCAATAGATAGTCTATTTCTAAAGAAAAAAGATGATTATGAAACACTAGCATCGACACTTTTTAACAGAACTACATACAGAGCTTTAAATTTGAGTATTGATACAACTGCAGTAGATTCCATTTATACTGGCAAAATTTTAGATATTTTTGATACAGCAAAAAAAGTGCAAATCCTAAATTTAGCAATTAACTCTTCTAACAGCACAAGACAGATATTAGATTCAAATAAAAAGAACTTTTCTATTAAGGACATTAACCTTAACAAACACATTATAGCACTTCACGATAAGTTTATTTTAGCGCTTTCTTGCATTATACTTTTCTTTGTAGGCGCACCTTTAGGAGCTTTAATAAGAAAAGGCGGTCTAGGTTTGCCAATAATAATTGCTGTAGTTTTATTTTTAACCTATCATTTTTTCGGAATCTTTACAAGAAATAGTGCAGAAAAAGGAAGTTTTAATCCAATAATTGGTGCTTGGTTGTCTACAGCAGTAATGCTACCGTTAAGTATTTATTTAACTACAAGAGCGACCAACGATAGAGGCGTATTTGAGTTCGATGCTATTATTGTACCACTTAAAAGACTATTTACTGCAAAAAACAAACTACAACTTTCAGAAACTGATACTAAATCTTATAACTATTATAAGAAATATGAAATTGAAGAACTTGTTGCTATTATAAAAAAACAAGGTGACTTTGATTTAGATAAAAAACCTAAAGAAATAGCCCTTCATAATTTATTAAATAGAAATATAGCACTTGAGGGTTTAAAGGAAAAAGGTCTAGAAATTCCTGAAAAACTTATTAATGCGAAAGCTTTGTATAAAGACTATAAAGATTATTCTAAAACAAGTCTAGTGAGCTATTCTATTGGCGGCATATTATTAATACTTCATTTTATATTAAAGAATAATAAATTAGAAGAGATTGCAGAGACTTGCTTAAGTCTAAGTATTATATCCTTTGTGTTTTTTGTAATTTATGTAATAGTTGATGCTTTTGTTTATTCTAAATTCTACAAAGCTATTGACCAAAAAGCCAAACGTATAAACCCATTAATTCTATTAATAACGCTTCCTATTTATCCTTTTAAGTATATGATTTTGAGAAATAAAATGGCTCAAGACTTCTATCAGACTTGCTTACAAAATATAAAATAAACGTATCTTTGCATTATTAAATTTAACACCATGACAAGTCAAACTGCGACTACCAAAACAAGCTTAAATACCATTGAAGAAGCTATCGAAGATATTCGTCAAGGCAAGATTATTATTGTTGTTGATGATGAAAATAGAGAAAATGAAGGTGATTTTTTAGCAGCTGCCGAAAAGGTAACTCCAGAAATGATAAACTTTATGGCAACTCATGGTCGTGGTTTAATCTGTACACCACTTACTGAACACCGTTGTGAAGACTTGGAGTTGAGTATGATGGTTAGAAATAACACAGACCCTATGGAAACTGCATTTACAGTATCTGTAGATTTAAGAGGAAATGGTGTAAGCACAGGAATCTCTGCTAGTGATAGATCCAAAACAGTACAAGCATTAGTTAATAAAGAAACAAAAGGGTTTGAACTTGCTAGACCAGGTCATATTTTCCCATTAGTGGCTAAAGAGGGTGGTGTTTTAAGGCGAACAGGTCATACTGAGGCTGCAATTGACTTTGCACGTTTAGCTGGTTTTGAGCCAGCAGGTGTTATTGTCGAAATAATGAACGAAGATGGAACAATGGCAAGATTGCCTCAATTACTAAAAGTTGCAAATAAATTTGACTTAAAAATTGTTTCTATTGAAGATTTGGTAGCCTACCGTATGGAGTACGATTCTTTAATAGACAAGAAAGAAGATTTTGATATAGAAACACGTTTTGGTAAATTTAGATTAAGAGCCTATTTACAAACTACAAATAATCAAATACATATTGCTTTAACAAAAGGAAATTGGAAATCTAATGAATCTATTGTTACTCGAGTTAATTCTACATTAGTAAACAATGATATTCTAGGTACTTTAACAAATAACGCAGACCAAAAGTTAGATGATATGTTTAATGTCATAAATACTAATGGAAAAGGTGCTATTATATTTATTAATCAACAGGCGGAATCTATAAACTTATTATCTCGTCTTTCTATTTTAAAAGAAAACCAAGTTGATGGTCAATTAGTAAAAGCACCAAGTATTGGTATGGATACTAAAGATTTCGGTATAGGTGCTCAAATACTACACGACCTTAAAATAAGTAAACTCAAACTAATGTCTAATAGCTTGCAGACCAAACGTGTCGGTATGATTGGTTATGGACTAGAAATTGTTGAATATATTAATTACTAATTAATCAATAATAACTCTTTTTGTAACAGTTCTAGAGCCTGAATATATTTTTAGAATATATAGTCCTGTATCTATATATTCAATATTTAATTCTTTAGTATTTATCGTTTTGTTTAATACCAATTGTCCAAGAGTATTATAAAGTTCTAAGCTGTCAACGTGTTCTGTTGTCTGTATAGATAATAGATTTGAAGCAGGATTTGGATATACCATAAAACGATTTCCAACTTCATCTGCAACGCTCAAATTTGTGTTTTGAAAAACTCTTACATAATCTATAACCATACTACTCTCATCAAAATTTGGATCTATTTCCCCAGAAACACCTCCCATAGCTATATTCAGAATTAAATACTGATCTTCATAAAAAGGCCAAGTAGTCACATCTTTTACAAGAGGGTTATAGGTGTAAAAACCAACACCATCAATTAAAAATGTAATCTGATTTGGAGACCAATTAACTGAATATACATGATACTCATTTGCCACATCATTTAGAACAAAGGATTGAAAATTTATAGTAGCACCAAAGCAACCAGAACATGCTGTATGTATTGCACTACTTACATGATTTGTAGCACCTAAGCCATGCTCCATAATATCAATTTCACCACACAGAGGCCAATTTGTCGTTCCAAAACCTTCATTATCCCAATAGGCACCATCTTCATTAATATTTTTACCTAAGGTCCATATTGCTGGCCAAGTACCTTCCCCAAATGGTAATTTAGCTCTAACATCTACTCTACCATAAGTAAAAGCAAACTTAGAATTAAGTCTCGCAGACGTATATTGTTTAGTCTCACCTTGATCTGTAAACGGTTCTTTTATTGCTGTAACATTTAAAAAGCCATTATCTACAAAAGAATTTTCTATACGATCTGTATAATGTTGCGCTTCACCATTAAACCAGCTACCGCCTGCTGGTAACTGTGTTTGATGAAACCAATTATTTGCGTCAATTGCTCCATTAGTATCAAATTCATCCGCCCAGACTAAGTCTGAATAGATAACATCTAAAACATTGGGGTCTATTGGCTCAGTACCATCATCAATATCATCTATTAAATAAGTACCTGCTATCGTTTGCCCACCATCAATAAAAATGACTAGTCTAGTAAAACTACCCATTGCATTTACAGAAGTACCTGTACCGCTAAATGTAGCATTTGCAAAATTAAAAGTAACATCATTTGTCCAACCAGAACCAGAAATACTTTGTACGACCTCAACATCTGCAGTAGTTCCATTCTCTAGTTTTATCAAAACAGTATGAGTGTTAGGATCAAAAGAATAAAAAGATAATGTAATCGTTTGTTCTTCAGATAAATTAATCGGCTGATTTAAATCTACAAAAAAACCTTGCCATGGATCACCTCCATCATTAAAAAACTGACCAACATCATCATTAGTTTCGTCTGGATTAACATTAAATGAAAAACCACTACCACTAAATACAGTAAAATTATCTGTATTATCAGAAAAATCTATTGGCATCTGTTGCGCCGAAGAAAATTGAACAAATAAGAGTAATAAACAACTGAATATGTAATTTCGTTTCATAGATATACTTTTTTGTGAAATTACAAACTACAGGTCTTATTTTAAAGTTTTAAAACTATACAAAGACAATACAAAGAGGTGATTTGAGTCGTTTTAACGCGATTTTATGATACAGTCTTTCATTTTCTCTGCGCGTAACTTTACCTCTTCTTCAGTCCAAGACAATTTAATTAAACAAGATATGTTACGACCAATAAAATGATCTGATTGCGAAAAATCTTTTGTTTTGAGTTCCGATAATTCATGTTTAAGGTCTGCAGATAAAGGATATAAAGATTTAGCATCTTTTAGATGATGCCATTCGCGAATGTAGTGCCAATTATTATCGTAATAATTCCAACATACATCAATACCATTTTCTTTGAATGCTTTAGAGACTTTTCTTGAAAACTCTAAGTCTGGTAAAAAGAAATTTAAAAACGCATAGCTTTCTTCGCCTCCTTCTGGTACAGTTCTAAACTGTACTTCGGGTAAATCAACTAAAGTTTCTCTAATGATGGTATAATTACGTTTTTGAAGTTCTATAAACTCTGGTAAGCGTCTCACTTGAGCCAAACCTACAGCAGCATTTAGTTCTGAAATCCTAAAATTATAACCTAAAAAAGGATGTGTTTCGGCACCTCTATCACTACCAATATGGTCGTGTCCATGATCGCTGTAATGATCTGCATTTATATAATAGTCTTTGTTATTAGTGACTACAGCTCCACCTTCACCACAAGTAATGGTCTTTACAAAATCGAATGAAAAACAGCCAACGTCAGCAATGCTACCTAAAGGTTTACCTTTATAAGTACCACCAATGGCTTGGCAAGAATCTTCAACAAAAATTAATTCATTTGTGTTACAAATTCTACGCAACGCATCCATATCACCCATGCTTCCGCACATTTGCACAATCATAACGGCTTTTGTCTTTGGTGTAATTGCGGCTTCAACAGCTTTTGGATCTAACGTTAATGTATCATCAACATCTACTAAAACAGGTATCGCACCCAACATCATAATAGCCTCAAAACTCGCTACAAAAGTAAATGTTGGCATAATAACTTCATCACCAGCACCAACTCCTGCAGATGCTAATGCCACAGAAACTGCTGCAGTACCACTAGATACTAATTGTACATGTTCAGAATTAAATGTTTTAGCTAATTCAGCCTCTAATTCTTTAGCTTTCCAATGGCCTTTACGCATACCGTCAAAACCATAGCGCATTAAAACACCATTATCTAAAACATCATTAACTTCTTTTCTTTCTAAATCACCAAACAACTCAAATCCAGGCATAACTTTTATTCAAATTTAATATTGAAAACTCTTATTACAAATATAAGGCTTTGTGTTATTTTATAATTAAAATCCTACAATTCTATAATAGTTTTAGTCAAAGGCTTTCTTACTTTTTTTAAAGTCGCAAACATATCGTCTTCTGCTCTATATCCAACTGGCAACAATAAAACTGAACTTAAACCTAAAGCATTCAATCCTAAAGCTTCATCTAATTTTTCTGGAATAAAACCTTCCATAGGACAACTATCTATACCCTCTACAGCACAAACCGTCATTAAATTACCTAAAGCAATATAAGCTTGTCTTGTGGCCCAATCATCTTTCTTATCCTCTGCCATATTAGTAATAGTAGCATTTAATTGTTTTTTAAATGGATCTAAAATAGTATCTGGTGTGTTTCTAACATCTTTAATCATATCAAAATGTTCTGTTATATCGGTATCGTCAATTTTAGTCTGTATACACAAAACTAATAAATGAGAAGCGTCTAAAACTTGACGTTGCCCATAGGACAACTCTACTAAAGGTTCTCGTACAAATTTGTCTTCAATAATCACCATCTTTAATGTTTGCAATCCATAAGATAAAGCTGTTAAATTAAAAGCTTCTTTTAAAATTGAAAGTTGTATTTGAGACAATTGCTTGTTTGTATCAAATTTTTTTGTTGCGTAGCGCCATTTTAATTTTTCTATTATAGACATTCTTTTTTTTGCAAAAATAAGAATAAAGTCATCAGAAAACATCAACTAAAATTGTAAGATGACTAGAAAGAGAAATTAAGTACTTCATTAGTGCTAAAATTACTTTTGTTTTTATAATTTTAGTTTATGACTCACGAACTAAAACAAATTATTTATAAAGCCTATTTAAATCAAAATAATGGATTAAAAAATGTTTTAGCTACTGTTGTTTTCTTAGATGGTTCATCTTATAGAAAACCTGGCGTACGTATGGGTATTTGTGAGGATGGTACTATGGTTGGTGCTGTTAGTGGTGGTTGCGTAGAAAATGTAGTTAAACAGCGTGCACAATCTGTATTCAAAGATAAAAAAGCTAAAGTTATAACCTATGATGGGCGACTTCGTTTGGGCTGTGAAGGCATTCTTTATATTCTAATTGAACCCTTCATTATTTCCGAAGAATTATTTATCACATTTCAAGCCGTTTTAAAAAATAGGGAAAGCTTTGAAATTGAATCTCATTTTAAGCTAAAAGATGATTTTACAGGTGATTTTGGAAGTATTCTTAAGCTTAATAATCATCGTGATTTTAAGTTCTCCAAGGAATTCAAAATAGAATCTTCAAAAGATATGAAAATATTTTCACAGACGTTACAACCTTGCTTTAAATTACTAATAATTGGTGGTGAGCATGATGCTGTTAAACTTTGTTTAATGGCAAGTATATTGGGTTGGGACATAGATGTTATTACCTCTGTAAAAGATCCTAAAAACCTATTAGATTTTCCAGGCGCACATTCAGTTATAAGTCAAGCACCAGAAATGATTGACTTAAATATTGATAAAGAAACAGCTGTCATAATAATGACCCATAATTACGCGCTTGATTTAAAGTTTTTATTAAAAGTGATTAAATTTAAGTCGAAATATATTGGTGTCTTAGGCTCGTATAAACGAAAAGAGCAACTTTTAAATGATATTATTAACCAAAATGATACTATTGGTGATGCTGTATTCTCATCTATTTATAGTCCGGCTGGTTTAAATATAGGCGCAATAACACCCGAAGAAATTGCACTATCTATACTTTCAGAAATTTTAGCTTTGGTTCGTGAAAAAGAACCAATTTCTATGAGAGATGTTAAACGAAATTTCACTAAATAATTAAGATTGAAAATTGCAATACTCATTTTAGCTGCTGGTTCTTCCTCTCGCATGGGAACTCCAAAACAACTTTTACCTTATAAAGAATCAACTATTTTAGGAACCGTAGTAGAGAATGCATTAGGTTCTAATACCAATGATGTTTTTGTATTGTTAGGTTCGAATGCTGATACAATTCAAAAAAATATCAATAAATCTGTTGAAATTATCATTAATAATACATTCGAAAAAGGATTAAGTTCTAGTATCGTTAAAGGCATAATAAGTCTTCTCGATTATGATGCTGTTTTAATAGCTCTGGGTGATCAACCTCATATTAGTTTTGACTATTACAATCAAATGATTTCGGAACTAAAAAAACATCCAAATCATAGTATCACTTCACAATATAAAAACCACAAAGGTGTACCTGCCTTATTTCCGAAACAGTATTTTTTAGACTTATTAAAACTGAATGGTGATTACGGAGCAAAAGCCTTATTGAACTCAGATACAATTTTGACTAAAACAATAGACTATTCAGTTAATTTGTTTGATATTGACACTCCCGAAGACTATGAAAAATTGATTAACAACACTAAATGAATTAGCATTACTAATGATAAAATTCCAAGAGAAACCAAATCTATTTAATGCAAAATTAACTGCTATTTGGGCGGTTAGTGAAAGTGGCTTGGGTGGTTTGTTACATGCTATTAAAATCCCTTTTAGCGGTTTATTCTTGGGCAGTTTTGCTGTAATAATTATTACATATTTAGCGTATGTAAATACTAATAAGTTTAGCGCTATAATTAAAGCCACACTATTGGTTATACTTATAAAAGCAACAGTTAGTCCGCATTCTCCTCCAATGGCATATATTGCCGTATTATTTCAAGGAGTTGTTGGTGCAAGCTTTTATGGTGCTTTTGGTGTAAATAAATTAACCGCAATTAGCTTTGGATCTATAGCCTTGTTTGAATCAGCATTTCAAAAAATATTCACCTTAACTATAATTTTCGGCACAGGGTTATGGGAATCTATTAAACAATTTTTTACTGGTATACAAAGTAAATTACAGATGGATTGGATTTCAGACTTACCATGGTTATTCCTGAGTATCTATGGTTTACTGTATTTTATAGTCGGTATTATAGCAGGTAATCTATCTGCGAAATTACCAAAAATCGTTTTTGAGAATGCTAAATCTTTAGGTAAAATAGATGTTAGAATACCTAACGAGACTATTTCTTTAAAAAAAAATAAAAAGAAACGGTTATGGTTAATTGGTGGTTTGTTAATATTCTCAATATTAGTGTTTGTGTTTTCGGGTGCTTTCAATAATGCACTATATATAGTATTGAGAACATTAGGTGCTATCATTTTTTTCCTTTTTGTTTTTAATCCACTATTTAAATTCTTAATGCAAAAATGGGTAGAAAAGAAAAAAAACTCAAATAATAAATCCTTAAAGACTATTATAGAATTAATGCCTTCCATACGAAACAATGTAGGAATCGCTCATCAATTGTCTTCATCTGAAAAAAACCTCTGGAAACGTGGAAAATCATTTACAACTAATTGGTTGAGTTTATCATTATATTATGAAGATGAAAGTCATGAATGATAATCAAGTATACATATTATCTGATGAAAAAGGCATAGGAAAAACTACCGCACTCCAAGAATGGACAAAAAAATCTAATAATCTAAGTGGCTTCTTATCCCCTATCGTCAAAGGTAAAAGGCAATTTCAAAATATTGAAACAGGATTTTTAATTCCAATGGAAACAGATGCTAAAGATTTAATAGTCGGTAAATATGCTTTTGATTTAAAAAGCTTTAAAACAATAGAAGAACTCATCTTAAGTTATTATAAATCGTCTAAATCTGAATTAATTATTTTAGATGAAATTGGTCCTCTGGAAATCTATAAAGATCAAGGCTTTCATAATTTATTATTACAATTAAAAGCAGAATATGCAACGAATAAATCAAAGCTTTTCTTTGTAGTACGAGCATCAGTTTTAAATGATTTTATAACTAAGTATAATTTTAAAAATGAAGTGGTTTTTAACTTAAAAGAATTCAAAGCTAAGTTTATCAATCACAAATAACTAATTGTTAATATGTTATCAAAAAAACACATTTATAGCTTATTATTTTTAACTTTAACTAAATAATCTAAGTGTTATGGCAAGTTATAATTTAAAGGTTAATGGAAAATCTGTTAACGTAAACGCAGACGATGACACTCCTTTACTTTGGGTACTTCGTGACGAACTCAATTTATTAGGCACAAAATTTGGCTGCGGTATTGGTCAATGTGGTGCATGTACAGTCCATTTAGATGGTGTTGCAGTGCGAAGTTGTTCGCTTCCTATTTCTAGTTTGGTAGATGCAAATATCATTACTATTGAAGGACTTAAAGATAAAGCGCTTCACCCTGTGCAAGAAGCTTGGAAAGAACTTGATGTACCACAGTGTGGGTACTGCCAATCTGGACAAATAATGACCGCTTCCTCATTTTTAAAGCAAAACCCTAATCCCAATAATGATGACATAAGAAATGCTATGCATGGTAATTTATGCAGATGCGCTAGTTATAACAGAATTGAGAAAGCAGTAGCATTGGCTGCTAAGAAAATGTCTTAAGCTAAATAATTATGAAAAATAAAAACAAACTTACATTTAGCAGACGTAATTTCATTCGTACTTCTGCGTTGGCTAGTGGCGGAATTTTAATCGGCTTTAATTTTTTAAATTCTTGCAAAGAAGCTGCAGTTCCTGCTGTTGATGTTTCAAAACTCAACTTCAATGACTTTAATGCTTTTATAAAAATTGCAGATAATGGTTATGTAACAATTTACTCTCCTAATCCAGAAATAGGACAAGGTGTAAAAACGTCTATGCCAATGCTTATCGCAGAAGAGTTAGATGTCCCTTGGGCACATGTATCTGTAGAACAAGGAGCTTTAGACACTAAAAACTTTCAGAGACAAGTTGCAGGCGGTAGTCAATCCATAAGGTTTGGATGGGATGCTTTAAGACAAACCGGTGCAACTGCAAAACAAATGTTAATTAATGCAGCTGCAGCTAAATGGGGAGTTGATGCTTCAACGTGTACTGCATCAGACGGAATTATTAAAAATAGTACTGGTGATCAATTAGGCTATGGTGATGTTGTAAACGATGCAGCTGGAATGGAAGTTCCTGAAAATGTAAGTTTAAAATCGCCTAAAGATTATAAAATTATTGGTAAGGATGCGATAAATGTTGACATAGATAAAATTATTACTGGAGAACCTTTATTTGGATTGGACTATGTTGTTGAGGGTATGAAATATGTTTCTGTTGCGCGGCCACCTGCATTTGGCCAGAAAGTAGATACATTTGATGCTACTCAAGCCAAATCTGTTAATGGAGTAACAGACGTTATTCAGTTTGGAGATAAAATTGCCGTATTAGCGACCAATACTTGGGCAGCCATGAAAGGTAAAAAAGCTTTGAAAGTTGAATGGAAAGCTGATGAAAATTTAGAAAGTACAGCACAACACGATAAAGAACTTAATGCCATTTTAGATAGCAATACATTAGATGTCAGACGAGAAGATGGCAACATTAAAAAAGCCTTTGCCGAAGCTGACGAAATCTTAGAACGCACATTTGAATCTCCATTTTTGCCACACAATTGTATGGAACCTATGAATTTCTATGCAAATGTTACTGAAGAAAAAGTATATTTAGTGGGTCCTATACAAACACCAGCTGGCACAGCAAATAGAATTGCATCTTTAATAAATAGAAACCCGGAAGATGTGCATTTAGAAATGACACGAATGGGTGGTGGTTTTGGTAGACGTTTATATGGTGATTTTGCTATGGAAGCTGCAGAAATATCTAATATTACAAAACAACCTATAAAAGTTATTTTTTCACGTGAAGATGATATGGCTGCCGGAATATACAGACCAGCAATAAAATATAGAATTAAAGCATCAATTAAAGACAGAAAAGTAACCGGTTATCATTTAAAAGAAGCTGCTATTAATTCTAATATGTATGGTTTAATTCCGAATTTCTTTCCTGCTGGTGCAATAGCAAACTATAAGATTGAGTCTGGCAACTATAAAAGTAACATCACCACAGGTGCATGGAGAGCACCTTACACTAACTTTTTAGCCTATGCAGAACAAAGTTTTTTTGATGAAATAGCTGAAGCCTTAGAAGTTGACCCTGTGCAGTTACGCTTAGATTTATTAAAAAATGTAAAAGACGTAGAAGATAAAAGTATTGACTATTCAGCAGAACGTATGACAAACACTATTAAACTTGCCGCAGAAAAAAGTAACTGGGGAAATAGTGAAAATGGAGTCTATCAAGGATTTGCGGCTTATTATAGTCATAACACACATGTTGCAGAAGTTGTAGATATAACCATGAAAAATGGGGTGCCTTCAGTTGAAAAAGTAACTGTTGCCGTAGATTGCGGAATTGTTGTTAACCCAACTGGTGCAAAAAATCAGATTGAAGGTGGTGTTATTGATGGAATTGGGCATGCGATGTATGGCAACTTTTCTTTTGAAGATGGAAAACCTCAGGATGTCAACTTTAACACCTACAGATTAATCAGAATGAAAGAAACACCAATAGTTGAAACTTATTTTGTAGAAAATGAATTATCTCCAACAGGTCTTGGCGAGCCAGGTTTACCACCTGCTGGTGGAGCTTTAGCAAATGCTATAAAAGCAGCTACTGGTAAGATTATAACTAAACAACCTTTTATTGATACTTTACAAAATCGTAAGACGGATTTGAATGCTTGATTTAAGTTTCGTTGATTTATTTAAATTAACAAAAGGTTTCTAATAAATGATAATGGTATCAAATGGAATTATATAACTTTCTAAAAGAAATACAATATGACGAAAGACTTTGAATAATTAAATTGATAGAAAAATTACCATTTTCTAACGGAACATATTATAATATAAAAAACGGTAATAAAGATGAATTAACAACTAAACAGTTAGAGAAATTAAAAAATGTTTTTCCTAATGCAAACTTTAGTTTATTAAGAGGTACAAAAGGAACAATGACTTCTAAAGATTCTCATCATAACTATATATACCAAAATGAATTTGTAAATCAAGAAGAACTCACTCTTATGGCTTACACCTTTATAGAAAACTACGACAAGATTAAAAAAATTTGCAATCATAGAAAATTTTATTAATCTTAATATCTGCGATCTGCAGAAGAAAATCAGAAAACAAGGATAATTAATCTTAGCTTATTTACATTAATAGTTGACTAACTGTAATTGTAAAAGCTTCTATTAACAATTCACTCAAAATTGTTATTGTAATTTATAGGTTTTTATTTCTTACTTATCATCGTAAACAGATGGTTTACAGGGTTCCTAAAAAACAAAAGCTCAATTTCTGAAAAGAAATTGAGCTTTGCTTAAAGCGGAGAGTAAGGGATTCGAACCCCTGGAGGTGTGACCCTCAACAGTTTTCAAGACTGCCGCATTCGACCACTCTGCCAACTCTCCATTAGCGGGTGCAAATATAAAATCCTTTTCGTTCTAGCCAAAGATTTTTCTTTAGTTTTTTTATTAATATTTAATTAATCGATTTAAAAAGCAAAAATTAGCAACATTTGGTAAAGCATTGTATTTTTCGGCACAGTATATGCTCTTTATATTGTTATAATTAAAATACTATTTTTTATGAAACATTTTATTTTTGCTTGTTTAGCTTTAATTAGCCTTAATAATTTTGCTCAAAATAAAACTATTGCTACTGGTGAAAAACTAATATTTACAGCAGCTTATAATATGTCTGGTTTATTAACGGACATTGCTCAAGTAAAAATGGAAACTAGCGAGGTCAAAACTTCTAAGAGTACGTTATTACGTTTAAAATGTACCGCTACTACCTATAAAAAATGGGATAATTTCTTTAAAATAAGAGATTTATACGAAAGTTATGTAAACCCAAAAACACTGACTCCCTATTTATATAAAAGAGATATAAACGAAGGTGGATACTACAAGTTTATGCAGTATAAATTTAACCATAAATCTAATACAGTAAAAAGTCTTAAACGAAAAAAGCGTAAAGATGGTGAGACATGGGATGAAAACAAAGTGGTAAATATTGGTGCGTCAACTAAAGATTTTGTGAGCACATTGTATCATATTAGAAATTTAGATATTCATAAAGCAAGTCCTGGAGATCAGCAGAGTTTCAAAGTACTTTTTGACAATAAAGAGACTACCATAGTATTAAAGTATATTGGTAAAGAAACTATCTCTACAAAAATTGGCAGAAAAGAATGTTACAAATTGGCAATTTCAATAAAAGGAAGCGATGTATTAAAAGGCAAGAACGATAATTTATTATGGCTAACCGCAGATGCTAATAAAGTACCTGTATATGTTAAATTTAAAATCCCTGTTGGTAACGGTGAACTGAAAATCGAATCTGCGACAGGTTTAAAAAACTAAACATAATACAATCTTAGATTCATAAATTCATTTAAAAAATATAACATGAGTAAAAAACTATTCATCATTTTAGGATTTATTACTGCAATAATAGCTGTGATATTAGCCGTTACACCTTTATCTAATCTAGCAATTTTACCTATTGGTGTAGCTTTTGTTTGTGGATTAATTGTCTTTTTTATTTCAAAAAAACAAAACACAAAGACAAAAACAATTCAGTACATATTTCTCCTAGTTATTATATCCCTTGGTTTAACAATATACAAAGGTGTTTTTAATGCTAAAGAAGTAGGCAACACTGAAGAATTAGAGATCCGTGAAGAAGAAAATTTAGAAGATTCTAAAGAAATTCTTGAAGATATTGAGATTGACGAAGATTTTTAAAATTTGAATGAATTGGTAAGAAATCATTTCAATTAATTACCTTATTTTTGAAGAAATTTATATTTTAAATGAAGATCTTAGTTGCTTCTGTTCTTATTCTCGTTGGGTCGTGTTCTACGTTCAGACACAGCGAAAAGATTGATAACCTTAAAGATAGTATTCAATTTAACGATAAAGTGGTTATTGAGCAATACCTATCTACTATTGAAATAGAAGAGTTAAAGTATCACGTAGAAGAAGTCTCTTCAGATAAGTATAATGGTAGAATGACTGGTGAAAAGGGACACAATGAAGTATGCAACTATATTAGAAAATATTATGCTTCTCAAAACATAAAAGCTCCTAACACGCACCCAAATTATTACCAAAAAGTACCTAAAGAGGTACTGCCAGATGATTTAAATGATTCCCAAAACATTATAGCTTACATTGAAGGATCCGAATTTCCTAACGAATATATTTACATTACTGCGCATTCTGACCATGAGGGTGTAATTGATGGGGAAATTTACAATGGTGCTGATGATAATGGTTCTGGTACTGCTGCCGTATTAGAGATGGCAGAAGCTTTTAGTAAGGCAGTTAAAGGTGGTCATGGTCCTAAACGCAGTATTGTGTTTTTGCACGTTACTGCAGAAGAAGTTGGTTTACACGGTTCTCGTTACTACACTGATAATCCTATTTTTCCTTTAGAAAATACAGTTTCTACATTAAATATAGACATGATTGGTCGTGTAGATGATAAGCATAAAAATAACGAAAACTATATTTACCTTATTGGTGCTGACAGGTTGAGTAGCGAATTACATTTTATTGCACAAAAAGCAAATACAGAATTTACCAACCTAGAATTAGACTATACGTTTAACAAAGAAAAGGATGTTAACCGCTATTATTATAGATCTGATCATTATAATTTTGCGTCAAAAGGCATACCAGTAATTTTCTTCTTTAACGGAGAACACGAAGACTACACAAAACCTACAGATACAGCAGATAAGATTAACTATCCGCTTTTAGCGAAACGCACAAAACTTGTATTTGCAACGGCTTGGTATTTAGCAAATTCGCCACAGCGTTTAAATCCTGAAATCATCTAGTGTTAAACTTTGTTAAAAGAAATTTACACCCAACTTATTCCCTTTTTTTATTTCGTAATTTTATACATTAGCTATCAGGCTATAACTAACTTTAACTTCTATATTCTAATAGAACTATCTAACATTAAATTAAATGAAAAAACTACTATTAACTTTTTTTGTTTCCGGATTAATTTTAAGTTGCGGCACATCTTCAAAAAGTAATACATCTTCAACAAAACAAATTGAAACAGTAAATCCTGCCGATTATGCTGCGTCAATAACTTCTGAAGAGTTAAAAGAAATGCTATATAAATTCGCTTCTGATGAATTTGAAGGTCGTGAAACTGGTGAAAAAGGAGAGAAAATGGCTATAGAATATTTAAAAGAGCAATATAAATTATTAGCCATCCCTACTCCATTGGGCGGCGACAATTATTTTCAAGAAGTCCCTTTAGAAAAACAAAAAACTGCTCAGGCACAGCTCTCTGTAAATGGTAAATCTTTTAATAGTTTTGAAGATCATATTGTACTTGCTATTTCTAATACTATAGATATGTCTGTAAACGATATTGTATATGTTGGTTATGGCATAGATGCAGATAATTACTCTGACTATAGCGATGTAGATGTTAAAGGAAAAGTCGTTTTAGCAAAAGCTGGAGAACCAAAAGACGAAACTGGGAATTATATCACTACTGGTAAGCCTGAAGATACTAAATGGACGAACGGACGTCAATCTTTATCTAGCAAAAGAGATGCTGCAAAAGACAAAGGTGCTAAAGGCTTTATTTTAATGGATAACACGCTGTTTTCAAGGTATTCACCTTTCTTTAAGAGACAAGCTGAATCTGGTGCTTCTGGCCGTTTATCGCTAAAAAGTAATGAAGAAGGAATGATGATGCTAATGATTAATGAAAATTTAGGAAAAGCATTACATGGTTCAATTTTAGAAGACGATACTACTAAAGTTCTAAATTCAAAACTAGATGTAGCTATTGAAAATAAATCAGAATCTATTATTTCTAAAAATGTAGTCGCATATATAAAGGGATCTGAAAAACCAGATGAAATTATTGTGATTTCTGCACATTTAGACCACGAAGGTATTAAAGATGGTGAAGTATACAATGGTGCTGATGATGATGGCTCTGGTACAATCGCAATATTAGAAATTGCTGAAGCATTTAAAATTGCTGAAAAAGCTGGTCATGGGCCAAAACGTTCTGTTTTGTTTTTACATGTTACAGGTGAAGAGAAAGGACTTTTAGGGTCTAAACATTACACAGACAACGATCCTATTTTTCCACTTGCTAATACGGTAGCTGATCTTAATATTGATATGATTGGTAGGACAGATCCTGAGCGTAAAGAAGGGGACAGAAACTACATATACCTTATTGGAAGTGATAAATTAAGTACAGACTTACACAAGATTTCAGAAGAAGTTAATTCTAAGTATACAAATATTGAGTTAGACTATACTTATAATGATGAGAACGATCCAAATCGTTTTTATTACAGATCGGATCATTATAACTTTGCCAAAAATAACATTCCTGTAATTTTTTACTTTAATGGTACACATGCAGATTATCATAAAGCAAGTGATACAGCAGATAAAATAGAATATGACTTATTAGAGAATAGAACACGTCTTGTCTTTCATACAGCATGGGAAGTTGCTAACAGAGCAGATAGAATTGTTGTAGATAAAGCAACAAAATAAGTATCCTATTATCTAAAAAATAAAAGCATTTCAATTGATTTTGAAAGGCTTTTATTTTTTAAAATTAGTTCAAAAAGTCTTTGTAGAAAATAGGAAATAATCTACATTTGCACTCCTAATTAAAACGGTGGTTGTAGCTCAGTTGGTTAGAGCGTCGGTTTGTGGTACCGAAGGTCGCCGGTTCGAGACCGGTCTTCCACCCTAAATTAGTAAGCCTTTCAGAAATGAAAGGCTTTTTTGTTGGTCTATTTTAAGTCGAATAATGATTCTACAGCGGGATAACGCTCAACGGTGTAACCTTCCGCATATTCAGTTCCGATTAGACGTCCTAAGTTTCTTGCTCTGTATATTATACTATCTGTAAAATTCTTACTAGAAATTGGTGTTTCTGGCTCATCACTGTTTGAATCAAAAAACTGGGTTTTATAAGCTAATACTGAATCCATCTTTTGATCCATATAACCAGAAACATCTACAGCTAAATCTGGTTCAATATCTTTCCACTGTATATAATGGTATACTGCTTTTGGTCTCCATGGCTCTTGATTTGATTTCTCATCTTTATGTACAGTTTCAATTTTAAGCAAACCACTTAAAAAACAGGCATCACTAACTAATTGACTTCCTTTACCATGATCTATATGTCTATCATCAATAGCATTACATATCACTATTTCTGGTCTGTAATACCGAATCATTTTTATGATTTCTATTTGATGTGCTTTATCGTTTATAAAAAAACCGTCTGCAAATCTCATATTAACTCTAGAGTGCACACCTAATATTTTAGCCGCATTAAAGGCTTCTTCATCACGGGTTTCTGCTGTACCTCTTGTGCCTAATTCTCCACGTGTTAAATCAATTACACCTACTTTTTTACCGTTGGCAACTTCTTTGGCTAAAGTAGCACCACAACCTAATTCTACATCATCCGGATGCGCTCCAATAGCTAATATATCTAGTTTCATTTTTTGTCTTTATTATTTTCAATTCTATTTTGAAATAGCGTTAATTGCTTTATCAATATCGCGCTTTAAATCTTTAATATCCTCAATACCAACAGAAAAACGAATGAGTTGATCACTAATCCCAATGGCATTACGTTCTTGCTGAGTTAACAAAGCATGAGAGGTTAAATGTGGTGAAAGCATAGTGCTCTCTACTCCTGCTAAACTCATTGAAGATTTAATTAAGTTTAATTCTTTTTGGAATTTATAAGATTCTAAATCTTCAGATAATTCAAAAGATAACATTGCTCCAAAACCTTTCATCTGTGATTTTGCTAATTTATATTCTGGGTGTGATTTTAAACCTGGATAATTTACTTTAGAAATCTTAGGGTGTTTGTTTAACCACTTTGCTAATTTCATTGCATTTTTAGTTTGGGCTTTAACACGAAGTCCTAAAGTCTTCATGCTCCGTTCTAGCATCCAAACTGTCATATCGCTTAAGCTTCCTCCTAGGTTTTTGCCAACATTCCAAATACGTAAAATATGTTCTTCAGAACTTGCTACTGCTCCTGCACAGATATCACTATGACCACCAAAATACTTGGTTGCTGAATGCATTACCATATCAATTCCCATATCTATTGGGTTTTGATTCACAGGCGATGCAAATGTATTATCTATAGACGTATAAATAGACTTTGATTTTCCTAGAAGAGCAACAGCTTTTATATCTGTAATAGTCATTAAAGGATTTGAAGGAGTTTCAATATGAATTAACTTTGTATTTGGTTGAATTGCTGCTTCAAAGGCTTCAATAGTATAACCACTAGTGAATGTATATTCGATACCGTATTTAGGAAATTCTTCTTTAATAAAGTTGACGGTTCCACCATATAGAGTATTCTGAACAACCAAATGATCTCCTTGTTTTAAAAATGCCAAAAACATAGTACTAATTGCTGCCATACCAGAACCAAAAATCATTGCTGCTTCTGTATGCTCTAAAGCAGCTATTTTCTTTGATAAAAACTCTTGATTTGGTGTGTTAAAATAACGTGGATAACGTTTTACATCTACATCTAAAAACTCGTAAGATGAACTTAAATACATTGGCGAAACTGCACCTTTAAATTGTTCATCTTTAACTTCCCCTATATGTGTGCAAATGGTATTTAAACCCAATTTTTCTTTAGACATTTTAATAATAATTTAGTTGCTTAAAATTAAGGAATTAAGAAGTAATGTAACAATGAAATAACAAAAAGTAATGTCCAAAGTAAGGTTCTTGTCCAATTCTTATTCACCAATTTATTGCAAACATTTTCGACAGGTGTATTATTATCTATACTTTGATGCAGTGGCACAAAAATTAGAAATGTTTGAAGCCATAGTAGCATAATAATTGTGATACTTATAATAGTGTACCAATTTTGAATTTGCCACAGCCGAATACCACCTAAAATAAGCTGACTAAACATTAAAGGCAAAACAATAATTGTGACTCTAGCCGTATAACTTTTATGCCATTTAAATAAATTGTCTTCAGAATAGTACCCAAAGCTTGGATATATAACCAATTGTACTGCCCAAATAAGGATAACAAAGCCAAAATCTATTAATAAGCGTGCTAAATCTAATGACATATTAATTTACTTTTCTAACCACCCAAGCCCAAAAGATGAGCAAAGGATGAAGGAATAACAAACGCACCCATGCAATCCAAGGTGCAACACAAAAAGCACTTTCTACGCAAGAGCCAACCTGAATAAAATATACATGTGATGGAATAAACAAAATAAGTAATACAATAATTCCTTTTATGGCTAGTAGTCTAGTTTTTGGTATCGCAACTCCAATAGCTAATAAAATCTCAAAAAAACCACTAGCATAATTAATTAAACTATGATACGGTAAATACGCTGGAATTAAGTCTGAATAAAACTCAGAGTTTATAAAATGGTAACTGCCTGCAAAGGCATAAAAACTGATTAATAGTATGCGAAGAAACTTTATCAAGATAGTTTCCATTTATAATCAGTATGTACTTTCTTTAAAATTAAGAAGAAAGGAATCCACCAAATAAAATCGTTTGTAAAAAGTGTATAAATGAACTCAAACGGAACATCACCTTTTAAGTAATTAAACACAAAACCTAATGGTCCAAATATCTTTCCTAAAAAACCAACAGCTACGATTGGCCAATGTTTCGTGGGATTATAAGATGCCCACCAATAACCAAGTCCATATACACCAATAACCATTCCCATACCTTGCCAAACCAAAGGATGATTTAACGGTTCCATACCTACTAAATTAAAAAAATGATTAGGAAAAAGAACAACCCAAGCTCCCCAAAGGAGGTTATAAATTGCTGCTAAGCGTAATGTTAATTGCATATTTCTTTTAAGCAAAGATAAGGATATCTTGTAAGCTCTAAAAGGTTATATTTAATCGTTCTTAGATACTTTATTATATGCTTTTATCATTAATGTCGCCCAAATAACTACAAGAACAATCACAATTACAGAAAACCAAAAGACTATATCATTTGCTACCATGATCTACAAGTTTTAAGTAGATCATAACCCCTAGTAAAGTTGGTGCCCAAAGGCCTACAAATATACCATGAAGTTCGTCTCCGGTTAGAAATAAATATTCTGCGACAATAATTATAACCGCGCACAATACCAACATTAGTAGACTTGCAGTTCCTAATTTTTTGAAGTAATTCATTTTAAGGATTCATTTAAAACTTCAAGTTAATAAAAATACTAGTCCATCCCTATAATAATTTAGAGAAATGGATTATTTTTTATAATATATCTTATACTTTCGGTAGGCTAAAAATCCTAAAATCGAAATAACAGATAAGGTTATAACTATAAATTGAAAGCTTAATATTTGATCACCACTTGCATAAGAATGCAAACCAGATAAATAGAAATTAACACCAAAATAGGTCATTACTATACTCCCAAAGGCTATAATAGACATAAAGCTATACAACCAAGTACTTCTTAATCCTGGTACTAAACGCATGTGTAATACAAAGGCGTATATCATAATACTAATCAGCGCCCAAGTTTCTTTAGGATCCCAGCCCCAATACCGTCCCCAACTTTCATTGGCCCACATACCACCAAGAAAATTACCTATGGTTAACATTACTAGACCAACGGTTAATGCCATCTCATTAATAATGGTTAGCTCTTTAATGTTAATGTCCATACGAGCTTTATTTTGTTTATTGGTAAAGATCATTAGTAACAATGCTACTACACCTAAAATCATACCTAAGGTAAAAGGCCCATAACTTCCAACAATTACCGAGACATGTATCATTAACCAATAGCCTTGTAGAACAGGTTCTAGATTTGCAATTGCAGGATCCATCCAATTCCAATGTGCAATCATAAGAATCATTGATGTTACAAAAGCAGTTGACGCCATTGTTAAATCACTCTTTCGTCCAAATAGCAGTCCAAATAACATTGTTGCCCAAGCGACATAAATCATAGACTCATAAGCATCACTCCATGGTGCATGACCAGATAGATACCAACGCGCAATTAAACCACCTGTGTGAACTATAAACAGTCCGATAATTATAAATTTAAATACAGTAACAGATGTATTAATAGCTTTACTCTTAAATTTAAAAATTTGAATAATTAACAATACAAACATTAGAGAACCAGCAATCAAATACCAGCTAAAAAGCTTTTTAAATATGTCGTATTTATTGTATAGGATTTCTGTTTTTATTTTTTCTTCAGATAGCATAATATCACCGCCTAATTTTTGCTGTGTTCTTTTAATATCCTCTAATAATCTATCTGCATTTGTATAATCACCCGATTGTTTCGCATTATTTAACGTCATTAAATAATAACTAAACCCTTTACTGACAAAACCTGCATATAAAGAATCTTTGATGATGTCTTTATAGCCTTCGCGCTTATATTCAAAAGTTGAAATCCATTTATTATTTTCATCATCTGGTACAGGAAAAATCTTTATAGAGCGACCTTCAATAGCATCAGATAGTAAATTTAGGCGACCATAGGTGTCTTTAACTTCTTTTTGAAAACCGTTTGGTACTTGTGCTTTGAAAGCTTCTTCAATATAAGGTCCTAATTTATTTCTACCTTCTTCTGTAAAAAAGTCTAATAGACTTACATATTTTTGACTTTTATCTACTCCGATAATTGTTCTTATAGAATCTGCTTTTCTTGGAGTTAAATAAATGACAGGTATATTATACCAAAGCATTGGACTTTCTTGTATAGATAAGAATATCTGTGTAGCATCCATATCTTCGTACACATCACTCTTGCTTATTTTCCTTAGCATTTCTGATGCATAAGTATGTATTGGCATCATTCTACCACTATAATCTTGTATCACCATCTCAGCAAACTTATCGGCATGTGCCTTTGGTGCGATATTAGCTTTTAAGACAGAGTCTAATTGTACTTTTATAGACTTGTCCTCAGAATGGTCATGGCCATCTCCTGGTGAGTGTTGTTGGGCAAACCCAGAAAGACTAAGCAACAAGACAATCATAGTCGTCATTTTCGCTTTCTTTTTCTTAAGTTTTTCTAAACGTTTTCTTATCTCATCAAAACGTGTATGTTTTGCCATAAGAATAGCCATTAAGCCAAAATACAATAACATGTAGCCAGCATAAGTAATGTAAGTTCCCCACATATCATGGTTTACTGATAAGATAGTTCCTTTCTCATCCGGGTGAAAACTTGCCTGAAAGAAACGATAACCTTTATGATCTAAGACATGATTCATATAAATATGATAATCAAAATCCCCATCTTCTTTATCGATGACTGTGACCTTACTTTCATAAGAAGAATATGCTTTTTCTGTCCCTGGATACTTCTCTGCAATAAAATCGTTTAATTTAACTTCAAACGGTAATTTCTGTAGTTTTGCTCCATATTGCAATGCAATTTCGAAACCACCAACTTCAACTTCTTCAAATTTATTATAAGTACCACTTCCTCCTAAAAGTTTAATACTTTTAGTTTCACCGTTAGCCGTAACATCTAGCACAATACCATCTTCATCATTCTTAAGAATAACAGATCTCTTTACAATATCAAAAACACCTTTTACAACTGGCTTAGGAAATACCAATTGCATGCCACTTATTATGTATCTAGAACGTAACGCTAGAGGTTGTAAACTATCTTTTACCAATTTCCCTGTCGTACCTGTTGCCATGGTTAAAAACTCACCTTCGTATGGCGAATTAATAAAAATACCGTCTTCTGTATTGGTAATATTTATGGCTCCGTCTTGTTGTTTATTTAATGAAATAAGTACATTATGTAAGTTTGAAACCTGTCCGTCTTTTAAAAAATGATTGTGCGGTCTACCATCTGCCGCTTCAACAATTTTAAGGTAACTCTCTCCACTTTCATCTGGAATGATATCTTTTTCTGCACCTTTAATAAACTTTTTAAGGTTAAAATTTACATCTGTTCCACCATAATCAATTGTTTCATCGAAATCATTATCTAGTCGGTGAGAGAAATCAACTTCGCGCTGAAAATTATAGCGTTGCAAAACACCATCTATCTTGTGTGCTCCAACAACATAAGCTGTTAGATATGTTTTTTGAGAACGAAATTCACTTTCTGTAGCACCTTCTTCTATAGACATCATACCTTCGTAACCAACATAACGAGTTATAAATGCGCCAAAAAGAATTAAAATGAAAGATAAGTGCATCGTTAAAGTAGCCCATTTTTCTTTTTTGTGAAGCCTAAATCTAAAGATATTACCCACAAAATTGATAATAAAGAAGACCATAATAGCCTCAAACCACCAAGCATTATATATGAGCGTTCTTGTATATGGCGTGGGTGAAGTTTCCATATTTCTATCTAATATAGTACCGGTTGCCATGGCAACGGCAAATAAGATAAATAAGAAAGCAGTAAGTCTTGTGGAGAATAGGAAATTAGCGATTTTCTTTTGCATAGCTCTAGGCTTATTTTTAGCTCGTGCAAAGATAGGGCTTTTTGACGATTTAGATATAATATATGAACTCCCAAAAAGCGTTAAAATTTAACTAAAATCTTTCATTTATTTTGAAACATTAGATTTTAATAATGTATTCTGTTCTTCCATTAAATCCTTTAAATCAGATAATAATTGAATATCCTTTGGTGTCACAACTGTTTTGTCTGTTGTGTCTTGTGCCTTGGTGCGCAATTTATTCATAAATTTTACTACAATAAATATGGTAAAACCAATAATTAAAAAATCTAAAAACACCTCTATTAATTTACCATAAGCTATAACAACCTCAGTGGATGTAATTGTACCAGAAACATCTGTGATTTGGTCTCTTAGAATTAACTTTCTATTTTCAAAATTAACTCCATCAGACAATAAAGATAATGGTGGTAAAATAACTTGCTTTGCTAATACATCTATGACTTTATTAAAGGAGGCGCCTATAATAATACCAATAGCCATATCCATCATATTACCTTTTACTGCAAATTCTTTAAATTCCGTGAGAAGTTTCATTATGTTTATTTAATTTGATTATATAAAACACAAATTTATGAAGAAGGTTATAAATGACTAGCTATTTCTTGCCTCAAAAATTTTAAGATATAGAAAGGTACCCATCTTACGCGCTCTGCGTTTTGCGTTTTCGGCATAATCGCCTTCAAATAACTCATCAATAGTTTGAAACCAAAGATTTAACCATAAACCAAAATGTAATTCTGTAATAGCATTATTGTTTACTGTATCAACCTGAACGTGAGCTCTTAATGGATCACCATAGTATTTTGTTTTTAAAAACAAACTCGATTCCCAAAATGTGGTTAAATGCTGTAAATGTGCGTCCCAATCTTTAATAGTATCATTAAAAAAAGGACCTAAAACTTTATCTGATCTCACTTTTTCATAAAATGAAGAGACTAAAAGAAATATATCTTCTCTATTTTTTATGTCACTTTTTGTCATATTAATCAAAGTTATTCTTTTAATGCTATAGTTGTTATCACAGAATAGGAAATCTTAGTATTTTTACGTTATGATATCAGTTGTTTTACTTGGCGCAGGTAATGTTGCCTCACATTTATATAATGCTTTTAAAGAATCAGAAGATGTATCTATTGTACAATGGTACAATAGAACGCTTACAACAATAGCATCTTTTACTAATGAAGTAGAGATTACTAATGACCTCAATAGTCTAAAACCAGCAGATATTTACATTATAGCGGTTAGCGATGATAGTATCGCGCAATTATCTAAGGGTTTACCATTTAAAGATCGATTAGTTGTACATACTTCTGGTAGCGTTTCTATTCACGATATGGACAGAAAAAATAGACTTGGAGTATTTTATCCGCTGCAAACCTTTTCTAAAGCCACAGAATTAGATTTTAGCAATGTCCCTATTTGTATAGAAATTAAAGAGAAACAAAATCTTAAAATTTTAAAAAATTTAGCTAATGCACTTGGTTGTACATCATACAAAATATACACAGAGCAAAGGCAAACCTTACATTTAGCTGCTGTTTTTGTAAATAATTTTACGAATCAGATGTACAGAATTGCACACGAAATAGGTGATGCGGAAAATGTTGACTTCAACATTCTAAAACCATTAATATTAGAAACTGCAAAAAAGGTTCAACACATATCGCCTTATATGGCACAAACAGGTCCAGCAAAGCGAAATGATAAAAAAACAATTAAGCGTCATCTCAAACAAATTGAAAGTGATGAGCACAAAAAAATATATGAATTACTAACCAATTCAATAAAAAAAACACATGGACAACGCTAAAAGTTATAAAGAATATTTAGCAGACATCACTACATTTATTTTTGATGTGGATGGTGTACTTACCGATGGGACTATCACCGTAACCACAGATGGCGAAATGCTAAGAACCATGAATATAAAAGATGGTTTTGCCCTAAAAACGGCTACTGATGCTGGTTTTAATATGTGTATTATTTCTGGTGGCTCTAATGAAGGTGTTCGCAGACGCTTAGCAGGTTTAGGCATTAAAGATATTTACTTAGGCGCTCATAATAAGATAGAGCAACTTAACACCTATCTAAACAAACGCAATATTGAAAAATCTCAGGTGTTATACATGGGAGATGATATTCCTGATTATCCCGTTATGAAGTTAGTAGGTTTACCATGTTGTCCTCAAGATGCTGTAGCGGAAATTAAAGCCGTTTCTAAATATATTTCACATAAAAACGGTGGTGAAGGCGCTGTAAGAGATGTTATTGAACAAGTTCTTAAAGTACAAGGCAAATGGAATGGTAATTTTAATGCTAAATACGACTAGTCTTCTTATTGTGAAAAATTATAATTAAACATAGTTTTAATTCTTAGAATGATATATTTTTTTAAACTCATCCGTTGGAAAAATCTAATTATGATTGCTCTAATGCAATACTTAATTAAATACGCACTACTCCTACCCTTTTTTGAAAGTCACGGAGTCGTAACCACACTTAGCCATTTAGGTTTTGCTTTGTTAGTTTTAGCAACAATTTGTATAGCTGCTGGTGGTTATGTAATTAACGATATTTACGATATTGAAATCGATAAAATCAATAAACCAAAACAACTAATTATAAGTAAATATATTAGTGAGAAAAATGCTTTAACGCTATTTATTATCTTAAATGTTATTGGTGTTGGCTCTGGCTATTACCTATCTAATGGTATAGGTAAACCTGGTTTTTTTGTCATATTTATTATTGCCTCTGCACTACTTTATATTTATTCGTCATATTTAAAACAATTGCTCCTTATTGGTAACATCGTTGTATCACTCATCGTCATGTTAAGTATATTATTAGTTGGTGTCTTTGAGTTATTACCTGCTATTACACCTAATAACCTAATTATTCAAAACACTTTTTTTAAAATTATTTTAGACTATGCCATTTTTGCATTTTTAATTAATCTAGTTAGAGAATTGGTTAAGGATATTGAAGATATTGATGGTGATTATAAAGGAGGTTTGCAAACACTTCCAATTATAGTTGGCAGAGAACGCACTAATAAAATTGTATTTGGACTCTCCTTGCTTCCAATATTTGCTGTTGTTTATTATGTGATTACTTATCTATTTAAACAAATAGAAGTTGTTAGTTATTTTTTAATATTGGTAGTTGCACCATTAATTTATATAAGTATTAAATTATTTAGTGCAGAACAAAAATCGGACTATAAGCATATTAGTTTAATGCTAAAATTAGTAATGCTAACAGGTATGCTTTCTATGCTACTTTATAAATTTATCTTACTCAAATAATATGCTAAAAGAAAAGCTTAAAAATTTCAATATTATTTTAGCTTCTGCATCACCACGTCGTCATGCATTTTTTAAAACTATGGATTTAGATTTTGAAATTAGACTACAACCCGTTGAAGAAGTTTACTCAAAAGATTTAAAAAGCCATGAAATCACAGATTATTTGTCCAAACTAAAAGCCAAACCGTTTATTGAAAACCTTAAGAGCAACGATATCTTAATAACCAGCGATACTATTGTATGGCTAAATGGCAAAGCAGTTGAAAAACCTAAAAATGAGGAGGATGCTTTTAGAATGATAAAATCTTTAAGTAATAAAACTCACGAAGTAGTAACATCTATCTGTTTTAGCCAAAAAACTGAACAAAAGATAGTTAATACCGTCACTAAAGTAACCTTTAAAGCACTCACAGATGACGAAATTTGGTATTACGTTAATAATTACAAACCGCTAGATAAAGCTGGTGCTTATGGTATACAAGAATGGATTGGAGCTATAGCTATTACAAGCGTTGAAGGCTCTTATAACAACGTAGTTGGCTTACCTACACATTTACTTTACGAAACGTTAAATACCATTGCAGAAAATAATTAGGATGGTAACTTTGATTATTATTTTCTAAGAACACAAATTATTGTCATTCTGTACCAATAGCTATTGGGTTTCAGAATCTTAAATATTCAAGTTATGATGAAGATTTTTAACTCAAAACCTTTTTTTATTTTTAGTATAGGATTACTATCATTATTAATTTCCTGCAAAGAAAAGAAAACCGAAAGCTCAGAAACTCTGGCAATTTCAGAACCCGAAACTAAAGCGACATTAACTCCAAAAGCAGAACTGTCAAAAGAGTTTAAAGATTACTGGTACATGGGTGAAGCCGAAATTACTTCATACAAATTAAAACAAGCACGTTATGGAGAAATGAGAGACGGAAAAGCGATTCTCGTTTTTGTGACAGAAGATTTTTTACCAAAAGCTCAGGTTAAAGCAGATAATTATACTAAAAGTAATACTCCTGTTTTAAAACTAAACGCGACTAAAAATTTCAATACAGGTATTTATCCATATTCTATAATGCAGAGTACGTTTTACTCTGTAGCAAATAATCAACATGCTCTAAAGGTTTCAGCTTCTGTACAAGAGTGGTGTGGCCACGCTTACACACAACTAAACAATAGAGATCAGTTTGAAATTACATCACACTCCTACTTTCAAAGTGAGGCTGATCAGTCTTTTAAAATTGACAAATCTTGGACGGAAAACGAACTTTGGACCAAACTAAGAATAGACCCAACGAGCCTTCCTGTTGGTGATATTTCTATTATTCCATCTATCGAATACATAAGGCTAAAACATATAGATATAAAGTCTTACAATGCTACTGCTAATTTAAAAAATGGACTCTACACACTTACATATACAGATCTTAATAGAACTTTAAAAATCAACTTTAACCCCAATTTCCCATTTGATATAATAGGTTGGGAAGAAACAATAGTTTCAGGATATGGCTCTAATAGCAAAACGCTTACAACAAAAGCAACTAAACTTGAGTCTATAAAATCTGCATATTGGAGCAAAAACAGTAATGGCGATGAAGCCTTAAGGGAAAAACTTAAATTACAGTAAATTGTATAAGCATTCTAAACTATATTTATTTGGCACTAACTAACTAAATAACTAACTAACTTAACATGTCTGAGTTTATTAAAACTTACCAATCTGAAATTGTATACACCGCAATTTTACTAATTATTCTTTCTGTAATAAGAGCAATAATAGTTCTCACAGTAAAAAAAATTGGTAAAAAAAGCGGAACTACAGAAGCAAGAGCCATCTTAATTGGTCGCTATGTCACAGTTTTACTTGTGCTCATTGCATTTTTAATTGAAGCCTTTATACTAGGTGCAAAGCCACACGATATTTCATTAGTATTTTCTTCTGTATTTGCCGTAATTGGTATCGGTTTATTTGCAATCTGGTCTATTTTAAGTAACATCACCTCTGGTGTTATTATGTTTTTCTCATTTCCATATAAAGTTGGAGACAAAATAAAAATCCATGATAAAGATTACCCAACTGAGGCTATTATTGAAGACATAGGAGCTTTTCAATTAATTTTAAGAGAAGATAATGGTAACTTAACCACCTATCCAAATAATCTTATTCTTCAAAAAGCGGTAACTTTAATTAAAAAGGATGCTTTAGATGATAGGGACGGTAGCAGTATTCTATAAATAATGAAGAAAAGACAAAAGACACGTACTGAAAATTATAAAAAACATATTGGACAAGTACCTGGTACATTAATTTATACTGGTAAAAAATCAGATAAAGATTTTTATGTCGAATGTTTCGATTATACCAAAGAAGCCATTGAAGAATCTGTTTTATTAAATATTGAGGATGCTATTAATTATAAAGGTACAGATTCAGTTACTTGGATTAATGTAGATGGACTTAAATACATTGATGAAATTGCAAATATTGGTAAGCAATATAATTTACATCCACTAGTTTTAGAAGATATTGTCAACACAACGCAACGTCCCAAAATAGATGAATACGACAATTATTTATTCGTATCATTAAAAATGCTGTATTACGATAAAGATGAAAATATTGTGATAGAACAGGTTAGTTTTGTTCTTGGAAAAAACTATGTAATAACATTTCAAGAATCCGAAGGGGATGTATTTGATACAATTAGAGAACGACTTCGCCTTAATAATGGTAGAATAAGAGGCTTAAAATCAGACTATCTAATGTATGCCTTAATTGATGCTGTAGTGGATAATTACTTCAGTATTATTGAGACTTTAGGTAATAAAATTGAAGATTTAGAAACTGACCTTTTTGCTGAAAATACAAGAGATAATATAAATATCGAAGTCCAACAATTAAAGCGAGAAATCTTAAAAGTACGTCGTGCCATATTTCCACTGCGCGAAATTATAAGTCGTGTAGAAAAAGGCGAGCATCCATTAATTTACAAACGCACAATAACTTATTATAGAGATATTTACGACCATTTAATTCAAGTATCAGAAAACATAGATATTTACCGTGAAATGATTTGGAGTTTAATGGATATGTATATGACGACCATTAGTAATCGTATGAACGAAGTCATGAAAGTCCTCACCATAATATCATCCATTTTTATACCACTAACATTCCTAGCAGGTCTCTACGGAATGAACTTTGAGCACATCCCAGAACTAAAATATCACAATGGCTATTTTATTCTACTTGGTATAATGTTTATAATAGTTATTGGCTTGTTTTTTTATTTTAAACGTAAGAAGTGGTTGTAGCTCAGTAGTTAGTCTAAATAGTAAAAAGCTCCATGAATAAATCAGTATTCGAAATCACCAAAATGGATTGTCCTTCAGAGGAAAATCTTATCCGAATGAAGTTAGACGGAATTGCAAACATTGCTAATTTAGACTTTGATATTGCTAATCGAAAATTAACCGTATTTCATACTGGTAAAATTGATGAAATTGAAACGTCTATTATTGAGTTAAACCTCGGAGGAAAGAGAATATCTACCGAACAAACCGACCAAACAGACTTTGCAGAAAACACAAATCAAAAAAAATTACTTTGGTCTGTATTGTCTATAAATTTTGCTTTTTTTATTATCGAAATGACCACTGGTTTGATTTCAAAATCAATGGGACTTGTTGCTGATAGTTTAGATATGCTTGCCGACAGTTTTGTTTACGGAATCAGCTTGTTTGCAGTTGGCGGAACACTAATTAAAAAAAAGCGTATTGCCAAGCTGGCTGGTTATTTTCAGATAACCCTTGCTATTATTGGGTTTGCAGAAGTCTTAAGACGGTTTTTTGGAACAGAAACACTTCCAGATTTTTCAACAATGATTATCGTTTCGATTTTTGCCTTAATAGCAAATGGTATTTGTCTTTATATTTTACAAAAATCTAAAAGTAAAGACCAAGCACACATGAAAGCAAGTATGATTTTCACTTCTAACGATGTAATTATCAATTTGGGAGTTATAATTGCAGGCCTTTTGGTTAACTGGTTTAGTTCTAGTAAGCCAGATTTAATCATTGGGACTATTGTTTTTGTTTTAGTTATTCAAGGAGCGATAAGGATTTTAAAATTAAGCAAATAAGAAATATTAAATACCTTTTAAGAGGTTAACTATAGTTGTTTTTTACAACCGTTAAATAAATCTAAAAACAAAACCTTAGGTACTTATCTTTCCTATATTTGAAAAGTAACTAACTAACAATCACATGTACCAAATAAGACTTTGTCTTTTACTACTTTTAAGCAGTGTTTTTTTTATACAAGCTCAACAACCAAAACAACTTAATTCCTCAGAAATATACAATGCCGTTCAAAAACTAAACGTTTTGGGCTCAGTGCTTTATATAGCTGCTCATCCAGATGATGAAAACACGAGACTTATTTCATATATGTCTAACGAAGTTAAGGCGCGTACAGGGTATCTATCGTTAACACGTGGAGATGGAGGCCAAAACTTAATTGGACCAGAAATAAGAGAACTTTTAGGAGTTATAAGAACACAAGAATTATTAGCTGCTAGAGGTATTGATGGTGGTGAGCAACGTTTTACTAGAGCTAATGATTTTGGCTACTCTAAACACCCAGATGAAACTTTGGAAATTTGGAATAAAAATGACGTACTTTCAGATGTCGTTTGGGCCATTAGAACATTTAAACCAGATATTATTATCAACCGATTCGACCATAGAAGAGCTGGCAGAACTCATGGGCATCACACAAGTTCTGCAATGTTAAGTATGGAAGCATTCGATTTGGTAAATGATGCATCAAAATACAGTGCGCAATTAGAATTAACTGAAACTTGGCAACCTAAACGACTATTCTATAATACGTCTTGGTGGCGTTACGGTAGTCAAGAAGAATTCGATAAAATAGACAAGAGTAATATGCTAAATTTTGATATTGGTGTTTACTACCCATCAAAAGGGATGTCTAACAATGAAGTGGCGTCTTTAGCAAGTAGCCAACATTTATGTCAAGGTTTTGGTCGTTTAACATCTCGTGGAACACAACAAGAATATATCGAATTTTTAAAAGGTGACCCTTTAAACGATAGTAAAGATATATTTGCAGGAATCGATACCTCTTGGAACCGTATTGAAGGTGGACAAGCTATCGGTATAATTATGAGTAAGATTGAAAACAACTTCAATTTCGTCAATCCTTCTGAGCACTTACCAAAACTCTTAGAAGCTTATAAATTACTTCAAACTGCAAAAAACAAACATTGGAAAACTATAAAAACCAAAGAATTAAAAACAATTATTGAAGCTTGTGCTGGCTTGTATTTAGAAGTTTCAGCTAATAGTCCGCATGCTTCACCAAATTCTTCAGTGGCACTCAAAATGGAAGTACTGAATCGAAGTAATTCTAAAATCAGTTTGTTGTCTTACAACCTATCAACACTTCAAAAAGGAATTTCTAAAAACATGGAATTATCCCCTAATCAACGTTTAAATTTTGAAGAAAGTATTACAATCCCAAATAACAGTAATTACACAACTCCGTATTGGTTGAACAATCAGAGTACATTAGGCATGTATAATGTTGAAGATCAAAAACTAATTGGATTGCCGGAAACACCAAGAGCTGTTTTCGTAGATTTTAATTTAAATATTGAAGGCACTTCAATAACAATCACAAAACCAGTAGTATATCGCTATTCTAAACCAGATAAAGGTGAATTATATAGACCTTTTGAAATTATACCTGAAGTTTCTGTAAGTATAAGTGATAAAGTATTCATCTTTGAAAATGACCAACAAAAAGAGATTGAAATCACAGTAAAAGCTGGTCGTAATGCTATTGATGGTTTTATACAAATGGACTATCCTATTGGCTGGAGCGTTTATCCAGACAAGCAAAAAATTGAAATTGCTAATAAAGGAGATATTCAAAAAGTAATTTTCACCATAATTCCACCTTTGGGAAAAAGTGAAGGTGTAATAGTACCAATGGTAAATATTAAAGGCAAATTTTACACAGACGAGTTAATAGAAATCGACTACTCACATATCCCCTTTCAAACGGTTTTAATGCCTAGCGCGAGTAAAGTTGTGCGTTTAGATATTCAAAAAAGAGGAGATAATATTGGTTATATTCAAGGTGCTGGTGATGTGGTACCAGAAAGTTTACGTCAAATTGGTTACAATGTAACTATTATAAAACCAGAACAAATTTCACCAGAAAACTTAACTAATTTTGATGCCATTGTGGTTGGCATCAGAGCTTATAATATTGTTGATGAACTTAAATTTAAGCAGAAGTTTTTATTGGACTATGTTAATGAAGGCGGAAATCTCATCATTCAATACAACACAAGTAGAGGTATAAAGGTAGATAATATAGCACCTTACGATTTAAAATTATCGAGAGATCGGGTTACAGACGAGAATGCTTTAGTTAGAATATTAGAACCAAATCATCCTATCCTTAATTTCCCAAACAAAATCACAATCCAAGATTTTGAAGGTTGGGTACAAGAACGCGGTTTGTATTTCCCAAATAAATGGGCTGAAGAATTTACACCATTACTCGCAGCAAACGACAAAGGTGAAAGCTCTAAAGAAGGTGCTTTACTGGTCGCTAAATATGGTAAGGGCAATTATATTTATACTGGACTAAGCTTTTTTAGAGAATTTCCGGCTGGTGTATCTGGTGCTTACAGATTATTTGCAAATTTGCTGTCCGCAGGAAAAGAAGATCAACTACAACTCAAAAACTAACAACTATTTTATTAACAACCAAAAACTGATTAATATGCAAAACCAAGACCAACTACAAGAGAAACAAAAATGGAATAAAATGTACACTATTGTATTACTAGCTAACGCTTTATACATTATACTGTTTTACTTTATAACAGCTTCATTCGACTAATTGCATGAATCAAACGTTAGATTGGATTGACTGGACAGTTCTCATTGCCACACTAGTGACAATAGTTGGCTACGGTACTTGGAAAACACGTGGTCGTAAAAATGCACAAGATTACATCAAAGGAGGTAACACGTCTAAATGGTGGACTATTGGTTTGTCTGTAATGGCAACGCAAGCCAGTGCTATTACTTTTCTTTCTACAACTGGTCAGGCATTCTCTGACGGTATGGGTTTTGTTCAATTTTATTTTGGACTTCCAATAGCCATGGTCATTATATGTTTGGTATTTATTCCACTCTATCATCGTCTTAAAGTTTATACGGCTTACGAATTTCTAGAAAACCGATTCGATCTAAAAACAAGAAGTCTTACAGCCATCCTATTTTTAATACAACGTGGGCTCGCAGCAGGAATCACCATTTTTGCTCCAGCCATTATTTTATCTGTTGTATTAGGTTGGAATATTGTAACCCTCAATATCGCTATTGGTGTTTTAGTAATTATTTACACGGTCTCTGGTGGTACAAAAGCCGTTACAGTAACGCAAAAACAACAAATGCTCGTGATTTTTGCTGGTATGTTTGCTGCACTTTTTGTGGTTATTAATTTAATACCAGAAGACGTCTCTTTTATTGATGCTATAGATATTGCTGGTGCAACTGGAAGAATGGAAGTCTTAGATTTTTCATTCGATTTAGAAAATAGATATACCGTTTGGACTGGTATTATTGGTGGTACATTTCTAATGCTTTCGTATTTTGGTACAGACCAAAGCCAAGTACAACGTTATCTTTCTGGTAAATCCATGAAAGAAATGCAAATGGGTCTTATCTTCAATGGTTTGCTAAAAGTACCAATGCAGTTTTTTATACTCTTAGTTGGTATTATGGTCTTTGTGTTTTATCAATTTAATCCATCACCATTAAACTTTATTGATGCCTCTACAGAGAAGGTGTTAGCTTCAGAATATGGGAATGAGTATCGCGCACTTCAAGATAAGCAAGCCTTGTTATTTTCTAATAAACAAGCGTTAAGCTTAGCCTTATCAAAAAATAAAGATGCACAAGCAACAAACAAACTTTTTACTTTAGATAGTATTGAAAAATCGTATCGATTAGAATCGAAATTTTTAATCAAAAAAGCAGTCGATAAAGAATATAAAGAGACGTATGCAAAGCTTCAAAATGAAGTTGAAACTCTAGAATCTGATCCAAAAAGTTTAACTTATATCGAAAAATCAGCAGCGCTAGCAGCGCTTTATAAAGACTCAGCAAAAGATACCCAAACCAATGACAAAGATTATATGTTCATTCGGTTTATACTTAATCATCTACCAACCGGACTTATTGGTTTATTATTAGCTGTAATCTTATCTGCAGCAATGTCTTCTACCGCTTCAGAAATAAATGCCTTAGCAACAATTACGTCTATAGATTTATACGGAAGAAGTCTAAAGGAAGACAAAGGAGATGAGCATATGGTAAAAATGACCAAATGGTTCACTTTAGGCTGGGGAATTATCGCAATTATCATTGCCTGTTTTGCTAACCTTGCAGAAAACTTAATTCAATTGGTTAATATAATAGGCTCCATTTTTTATGGCAATGTTTTGGGTATTTTCCTTTTAGCATTCTTCTTTAAACATATAAAAGGAAATGCTGTATTTATTGGCGCACTACTAACACAAGCTATTGTAGTTATAGGTTGGTGGTTTGATTGGATGCCTTATTTATGGCTAAATCTATTTGGCTGCGTGGTTGTTATTACTATTGCTAATATTTTGCAAATGGTTTTACCTAAAAAGGTAGCATAATGGCTTCTAAAATTATTAATTGGGGAATTATAGGAGCTGGTAAAATCGCTTCAAAGTTCGCAACTGATATAAATGCACTAAAAGGTGCTAAACTTTATGGCATTGCATCAAGAAATTTAGAAAAAGCGCAACATTTCGCTTTAAAGTTTAATGCTAATAAAGCCTATGGTGCATACAAAGACTTGGTATTAGATCCCAAGATAGATGCTATTTACATTGCGACACCGCATAGTTTTCATAAGACACATACATTGTTATGTTTAGATCATAAAAAGCCTGTTTTATGTGAAAAACCGTTCGCCATGAATATAGACGAGGTAAACGAAATGATTAAAGCTTCAAAAGAAAATAACACGCTTTTAATGGAAGCCATGTGGACGGCTTTTCTTCCTCACTTTCAATATGTTCAAAACCTAATACATAAAAAGCATTTTGGTAATGTTATAAAACTCAAAGCTGACTTTGGTTTTTTTCCAGAGTATGATGAAGCTTCAAGATTATTTAATAAATCTCTTGGAGGTGGCAGTCTATTAGATATTGGTATTTATCCTGTATTTGCAGTACTTTCAACTCTAGGACCACCAAACTCTATTGAAGCCGATGCTACTTTTTTTCAATCTGGAGCAGATTCAGAATGCAATATAGTTTTCAACTATAAAGATGCAAAAGCAATTTTAAAGAGTACACTATTAGAAGAAACTAAAACAGAAGCGATTTTCTATTGCGACTACGGAACTATTAAAATTAATAAGCATTTTAATGAGCCTTCTACTGTTATATTAATTGATGAACACGGTAATTCTGAAATAAAAGATTTCGATTATAAAACCTTAGGTTTTAGTTATGAAATAGAACATTTTAATGGACTCATTAGAGAAGGCAAAACCGAAAGTAGTGTTATGACTTTTAAACGAAGTCAGCAACTTATAAATACTTTAGACACAATTCGAAAGCTAATTGGTTTAGAATATTTTTGACGAACCTATAATTGAAATTTAAGTGACAATATTTGTTTGATTATCTCACCTTTTTTGTCTGAATGTATCAAGAGCCAACCTATGACTAAAGTTCTAGATATAGTATCTCTTCCATCGCAATTAATCTAAGTGACATAATAGATAGAGATCATAACCAACAAAGAAACGCAACTCAATGAGTTGCGTTTCTTATTTATATTTAAATCGGTAAAAGGTTAAAAACCAATAACTAAAGGCCAGCCTACATAGCTCCCCATTCTTTCAGAGAATCCATATTCATTTTTACATAGTCAGCATTTTCTGCTTTCTTAGATTTCTCTAAAGATAATTTAGCAGTAGCGATAGCATTTTTCTTATCACCCATTTTTGAATATAATAAAGACTGTTGTCTTAATTGCCAAAATGCTGGTTCTTTAGACATAGCCATTGCTTTATCCATCCACATTTTAGCTTTATCTAAATTTTTATCTTGTTGCATAAAATATACAGCAGACGCATAATAATCATTAGCAGAAGGACCTGCCATAGCTTTCTCGATAGCAGCAGTTACAGCAGTATCTGTAGGGACTTCAAACGTAATAGTAGCCATAGTGTTCTCCCAAAGAATACCTAACTCAGCTGAACTGTTAGTTAAATTATCGAAAGTAATAGTAAAAGTTTCAACATTCATTGGCATTTTTATTGCCTTTACCGTTGTTTTTGCTGCAACTTTAGCGTCGTCCCATTTACCTGGTGTTCCCCAATTTTCAGTATCTGAGTAAAAAACAACATCCCAAGAGCTAGAAGATGGTGTTACAAAAATTGCATATGATCCTGCTTTTAAATCTTGTCCGTCAATCTTTACAGGATTACTAAACGTAATCATGGTGTTTTTGTTAGCTCCTGTTCTCCACATTTTGCCAAAAGGCACTAAGTTTCCAAAAACCTCTCTTCCTTTCATACTCGGACGTGAGTATTCTAAAGTTACATCTGTTAATCCTACCTTCTGCTCTACCTTAGTAAAAGGACTTGGTTGTGGTGTTTCAATTTGTGCATTTACTGAAAACATTAAAGTTAAAGCAAATGTGAAAATTACTAATTTTTTCATTTTGTGTAGTGTTAAATAGTTGTTATTAATCTACTGTAAATTTACGACTTACCATAAGCTCTATATGTTAACAAATCCTTAAAACGTAACACTTTTTATTGTGGGATTTTCTCACAAAGTCTGTGAAATTGATAGTTTTAAATTATTTAATCGTAATATTGCAATATAATAATGAATTAGAATTATGGGCTTAACTAAAAGTGAGATATTTACTGATCAACAGAATGAGATCGCTCATATTGCTAAAGTTTTTGGCCATCCTGCCCGAGTCGCTATTCTTCAGTATTTATTTAAAATTAATTCTTGTATTTGTGGTGATTTAGTAGAAGAAATTGGTTTAGCACAACCTACCATTTCACAGCACTTAAAAGAATTAAAAAATATTGGTCTTATAAAAGGCAATATTGAAGGTACAAGTATTTGTTATTGTATTGATAATGAAAATTGGACAAATATGAAAACGGTAATCTCTAAATTCTTAAACCAAGACTTAGCTCCTGAAAATAACTGTTGTTAAAAAACAATCCTATGACACTAAACGAAATCAAATCTAAACTAGCCGAATTAAAAACCATTGCATTTCAATTACCCGATGGTTCTTTGGTGCCGAATCATTTTCATGTAACCGAAGTCGGTAAAATATCAAAACACTTTATTGATTGTGGTGGTACTGAACGTAAAGAAGAAGTAGCTAACTTTCAGTTATGGGAAGCAGACGACTATGATCACAGACTACATCCCAAAAAACTATTAAACATTATAGAACTTTCTGAAAACATTCTAAATATTAGCGATTTAGATATCGAAGTGGAATACCAAGGTGATACCATTAGCAAATATGGTTTAGATTTTGACGGTATAAACTTTTTATTAACATCAAAACAGACAGCTTGCTTAGCGCTAGATGCGTGTGGTATTCCCGAGGAAAAACCAAAAATTAAAATTTCAGATTTACAAAATTCAGCATCTAGTTGTTCTCCAAATTCTGGATGCTGCTAGTTATTAGTTACTTTAAAAAAAACCTATGTTATACTCTAAAATAAAGGCACAAATTGATGCTTTAGATGTAAATTCTATTGCTTGCGAACGTAAAGATACACTACAAGCATTAATTGATTTTATACAACTTAAAGTTGCTAATAAAGCGCTAATAAATCTAAATTTTATCTGTACTCATAATTCACGTAGAAGTCATTTATCGCAAGTCTGGGCACAAACTATGGCACATCATTATACTATAAATAATGTATTTTGTTATTCTGGCGGAACTGAAGCTACTGCCCTATTCCCCATTGCTGCTAAGACTTTAAAACAAACAGGGTTTAAAATTGAAACGCTTTCAAATGAAAATAATCCTGTTCACTCTATAAAATACAGTGACAATACACAACCTATTATTGGGTTTTCTAAAACTTATGATGCTGACTTTAATCCTACTTCAGAATTTGCAGCAATATTAACATGCTCTAGTGCTGATAAAGGTTGTCCGCTTATTTCAGGTGCTGAAAAACGTATTCCTTTAACCTATGATGATCCGAAAGCATTTGACAACACACCACAACAATTAGAAAAATATAAGGAACGAAGTCTACAAATTGCTACGGAATTAAAATACGTGTTTGCTAAAATACGAGCAAACTAAATATAATCGAAGGTTCACGAACTCAAAGAAACAAATGAAAAATTACGTGAGTAAAAAAGGCTTTGCAGAATTATTAGGAACATTTACCATGGTTTTCTGCGGTTGCGGAGCCATGACGGTTAATGAAATAACTGGTGGAGCAATAACTCATGTTGGTGTAGCTATAACTTGGGGACTAGTTGTTATGGCAATGATATATGCTTTTGGGGAAATCTCGGGTGCACATTTTAATCCGGCTGTAACTATTGGCTTTGCTATCGCTAAAAAATTTAGTTGGAAAAAAGTTCCAGAATATATTGCATTTCAAACTATTGGTGCATTTCTTGCAATTTTGGTGCTTTGGGTATTATTTCCTGAGAGCGAAAGTTTCGGGCACACCTATCCAGCAGAAGGATTTGCGCCTTACAAAGCTTTTATATTTGAATTTTTTCTCACATTTTTCTTAATGCTTGTTATCATAAATGTATCTACCGGAAGTAAAGAGATTGGCACAATGGCAGCAGTTGCTGTTGGAGCAGTTATTCTCTTAGAAGCTATGTTTGCTGGCCCTATGACAAAGGCCTCTATGAACCCTGTTAGGTCTCTAGCACCTGCAGTAATTTCTGGTAATTTAGAACACCTATGGCTCTATCTCACCGCACCAATTGCTGGTGCAATCTTTGCCATTATTTGTCATAAGCTAATAAAAGACTAAAAGCTTAGCATAGCATAGCAACCATAAATTCCTAGGGTATTTCTCTCCTATATTCTTGTTAAATTTTGTTTAAGCATCTATTTAAATAGTTAAACATTGTGTACCTTTACATTGTAGTAAAAATCAATTACAATGGCTAAAAAGAAATCAATCTCAGAATCAGATATTATAAGTTTTTATATGGATTATGTGCTTATGCACAATCACAAACCAAAATCAGTATACGCTTTTGTAAAAGAGAATAATTTCGAAGAGCAAAAGTTCTATGAATTTTTTGGGTCATTCGAAGCTTTGGAACAATCAATTTTTAAAGTATTTTTTGATAATGCACATGCCGTTTTAGAAAAAAGTGAAGAGTACCTCACTTTCGATCCTAGAAATAAATTATTAAGTTTCTACTTTACATTTTTTGAAATTCTTACAGCTAATAGGAGCTATGTAGTGCATGCTTTAGAAGGAGATAAAAACGCAATGAAATCCTTAAAGACGCTTGCACATCTAAAGAAGAGATTCACAAATTATATCGAGCATTTAGATATTAAAACTATTGATTTAAAACAAGAGCAACTTGTTAGAATTCAAAATAGAAGTTTAAAGGAAACAGCTTGGTTGCAATTACTAGTAACTATGAAGTTTTGGATGGATGATACATCTCCTTCATTTGAAAAAACTGATATATTTATTGAAAAATCAGTACGAGCAAGTTTCGATTTAATTGATACGACTCCATTAAAAAGCTTAATAGACTTTGGCAAATTTTTGTACAAAGAAAAAATGCACATGAATTAGATTGAATGAAGACCATAGACAGTATACCCATTTCTAAAATATCTCGAGCATCTAAATTAGTATCAACTGGAGCTAAAGTTGGTGTCAACTACTTAAAATATTATGGTGACAAAATGGTGAATTCTAAGGAAGATGCCAAAGAACGTCTCAATCAGAATAATGCTGAGGACATATACGATAGCCTAAAACAATTAAAAGGAAGTGCCCTAAAAGTAGCTCAAATGTTGAGTATGGAAAAGAGTATTTTACCACAGGCTTATGTGGAAAAATTTTCTTTATCACAATTTTCAGTTCCTCCTTTATCACCACCATTAGTTATAAAAACATTTAAAAAATATTTCGGAAAACATCCCGAAGATATTTTTGATACTTTCAACGCAACTTCAGTTAACGCTGCCAGTATAGGACAAGTCCATATTGCAGAAAAGAATGGGAGAAAATTTGCTGTGAAAATCCAATATCCTGGAGTTGCGGAGAGTATCGCATCAGACTTATCTTTAATTAAGCCTATCGCAATTAAAATGTTTAACATTAAAGGTAAAGATTCTGATAAGTATTTTAAAGAAGTTGAGAACAAACTCACCGAAGAGACCAATTACATTTTAGAAATAGCGCAAAGTAAAGCCGTTGCAGAAGCTTGCCAGCATATTCCTAATTTAAAATTTCCAAGTTATTACGAGGAGTATTCTTCTGAGCGTATTATAACTATGGATTATATGAAAGGTGATCACCTTTCGGAATTTGTAACCAAAAATAAAGATAAAGAGAAATCTAATACATTAGGACAAGCGTTGTGGGACTTCTATATGTTTCAAATTCATAAATTGAAAAAAGTTCATGCAGATCCGCATCCTGGTAATTTTTTAATATCTGAAGAAGGTGATTTAATTGCTCTAGATTTTGGTTGTATGAAAACTATTCCAGACGACTTTTACATCCCTTATTTTGAATTGGCTGAAAAATCAGTTATTGATAATCCTGAAAAGTTTACAGAGAAATTATACGAATTAGAAATTTTGAAACCTAACGATACTCCAGATGAACTAAAATTCTTTAGTGCTATGTTTCATGAACTATTAAGTCTATTTACAAAACCTTTTCATTCTGAAGAATTTGATTTTTCGGATCCAGAATTCTTTAGTCAAATTTCAGAAATGGGACAACGTTATTCTAAAAGTACCGAATTGCGTAAAATGAATGCAGACAGAGGTTCTACACATTTTATATATATCAACAGAACATTCTTTGGATTGTATAATTTAATGTTCGATTTAAAAGCTGAAAATGTTCAAATCAATAATTTCAAGAATTTGTAGATGACAAAAATAAGCTTCGACGATATTGATAAAATGCATCATTTATACCGTATCAATCTTATAAATAGTTGTTCTGGTTATAAGTCTGCGAATCTTATTGGCACTAAAAGTAAAGATGGCATTTCTAATGTGGCTGTATTTAGTTCTGTAACACACTTAGGATCTAATCCAGCGCTACTAGGTTTCTTTTTAAGACCAACGACGGTAATGCGAAACACATATCATAACCTGAAAGCTACTGGTACTTATACCATTAATCATATCTATGAAAATATTATAGAAGATGCACATCACACCTCTGCAAAATACGATGAATCTATTTCTGAATTTGACGCTACAGCACTACAAGAAGAATACAAATTAGATATCTCAGTTCCTTTTGTAAAAGGTTCTCCGATACAAATGGAAATGGAATATGTAGAGGAATGTCCTATCGCAGCTAATGGCACTATTCTAGTTATAGGTAAAATAGTGAACTTATTTGTTGCTAAAGACTTAATAGAAAAAGACGGCTTTATCAATTTAGCCAAAGGGAAAGTGGCGAGTATTAATGGGTTAGATGGCTATACCATTCCAGAATTAAAAACACGATTAGACTATCAACGCCCTAAACCAGAATTTGTATCTAAATAGTTGCCTAATAAATTAAGGTTTAAAATTGGGTGAATAAAATGTCGAGAGTAATTTGATTTATAGCATAATTCTTGATATACTTCTCAATGAATTAAACAACTCGAATAGATGAGTTTAAGAAACCCAACATTAGATATGAAAATTCTCATAACAGGCACTACAGGTTACATTGCTAAACGACTAGCACTTCAATTACTCGAAGATAATCACAAATTGATTTGCTGTGTTCGTGATATGAGTAGAATTCCCGATGAAATTGAAGAGCATCCAAATTGTACATTTATAAAAGTTGATTTTCTAGAGCCAGAACTAGCTCAAATACCAAATGATATAGATGCTGCATACTACCTAATTCATTCCATGGCTACATCTTCTAATGATTTTGAAACATTAGAAGAAAAATGTGCCTCTAATTTTAAAGCACTCGTTTCTAAAACGAAGTGTAAACAAGTCATTTATTTGAGTGGAATTGTTAATGACAAATCATTATCAAAACATCTAAAATCCAGATTACAGGTAGAAAACACACTGAAATCTGAAGCCTATGCGCTAACCACATTTAGAGCAGGAATTATTGTTGGAAGTGGTAGTGCGTCTTTTGAAATTATTAGAGATATTGTAGAAAAGTTACCTGCCATGGTAACGCCAAGGTGGCTAAACACCAAAACACAGCCATTGAGCATTAGAGATGTACTCACCTATCTCTCTAGTGCACTTTGTAAAGAAGAGCTTTATAATAAAGCTTACGATATATTTGGACCAGAAATATTAACCTACAAGGAAATGCTTTTGCAATTTGCAGAGGTACGCGGCCTTAAAAGACGCATTTTTACTTTGCCTTTTCTCAGTCCAAAATTATCCTCGTATTGGTTATATTTTGTAACATCCACATCTTTTCAACTCGCTTCTGCATTAGTAGATAGCATGACTGTAGAAGTCATAGGAAGACCAAGTGATATTAACGATCACATCTCAATTGAACCTATGACATATAAAACGGCTGTGGACTTGGCATTTCAAAAAATAGAGCAAAATTCTGTAATCTCAAGCTGGAAAGATGCTGTGAGTAGTGGTGTTTTTAACGATCAATTATCTAAACATATAGAACTTCCGCAATTTGGCTGTTTTAAAGATGTAAGACATAGAATTGTTACAGACGAAGATTATACGCTTGATCGTATTTGGGGTATCGGTGGAAGAAACGGTTGGTACAGTTTTAATCGTCTTTGGAAAATCAGAGGCTACATGGATAAACTATTTGGTGGCGTGGGTTTAAGACGCGGAAGAACACACGATACGTATCTAGAAGCAGGAGATCCGCTAGACTTTTGGCGTGTTCTCTTAGCAGATAAAAAAGAAAAGCGTTTACTGCTATTTGCAGAAATGAAACTACCAGGTGAAGCATGGTTAGAATTCAAAATTGTAAAAGATAAGTTGTACCAACGTGCTGTCTTTAGACCAAAAGGTGTTTGGGGCCGATTATACTGGTATTCAGTATTACCATTTCATGCCTTTGTATTTAATGGTATGATAAACGCGTTAGTAGAAAAAGAATAAATGAAGGGTGTTAAAAAAAACAATTTACCTGAAAAAACATGTCTTGTTTGTAATCGTCCATTTGCTTGGAGAAAAAAATGGGAAAAAAATTGGGATAACGTAAAATACTGTAGTGAAAAATGCAAGAGAAACAAAATAAAACAAACCTAGTATGGTTTAGAAATGATTTAAGAATCACTGATAATACTGTTTTATCAGAAGCCTATAAAAATGGGAATAAAGTTATTGGGGTTTATTGTTTTGACCCGAAGTATTTTGAAGTTAATAAACATGGCTTTAAGATCACAGAGAAGTATAGGGCAAAATTTTTGATTGAAACTATTCAAAATCTAAAACAACAGCTCGACCATTTAAACATCGATTTACTGGTTTACAATGATCTACCGGAAACTATTATTCCGCAAATCTGTGAAGCCTATAACACTTCTGATATTTACCTACAAAATGACTGGACAAAAGACGAAGTTGCTACCGAAGACGCGGTAAAACAAAAAACTAAAGCTATTAATTTTCATTCTATCTACAACCAACTTTTATATCATCCTGATGATATAAATTTTGAAATAAAGAAAATACCACAAGTCTTTACCGTTTTCAGAAAGAAGTTAGAAAAGTATGTTGCTATTCGTGAAGAGACTATTAATGAAGTCTTACCATCGTCTAACCGAATTGAAAACAATACAGAAATCCCAACACTTCAAGTTTTAGGTTTAGAAGATTTTGAAATGCATCCGCATTCAGCTTTTCCATTTAAAGGTGGTGAAACTGAAGCTTTAAAACGTTTAGATGATTATTTTTTTACTACTAAAAAACTAGGCTTTTATAAAAAAACCAGAAATGGATTGATAGGAATAGATTACAGTTCTAAGTTCTCATCTTGGTTAGCAAATGGCTCCATTTCAGCACGAACAATTTATTGGAAAGTAAAACAATTTGAAGATGAGCATTTTAAAAACGAATCTACATACTGGTTGATATTTGAACTCATTTGGCGTGATTACTTTAAATATGTTTCGCTAAAACATGGGAGTAAAATTTTTAAACTCGAAGGTATTTTAGGCAAAGATTACGAATGGGGCACCAACAAAAATCAAATTAAAAAATGGATTAATGGAGAAACGCAGTCCGACTTTGTAAATGCTAATATGATAGAATTAAAACAAACAGGTTGGATGAGTAATAGAGGACGACAAAACGTTGCCTCCTATTTTGCCAAAGAATTAAAATTAGATTGGCGGATTGGTGCCGCATATTTTGAATCGCTTCTCATAGATTATGATGTGCACAGCAACTATGGTAATTGGATGTATGTCGCTGGTGTTGGCAATGACCCAAGAGACAGAAAATTTAATGTACAATTACAAGCGGAACGTTACGATACAAATGGAAAATTTAGAAAACTATGGTTACAACCTAATCTATTTTAATTTATGAAAGAAGCAGTTCTCATATTCCCACATCAACTATTTAAAAACGCACCTATTTTAGATACTAATTGCACTATCTATTTAGTAGAGGAATATCTATTTTTCAAGCATTATAAATTCCACAAACAAAAAATAGCATTTCATCGTGCAACAATGAAATCTTACGAAACCTATTTAAAATCTAAAGGTAAAACAGTTCATTATATTGAAGCTATAACAGAACTTTCAGACGTACGAAATTTAATCCCAATGCTTATTGAAGAAGGGATTAAAACGCTTCATATTACTGACCCAACAGATAATTGGCTTCAAAAACACATAAATTCAGTTTCAAAAAACCTAGACATTAAAGGGTATAATAATTCGTTATTCATAAACACAAAAGAAGAGTTAAGTTCGTTCTTCAAACCAACAAAAAAGAAATTTTTTCAAACGTCTTTTTACAAAAACCAGCGGAAAGAGCGTGACATTTTAATGATAAACGGTGAACCTGAGGGTGGTAAATTAACTTACGATAGCGATAACAGGAAAAAATACCCAAAAGGCAAAATACCGCCACAAATTCAGTTTCCTGATAAAACAGATTACCATAAAGAGGCTGAAGATTATGTGAATACACATTTTGATAATCATTACGGTCAGCTCACCGAATTTGCGCTCTACCCAATTGATAACAAAACATCTGAAGAGTGGTTTCAACAATTTTTAGAAGTTCGATTTTACGAGTTCGGTGTCTATGAAGATGCGATTGTACGCCAAGAAAATTACTTGAATCACAGTATTTTATCACCGTTAATTAATGTAGGATTACTGCATCCTAAAGATGTCATTGACAAAGCAATTGATTATGCGATTAAAAACGATATTCCGCTAAACTCAACAGAAGGATTTGTGAGACAAATATTAGGTTGGCGCGAGTTTATACGAGGAGTCTATGAAGTAAAAGGTACTGAAGAGCGTACTAAAAACTTTTGGAAATTCTCACGTAAAATTCCTGCATCATTCTATGATGGTTCAACAGGTATACAACCTATTGATGATGTTATTAAAAAAGTATTAAAAACAGGATATGCACATCACATAGAACGACTTATGATATTAGGTAACTTTATGGTACTATGTGAATTTGATCCAGATGATGTTTACCAATGGTTTATGGAACTATTCATCGATGCTTACGATTGGGTAATGGTACCAAATGTATATGGAATGAGTTTATATGCAGATGGTGGATTAATGTCTACGAAACCTTATATAAGCGGTAGTAATTACATTATGAAAATGAGTGATTACAAAAAAGACGATTGGCAACCAATTTGGGATGGTTTGTTTTGGACGTTTATGGATAAACATCGTGAATTCTTTTTAAGCAATCCAAGACTTGGTATGTTAATTAGGACATTCGACAAAATGAAACAAGAAACTAAAGAAAGACACTTTAAAAATGCAGAGCTCTTTTTAGAGCAACTATAATATGGCAGAAAAAGAACATATAAACGTCGTTTGGTTAAAACGTGATTTGAGACTTATAGATAGTGAGGCTATTGCTAATGCATTAAAAACAGGTAAACGAGTGCTTCTACTATATGTGTTTGAGCACATCCTTCTCAATGATGACCATTACAATGAGCGACATTTTAATTTTATAAAAGAATCTATACAAGACGTTAATAACCAACTTATACCTTTTAATTCTAAGATTTTAACAGTAACAAGCGATATTACAAGTGCTTTTAATCAACTTCAAGAATTTTATAAGATAGATACTATTTACTCTCATTTCGAAACTGGTCTATTAATAACATATACTAGAGATAAGGAATTTAAACGCTACTGCAGAAATAATTTTATTCAATGGATCGAAAATAAAAACAACGGTATTGAACGTGGTTTAACAAACAGAGCCGATTGGTTTGAAAATTGGGAAGCATATATGTCTAAAAATATAGAAGTCTTTCAACCAAAAGAAAATCAGTTGCTAGCACTAGAAGCTATTGAGACTTTAGAAAACGTCTTTAATATTACAGATTTAGTAACACCAAAAGATGCACGTTTTCAAAAAGGCGGAAGTACTACAGGATGGAAATATGCAGATTCCTTTTTTAATAACCGTCATAAGGACTACATGTTTAACATTTCTAAGCCAGAAGCCTCTCGTAGCAGTTGTAGTAGAATTTCACCATATATAGCGTGGGGAAATATTTCTATTAGACAAGTATTTCAAAAAGGACAAGCAATTAAGGTAGCTAGTAAAGATAAAAAGCACATTGGAGCATTTTTATCACGATTGCGTTGGCAAGCTCATTTTATTCAGAAATTTGAAATGGAACACACCATGGAAGAAGCCAGCGTTAATAGAGGTTACCATAAACTAAAAAAAAGCATCTCACAAGACTATCAGCAAGCTTGGTTTGAAGGTAAAACCGGATTCCCTTTAGTAGATGCTAGTATGCGTTGTCTTATTGAGACCGGTTACGTTAATTTTAGAATGCGTGCCATGTTGGCATCTTTCTTTACCCATATTTTATGGCAACCATGGCAGGCAGCAACAAAACATTTATCACAACAATTCTTAGATTTCGAACCTGGTATACATTTTCCACAATTACAAATGGCAGCCGGCGAAACTGGTATAAATAACATAAGAATCTATAACCCTACAACCAATAGTTTAAAACACGATCCTGATGCTGTATTTATTAAAAAATGGGTACCAGAATTAGCTAAGCTAGATACACCTTTTATACATGAGCCTTATCTTATGACTGAAATGGAGGAAACGTTTTACAGTTTTAAACTTGGTGAAGATTATCCTTCACCTATAGTTGATATTATAGAAAATCGTAAACGTGCTAGCGATATTCTTTGGAATATGAGGAATGATACTGACGTTCTACGTGAAAGTTTTAGAATCTTAAAACGACATACTATAAGTGAGAGAAATCGCCTTTTAAGAAACGAGTAATAAATTCATTCGTAGACTATAGTTATTATAAGTCTAATTAAGTGTTAATTTTTGTTTAACATTAACTGTAAAAGGTTAAACATTTTGTATCTTTGAATTATTATGATAATAAATACAACACATCACAATTCTGAACACAAACAAATCATTACTGACCTTATTGGCAGTCCTTTTAGTTTGGTACAGAAATTGAAACTAGGTGGAATAGGTTCTAAGCGCATGATTGTTGACGATGTTAGCCCAAATATGAAGTCAATGATGAATTTAGTATCAGACACCAATTATGCTAATATAGAAATACGACCAAAAGGTATTTTGATAATGATAAATAAAGGATTAAAAAACTTTACGTGGATTATCCCTTACTATCAATTGGTATTGTATAAAACAAATGGTACTAGTATACATGCTCAAGGTCGATTTGTACATTTTAGAGATAGTAAAACCTTTAGAGAGAATAAAAAATTCTTTGATAAGTTACTCGATGAGAAAGTAAAGTATGATATTGAATTTGCAATGCCAAGTGAATTATGATTTTAGAGCTAAAACACATAGATCGTATTATAGAAATGGCTTGGGAAGACAGAACGCCGTTTGATGCTATAACCTTTCAGTTTGAATTAAAAGAACAGGAAGTGATAACATTAATGCGACGCGAATTGAAACCACGTAGCTTCAGGTTATGGAGAGCACGCGTTCAAGGTAGAGCAACAAAACATAGTAAAAAAAGAAATTTTGAGGAAGGTAGATTTAAATGCTCTCGTCAAAGAACAATATCAAACAACTCTATATCAAAACGATAATTAGTGCTTTGATTTAAGTCTGGAGTTCTTAAAAACAGCACATTAAAAAGATTCTATGAAAACAGAAACAATTACAAAAACAAACGGTGAACATTTTAATGGGTTCACTTCTGACGATATTGGTGACGATCACTTATTTACAAGTCTTGAAACACCAATGAAAGCTAATGCTTTTCAAATGTCTAACGACGAAAAGAAAAAACGAATATCTATATTATTTTCAGAAATAATGGATGTCCTAGGTTTAGATTTAACTGATGACTCTCTAAAAGGCACTCCAAACCGGGTAGCCAAAATGTATATAGAAGAAATTTTTTCTGGATTGGACCCTGCAAATAAGCCTAAAGTAGCTATGTTTGAAAATAAATATCAATATAATCAAATGTTGGTAGAGAAAAATATTACCTTTTACTCGAATTGTGAGCATCATTTTGTGCCAATCATTGGTAAGGCACATATTGCCTATAAGTCTTCTGGAAAAGTTATCGGACTTTCAAAATTAAATCGAATCGTTCAGTATTATGCCAAACGACCTCAAGTACAAGAGCGTTTAACAAATCAAATTGCAAACGAATTAAGAACGGTATTGGAGACTGATGATGTTGCTGTAATTATTGATGCGAAACACTTATGTGTCTCTTCAAGAGGTGTAAAAGATGATACATCTGCTACGGTAACTACGTATTATGGTGGTGAGTTTAATACATCTGATAAAATTTCAGAATTACAAAATTATTTAAATAATTAAGCTATGAAAACAGTAGAAAAAGCTCTAGAATTTGAAAACAGAAAGTTTTCATTCAAAACAACTAGTGACAGAATTTTAGCTGCTAGAGAAGCAAAAGATTTAATATTAGAAGTCAACGAATTATATAAAAAACAGAAAGATGCTAAACTTATGGATTTAATGAAGCGTCTAACAGTGATTAAACAAAAAATTGAAAAACGCTTAAAGGGAAGACCTTTAACGGCATCTTAATTATATGAAGAGATTAATAATTATTGGAGGAAGTAAAGGTATAGGCAATGCAATTGTTACATCTTTACTTTCTTCTTATGATGAAATTGTAAACATCAGTAGAACAGAACCAGATCAACAATATAGTAATTTAAAACACTATAATTGCGATATAAAAAATGATGACCTACCAGACATTGATACTGCTGATGCTTTGATATATTGCCCAGGAAGTATTAATCTAAAGCCAATAAACAGATTAAGTTTAGATGATTTTAGAAATGATTTTGAAATTAATGTATTAGGAGCAGTTAAGGCAATACAAAAATATTTACCTGCTTTAAAAAACGGCACAAATCCGTCTATACTATTATTTAGTACAGTAGCAGCTAAGCTAGGCATGCCATTTCATGCAAGTGTTGCAGCCTCAAAATCTGCAGTAGAAGGTTTAACAAAATCCTTGGGAGCTGAGTTAGCACCTAATATTAGAGTTAATGCCATTGCACCAACAGTAACTAATACCGGCTTAGCAGCAAAACTGTTGCGTAATGAAAGAATGATTGAAAACATGAATGAACGCCATCCTCTAAAAAAATATCTACAACCAGAAGAAGTAGCAGATATGGCCGCTTTTTTAATTTCTAATAAAGCAGCATCACTTTCGGGTCAAATTTTTGAAATGGATTGTGGAATTGTAAGCTTTAAATTATAATATATGAACCCTTTAAAAGCCTTTTTAGGAACCATAACAACAACCGATAAAGATGTTGTTAAAAAAGCATCACGGTCTATTTACGATATAACAATACACAGTTTACAGAATAAGACTATAAACTTATCGGAATTTAAAGGAAAAAAACTGTTGTTTGTAAACGTAGCATCCAAATGTGGTTTTACACCTCAATATAAAGAGTTACAGCAATTACAGGATACTTACAAGGATAACCTTGTCATTATTGGTGTGCCTTGCAATCAATTTGGTAAACAAGAACCTGGTAGCTCAGATGAAATTCAAGAATTTTGTAAAATTAATTATGGTGTTTCTTTTTTAATAACTGAAAAAATTGATGTCAAAGGAAGTAATCAGCACCAATTATACAAGTGGCTTACAAAAAAAGTCATCAATGGTAAGCAAAATTCTACTGTAAAGTGGAATTTTCAAAAATACTTAGTAGATGAAAATGGCGAATTTTTAGACTACTTCTACTCTATTACTAAACCAATGAGTTCAAAAATCACCTCAAATCTTAAATAAACTAGAATGTTCGGACTATTTAAAAAAACATCAGAATTAGATAAACTTCAAAAGGAATACGAAAAACTAATGGCTGATTGGCATAAACTCTCTACTACAAATAGATCTGAGAGCGATAAAAAATATGCTGAAGCTCAAAAAATAATTGAGCAAATAGAGATTTTAAAACAAAAGTAACTTGAAAAAGGTTTACCTTTTTGTACTCTTCTTAATTATTAATTTCGGTGGTTTAGCTATCGGAAACATGTTTATGGGAGATGCAATCTCAGAATCATGGTACACAGATTTAAATAAAGCTCCTTGGACACCACTTGGTTGGGTTTTTGGTGCTGCATGGACATTAATAATGTTATGCTTCTCTTGGTATCTTGCTGAACTTTTTGCAGTAAGAGAAAAAACTAAGCTTTGGATTTTATATGCCTTTCAGGTTTTATTAAATGTAAGTTGGAATTGGGTGTTTTTCAATCAAAAAATGGTAACCGTAGGTCTTGTTGTATTAGTTTTATTAACCTTAATTATTGTTTACTTTTTTATAACATTTAGAAACGATAGACTCAGAAACGCAAAGTATTTGCTCATCCCTTATATTACTTGGCTTTTAATAGCTACTTCTCTAAATGCATATATCTTAACAAATAACCAAATATGAAGATTTATACGTTGCACCAAAAGCAAAAATTACCTATTAATTTAGATACTGCTTGGGAGTTTCTTTGTAATCCTGCCAACTTATCAAAACTAACTCCTTCTGCCATGAACATGAATATCATATCTGGTGCAGATAGACCTATGTATGCTGGTCAAATCTTACAATATAGCGTCACTCCTTTAGCTGGTATAAAAACAAAATGGGTGAGTGAAATAACTCAATATGAAGATAAAAAATATTTCGTAGACATTCAGCTTTATGGGCCATACGCATTATGGCATCATAAACATTTTGTTCATGTAATTGATGGTGGTGTGGAAATGGAAGATATCATCGACTATAAAGTCCCTTTGGGAATTTTTGGACAATTAATGCATCCTGTTTTAGTGAAACCTAAACTTGAACAAGTCTTTAATTACAGAACTCAACAATTAGAAGCGATTTTTGGTAAGTATTAATTTATAACCTTAATACAGTACTTTCTTAGATCTAAAATTTTATAATGAAGAAAAAAATAAACATCTTTTGGTTCAGAAGAGATCTTAGATTAGACGACAATAGAGGATTTTATGAAGCTCTCAAATCAGATTCTTCAGTCTTACCAGTTTTTATTTTCGATTCAGAAATCCTGGACGAACTTCCAAAAAACGATTCGCGTGTCACTTTTATTCATGAGACACTTCAGTATATAAGCAAAACTCTTCGCGAGGGTTACAATAGTAGTATTGCCTTATTTCATGGAAAGCCAAAAGACATTTACAAAAAGTTGATTGAAAATTACAATATTGATACTGTATACACTAATCATGATTATGAGCCATATGCAACAGAACGCGATACTGAAATAAAATCTTTTTTAACAGCACATAACATCGAATTCAAGACCTATAAAGATCAAGTTATTTTTGAAAAAAGTGAGGTCGTAAAAAAAGATGGTGATCCCTATAAGGTTTATACACCTTATATGCGTACTTGGAAAGAAAAGTTTAAAACTATTGATTTCAAAAGCTACCAGACAGACGTTTATTTCAAAAACCTTATTCAAGATATCGATTTACCCAATTTGAGTTTAGCAGACATAGGGTTCGAAAAATCCAATCAACCCATTGCTCCTTATGAAGTCACACCAGATTTAATTCAACGCTACGAAGAGACTCGGAATTACCCAGCTAAAGACTCTACATCTAGATTAGGGCCTCACTTGCGTTTTGGTACTGTAAGTGTGCGTAAAATGGTTGAAAAAGCTATAGCAGAAACCAATGAGATTTTTTGGCAAGAACTCATTTGGCGGGAATTTTTTATGCAAATCTTATGGCATTTTCCACATACAGCAAAAGCAGCTTTCAAACCAAAATATGATAGAATTGAATGGAGAAATAATGAAAATGAATTTAAACAATGGTGTGAAGGTCAAACAGGTTATCCTTTAGTAGATGCTGGCATGCGTCAATTAAATGAAACTGGTTTTATGCATAATCGCATACGCATGTTAGTTGGTAGTTTTCTTTGTAAACATTTACTAATTGATTGGCGATGGGGAGAGGCTTACTTCGCTGAGAAGTTACACGATTACGATATGTCTAGTAATATTGGTAATTGGCAATGGGTTGCAGGAACAGGTGTAGATGCCGCTCCTTATTTCAGGATTTTTAATCCCACCTCACAAATTTTAAAGTTTGATAAAAACTTAGACTATATAAAAAAATGGGCTCCAGATTTTCAAGAACTTACGTATCCACAGCCAATGGTAGATCATAAAATGGCACGAGAACGCTGTTTGGCAACTTACAAGTCTGCGCTAAATTAAAACTTAAGTAGCTTTTTATGCTTTTATTGAATATTTACACAATAAATTAATATTAAGTACGTTACCTATACTAAGACGTGTAACGTCTGAACAGAATAACTATTTCGATAAACAATTTTTAAAAGCTCTGACTAGTCTTCAGGGCTTTTTTTTTATAAAAAAACAATAAGCTTATATTAGCTAAAAACAGCGCGAGAAAGATTTTACTATAATTTAAAAGATATATCTCTTCTGTAATTATTCCAAAGCCATTTATATCTCTAACAAAATTATATAATCGTCAGTTTGCAAATTCGTAAACCCATTCTCAGATTTTGGAGAATACTAACTAAAGGGTACTCATAGTCTCCAAAACCTGAAACGTCTATAGATAAAGAGTTAGCATTAATATAGTCACTGTAGACTTCTTTACTGCCAAAATGGAAGAAGTTTGTGTCTATGAAGTAAAAGACTTAAAAATTGCAAGTGAGCACTATTTTTATTCAATAAAATAAAATTTCAGTCCGTTAATAACTAAAAAGCTTCAAGATTAAACTTGAAGCTTTTTTTTTATCTATTATTTTAGATATCTAGTTGCCTTCGGTACGCTCAATTTTAGCTCCAATAGCCCTTAAACGTTCATCTATATTTTCGTAGCCACGATCTATTTGTTCAATATTATGAATTATAGATGTTCCTTTCGCAGATAATGCAGCAATAAGTAACGATACACCAGCTCTAATATCTGGCGATGTCATTGTTGTAGCTTTTAAAGTTGATTTAAAATCATGACCTATAATGGTCGCTCTATGCGGATCACAAAGAATAATCTTTGCTCCCATATCTATCAATTTATCAACAAAGAATAAACGGCTTTCAAACATTTTTTGGTGAACAACCGCACTACCTCTTGCTTGGGTTAGTACCGTTAGAATAATACTCAATAAATCTGGAGTAAACCCAGGCCAAGGAGCATCTGATATAGTTAATATAGAGCCATCAATATAATTCTGAACTTCGTAACCATCTTTATGTGCTGGTATATGTATATCATCACCTTGACGCTCTACGGTAATTCCAATTTTTCTAAACACATTAGGAATTTGACCTAAATCATCCCAACTTACATTAGTAATTGTGAGTTCACTTTTAGTCATTGCTGCCAAACCAATCCAACTACCAATTTCAATCATATCTGGTAACATTCTATGATCAGTGCCGCCAAGAACATCTACACCTTCTATAGTTAACATGTTAGAACCAACACCAGAGATTTTAGCTCCCATTCGATTTAACATTTTACAGAGTTGTTGTAAATAAGGCTCACAAGCAGCATTATAAATTGTAGTAGTGCCTTCTGCTAAAACAGCTGCCATTACGATATTGGCAGTACCAGTTACAGAAGCTTCATCTAAGAGCATGTAAGTACCTTTTAATCTATCAGCCTCTACTCCGTAAAATAAATCTTCTTTGTTGTAGCGAAATTTTGCACCAAGATTAATAAATCCTTCAAAGTGAGTATCTAAACGACGACGGCCTATTTTATCACCACCTGGCTTAGGAATATAACCTCTACCGAAACGTGCTAATAAAGGACCTACAATCATAATAGAACCTCTTAAGCCTTTTCCATCTTGTTTAAATTCTTCAGACTCTAAATAGTCTAAATTTACTTCATCTGCTTTAAATGTGTAAGACCCCTTACCTACTTTATTGATTTTTACTCCTAGCTTTTTTAGTAAAGCAATGAGTTTATTAACATCAATAATATCTGGAATGTTATCTATTTTAATTTCTTCTGCAGTTAAGAGCACTGCACACAAAATTTGTAAAGCTTCGTTTTTTGCTCCTTGAGGCTGAATTTTACCTTTTAATTGGTGGCCGCCTTCTATTTTAAATGTTCCCATACGTTTCTAGTAACGTTTTCTATTATTGGAATATTTTTTCTTATTCAAATTATTATTCTTTTTATTTGAATTGCTTTTACTATTAGTATTGCCATACTTAGTTTTAGTTCGCATCAAACTTGTAGAATCACTTAATTTTTCATCACTGCTTTTAAGGTCTAGTTTACCACTTGAAAGTTCAAATAAGTGATTAAAAATCACATCATCTTCTACAGTGTCCTTATTCCAATTAAGGAAACACTTTTTCATATGGTTCGCAATTGTAAATTTTAAAGCTTCTTTCAAGTCTCCTTCTTCCCAGCTAACAGCTACGTCTATCATTGTCTTTATGTTATTACCATAAAAGCGATATTTAGGATGGTTTTGCGGATATTCTAAAGTCTCAGGTCTTGCTTGTATTTCTTCTTTTGAAGGCATACCGTATGGAGAATCTGCATCTATGTCAAAATCTGCCATAATAAAGAACTGATCCCATAACTTATGCTGAAAATCTGGTACATCTCTTAGATGTGGTTGTAGATTTCCCATTACGGAAATTATAGCTTTTGAAACTTTATTTCGTTCTTCTTTCGTTTCGCGGGTCTTAGCATGGTTAATCATCTTTTGCAGATGACGTCCGTACTCTGGTATAATTAAATGTTCGCGTTCTGTGTTGTATTCTAAATCGTCAATCAAAATCGTCAAAATGTGTAGTAAATAATTTTTAACCCGTAGTATATATAGGTTTTGCTGCAAAGTACAAAAAATTACCAAGCACAAACCTATTTTTTACAGGGAAATTACACCTTCTATATTTTTAGCTACTTCCTTATATTTTGCAATTACTGCTTCTGGGTTTTTAAGCCTCACATTTATGGAAACACTTGTATATTTTCCTTTCTTAGATTCGTTAGTCTTTATAACAGCACCTAAATCATTAAACAAACCTTTAATAGCTTTTACTCCTTCTCCTTCTGTAAGAACAATAAACTTGTACAAATATTCAGCAGGCCAAAGGGTTGTATCGTATAATTGTGATTTTAGTTTTTCGTAAAATTCTTCTGTTTTTTCTGAATTATTCATTGTAAAATTTTTCGATTGTAAAGATACATTTAACTTTACATTTTTCTGTCTAATTTTTTATCACGAATTTTACCGCAAAAATATTGCCAATTTGAATACAAAAAAAGTCGTTATAGCTGGTGGCCCAGGTACCGGAAAAACATCCATTATTGCTCATTTGAAATCACTTGAGTATACATGCTATGATGAAATTTCTAGGCAAGTTACCCTCCAAGCAAGAAAAGATGGTATTGAACAGTTGTTTTTAACTGAACCTCTATTATTTAGCGAGAAATTATTGGAAGGTAGAAAACAACAATTCTTGGATGCAGAAAAAGAAACCAAAAACGTTGTTTTTTTAGACAGAGGTTTGCCTGATGTATTGGCGTATATGGATTATATTGGTGACACCTATCCCAAACATTTTATAACGACTTGCGATACACATCAATACGATTATATTTTTATATTAGAACCTTGGCAAGAGATTTTTACTAGCGATAGTGAGCGCTATGAAAGTTTTGAAGAAGCTATTAAGATACATCATCATTTACTTAATACCTACAAACGTTTTGGTTATAAACTTATAGATGTACCCTTCGGAAGTATCGAAAATAGGACGGATTTTATTCTAGACCTCTTAAATTTACAGTAATGCATCCGATAGAAATTTTAGAGCGATACTGGAATCACACGTCATTTAGACCATTACAAGAAGAAATCATTACTTCTGTTTTAGAAAATGAGGACACATTTGCTTTATTACCTACTGGAGGAGGTAAATCTGTTTGTTTTCAAATTCCTGCATTAATTAAAGACGGAATATGTATCGTTGTTTCTCCATTAATTGCTTTAATGAAAGACCAAGTAAATACCTTAAAACAAAAAGGTATAAAAGCTATAGCCTTAACCTCTGGTTTATCTTATAAAGATTTAGATACGCAATTAGATAATTGTATTTATGGAAATTATAAGTTTCTATACTTATCACCCGAACGCTTACAGCAACCTTTAGTGCAAGAGCGCATTCAGCAAATGAAAGTAAATTTAATTGCTATTGATGAAGCACATTGTATTAGCCAATGGGGAAATGATTTTAGACCTGCTTATAAAAATATAAATACGTTAAGAGAACTGCATCCTCATACCAATTGCATTGCTCTAACTGCTACGGCTAAGCACAATGTGGTTGCTGATATCATAACTAATCTCGATTTTATAAATCCAAAAATTTATAAAGCATCATTTGGAAGACCCAATATTGCTTACGGTGTTTTACATACCGACGATAAGTTATTTCAACTAGAATATATTTTAAACAGGTACAAAGGATCTTCAATAATTTATGTGAGAAATAGAAGAGCTACAACCAATATTCATAATTATTTAGAATCTAAAGGTTTTGCCTCTACCTACTACCATGGTGGTATTACTAACAAAGAAAAGCAAGAACGTTTACAACAATGGACTAATGACCAAAAGCCCATAATGATTGCTACTACTGCTTTTGGGATGGGAATTGATAAGGCTAATGTAAAAACAGTAATTCATTATAATTTACCAGAAAGTTTAGAAAGTTATTATCAGGAAGCAGGCAGAGCTGGCAGAAATGGTGAACTTGCACATGCTATTGTTTTAAAACAGCGTATTGATGAGGATCATCTTCGAAACCAATTTTTAGCAACACTTCCGTCAATCGATTTTTTGAAGGTGGTATATAATAAGCTCTGTAATTATTTTCAAATCTCTTATGGTGAAGGCGAAAACAGTACACATCAATTCGATTTTAAATCATTTTGCAGTAATTATAATCTAAGTGCAAGTATGACGTATAATGCATTACTGTTACTAGATAGAAATGCTATAATAACCCTAACACAACACTTTAATTTTAGAACTAAGGTTCAGTTTGTAATTTCTAATGCCGCATTGTTTCAATATTTAGAAACGCATATAGACCTCAATGTGCTTGTTAAAGTTTTACTACGTACTTATGGTGGGATTTTTGACTACGAAACCAAAGTAAATTTAAGTTTGGTGATTCAGAAATCGAATTTTTCAGAAAAACAAGTTATAGAAAAATTACAATATTTAGAGAAGGATGGCATTATTAGCCTTCAGATGGCGAATACGGATTCTGAAATTACTTTTTTGAAACCACGAGAAGATGATATTACTATAAATCCTATTGCAAAAATAATAGAACAACAACACCAATTAAAACACGACCAGATTGAAGCTGTTTTAAGTTATACCAAAAACGACACCGAATGCAGAAGTCAACAATTACTCAAGTATTTTGGTGAGCGAACCAAAGCTAAATGTGGAATCTGTTCGGTTTGTGAAAAAGGAAAATTTATTAAAAATGATACTTTAAATTTAAGTATTTCAAGTAAAATACTAAGTGCATTACAGAATGAAGATTTATCTTCGCGACAGTTAATACAAACTATTTTGTGTTCTGAGCAACAGCTTCTAAAAAGTTTATCTGAACTCATGGAAACTAAAAAAATTAAAATAACACTAGCAAATACTTACAAACTTTTATGACAACAAAACGTAACATAAGAATTGTGTTTATGGGCACACCAGACTTTGCTGTAGGCACATTAAAAGCACTTATTGACAATGATTATAATGTTGTTGGCGTTATTACTGCCCCAGATCGTCCTGCTGGTCGTGGTCAAAAGTTAAGAGCTTCTGCTGTAAAACAATTTGCTTTAGAACATAATTTAAGCGTTTTACAACCTAAGAATTTAAAAGCTGATACTTTTATTGAAGAACTTGAAGCTTTAAATGCCAATCTTCAAATTGTGGTAGCCTTTAGAATGTTACCTAAGGTTATTTGGCAAATGCCAGACTATGGCACATTTAATCTACACGCTTCTTTATTACCTCAATACAGAGGAGCTGCACCGATTCATTGGGCAATAATTAATGGTGAGACAAAGACAGGTGCAACAACCTTTTTTATTGATGAAAAAATAGATACTGGTGCAATATTACTAAGTGATACTGTTAATATAGGTAATACAACCACTGTAGGCGAACTGCATGACGATTTAATGCATCTAGGAAGTAAACTCGTAATAAGTACGGTAAAATTAATAGAGACTAATACAGCTACTACAGAGATACAATCTACGGCCGAAGATTTAAAAACGGCTTATAAACTCAACAGGGATAATTGCAAAATAGAGTGGTCTGCTTCTCTAGAGGTTATCTATAATAAAATCCGTGGCTTAAATCCATTTCCTGCCGCTTGGTGTTATTTAGATAATAATGAAGAAGAGCTTCTTTCTGTAAAGTTATATGCTGTAGAGAAAATAAATGAGAAACACAATTATGACTTTGGACACATTTCTGCAACGAAAAATCAGTTGCTTGTAGCCTGTGATGGAGGGTATATTGATATTAAAGAAATTCAACTTCCAGGAAAGCGTAAAATGGAAGTAAAATCACTTTTAAATGGGTTCCAATTTTCTAAAACTGCAAAACTTCTCTAAACCCTTGATACCATTGGTTTAGCAAAAAATCCGATAAAATGCATCTCTTTATTAACAAATGCAATGACTTATCAACAAAATCGCCTATTTCCCTTGCTATTACTTGCGTAGATGAATATTCCTAATAATTTTGTGTAAGGATTTTTAATTAACACTATTTAAAAGTCTATATTTTTAACAATTTAAAATTAATATTTATGAACAAAACAGATTTGATCAACGGTATGGCAGAAAATGCTGGAATTACAAAAGCAGCTGCTAAGAAAGCATTAGACTCTTTATTAGTTGATATCGAAGGATCTTTACAAAAAGGAAACAGAGTATCTCTAGTAGGATTTGGTTCTTGGTCAGTTTCTAGAAGAGCTGCAAGAGATGGAAGAAACCCACAAACTGGAAAAACTATCAAAATTAAAGCTAAAAATGTAGTAAAATTTAAGGCAGGTTCTGACTTAAGTGGTGCAGTAAACTAAAACATTTTTTGTTTAAAATACAGAGCCTGCTCATTGAGTAGGCTTTTTTTTGTTCTAATTTCAAAGGCTTTTGTTGCTTAATTGCTAAAAATACTCTAGATTTAAGAGTACTTAAAGCTTAATAAAAAAATGACCAAACCCGAAAAAGGTAATTTATTAATTGCCGAACCATCCATTATTGGTGATTTATCATTCAACCGTGCTGTGATACTATTAGCCGATCATAATGCTTTAGGATCTGTTGGTTTTATTTTAAACAAACCTCTTGAATATAATCTTAAAGACCTTGTTGAAGGTACTGAGTCGGATTTCACTGTATACAATGGTGGACCAGTAGATCAAGACAATCTTTACTTTATACATAAGTCACCGGACTTAATACCAAATAGTGTAGAAATATCTAATGGTATTTTTTGGGGAGGTGATTTTAACGTCGTACTAAATTTAATAAATGATTATAAAATAGCTCAAACTGACATTCGCTTCTTTTTAGGCTATTCTGGTTGGGATGAGCAACAATTAGACAACGAATTAAAATCGAATGCTTGGTTAGTATCCGAAAACATATATGATAACGAGATTATAGCGAAACCTTGTAATTCGTTTTGGCGCGAAAAGATGATAGAGCTTGGTGGTGACTATTGCATTTGGTCTAATGCACCAGAGAATCCTAGTTATAATTGAGCCAAACGTAACTTCGCATTTAATTTACCTACCAAACGCTTAGCAAAATCAGTTCCATACGTTTTTTTACGATACTGTGTGATAGGAACGATACCCTTAATTACATTAGTAATAAATAATTCATCTGCTTTTTGAAGTTCAAAAGGACTTATAGACGTTTCCTCAATAAATAAATTTACGTCCTTAGATAAAACTTCTAAAACTTGCTTTCGCATAACACCTTTTAAACAACCGTCTTCTAATGGAGCCGTTTTAATTTTATCCCCTTTAACTAAAAACAAATTTCCATTGAGCGCTTCTATAACACTTTTGTTAGTATTTAAAACTAAGCAGTTATCTAAATCATTTTCCTTAGCATAGATACTTCCTATTACTTGTAAGGCTTTATTATTAGATTTTAAGCCAGATAATAAACCTGGCGCCATAAAGTAGTCTTTATATAAATCTACAACATAGTTAGCATTAGCATCAATAACATAAAATGGATTGCTATTGGATTCTGCAATAATGCTGAAAGAAACATCTGCAGTATCAGAAGGTAAATATTTACCACCCTCTCCTCTATCTACATTTAAGCGCACGCGTGCAGCTGATTTTAGTAAGCTATTAGATTCAATTGTTTTTAAGATTTCTGCTTCAAGAAATTCCATAGTGAAGCTCATGGGAATCTTCATTCGCAGTATACGCATCGATGCCATTAATCTAAAGTAGTGGTCTTCCCAGAAGAAAATCTTACCATTTACAACTTTTAAAGTTTCAAAAAGTGCGTCACCGTATTTGTAACCTCTATTCTCAGAAGTGATTTTAGAATCGTCTTGAGCAACTAAAGTTCCATTAAAATTTACCATAAAAATGTCTCGACTTATTTAAAATTAAATCGAGACAAAGATATATATAGATTAGTTAGTTACACTTATCGAGAGCCCAAAACTTGCTTTAAGCTAGAAATTTGATTATCCCATAACATTTTAGCTTCTTCTATCTCATCTTCTTCTGCAAAGTCAGTTATCATTAGAGCCACATCTTTTGTTATTTCATCTACTTGAATTCTAATTTCAAAAAAGTAAGAAGCACCATCTTCATCATCTTCAAGCCATCTATACTTTACCCGCTCACCATTTTTCTTAGTTAATAATTTTGCTTGCTCTTCTGAGCCATCCCAAATAAAAGTAAATAATTCTCCACGAGAATTTACATTATCGGCGAACCACTCTGACAAGCCTGAAGGTGTTGATATATATGTATATATTAATCCCGGAGATGCTTGTATAACAAACTCCATTTCATATTTTACTTTATCGTCCATAACTGCATAATATTATGTGCTCAATATATACAATTATACAATAATTAGGAACTTTAAATTAAAAATTATTTTTTTAGAATGTTATGTTTGTTGTCGTAGAATTTGTTTCTATATTTGCAGCCGAAATAATGGCGAGGTAGCTCAGTTGGTTAGAGCGTCGGATTCATAACTCGGAGGTCACGAGTTCAATTCTCGTTCTCGCTACAAATACTTAAGTTGTTCAAATTCAACGGTTTAGTTCACTCTAAACCGTTTTTTTATGAATACCATTTATGAATTGATTACCTTCGATGTTGAAAATGAACACGATTTGGAACACGATTTGGAACACAAAACAAAATTTTCAATACCAACTATTTTTGATGCTAAGGGTGATATTAGCCAACGTTGGTATGTCTACTACTCATTCCGAGACCCTGAGACAGGGAAGCTAAAACGTATGAAAAACATCTATGGCAAAGCCAATAGATACAAAACAAAAGCAGAACGCTACGCGGCACTTAGTCTTTATAAAAAGCGTCTTTTACGATTTTTAAGAGAAGGCTACGACCCTTTTGAGGATAATACGGAGTTCCATCAGACTAAATTAAATGAGACGAAAAAGCTAAAGCCAAAAATTATTGAACCTTTAGTAGAAAAACCAAAAGCGGTTAAAAAAGAAAAAGCAATAACGATTAAAGTCACTTTTGAGAGAGCTTTAGAACTAAAAACTAACGTAATTGGTGAGAAATCTTTAGAAGACTATGGTAGTAGACTTCGTGGTTTAGAGGCATGGCTAAAAACAAACCATAAAAAAATAAAAAATATTAATCAACTCAATAAAAAAATTATTGTTGAATTTTTAAATGGTGTTCAACTAAGAAGCTCTGCAAGAAACCGAAACAATTATAGAACAGTTTTTAGTAGCATTTTTCAGGTTTTAGAGGATAATGAAATTATTGAAAAGAACTATATTAAACTCATAAGCGGTTTAAAAACAAAACCTACACGGCACAAAACGTATACGGACAAAGAACAAAAGGCAATTTTTAAGCACCTAGAGACTAATGATCCACATTTGTTACTCTACATAAAATTTATGGCTTATAGCTTTACAAGACCTATTGAAGTATGCAGACTTAAAGTAAAAGATGTAAATATAGTGGACAAAACAATTCAGTTTAAAGCGAAGAACAAAGCTTTAAAAACAAAAATCCTACCTGCAATATTACTTAAAGAATTACCTGATTTATCTCAACTCAATAAAGAAGATTTTTTATTTAGTGCAAAACATATAGGAGGCGAATGGAAAACAAATTTACTAAACCGAAGAGATCATTTTAGTAAACGGTTTAAAACCGTAAAAGATGAGCTTGGTTTTAACGATAACTATGGTCTTTATAGTTTTAGACATACATTTATTACAAAAGTTTACAGGGCACTAGTAAAAGAGTCCTCCCCTTTTGAAGCTAAAAGTAAATTAATGCAAATCACAGGACATTCTACAATGACAGCACTAGAAAGGTATCTTAGAGATATTGATGTAGAGTTGCCTGAGGATTATTCAAATCTATTATAAGAAAATATATGGCATTACGTAATGACATGCAGGTTTTAATTAAATCAATAAGGCAACCCATACTGTTCTTTTTACCAAGACAAGTATTTGAAGAAGTTACCAAAAAAGATTTAACTAATTTGGAAAAACTTGGATTATTAAACACACTATTTATTACCAATAGTATGGGTGAAAGTAAACCTATTATTCATTGTACCGAATTACTCCAAATCTTAGAAAAACCAAAAATATTTAAATCGAATGTGTTTGAATTATTAGAACTAAGAAATACCCTAGATAAGTCAGCTTTTCATTATTTGATAGATGACTATTTTAAAGAATTAAGCACATGGATAAGAACTACGGATATTATCTGTGAAGAAGCTAAGAATCATGTTATAAATTTTCAACCAGAAATGCAAGGATATTTAAAATTGCAATATGATACATTAATAGACCACCAAATTGAATTGAAAAGGCATTTTGGTAAATGGAAATCGCATTTTGAGTTTAGACGTCTTTTAAATTTTAACGATAAAAACTTCGACAAAGTTGTTACATCAATAAAAGATTCCACACCTATTAAACTGTTAGAAACTAAGAATAAAAAGGTTAAACCTGTTAACGTTAAACCAAAAAGCATACCTATTAGCGAAATTGAAGCTGATCAATACATATTAAAATCTATTTTTAATGTTGATTTCACCAAAATAAACATAAAATAACGTTGTTTTTTCATAATTTAGCGTAAAACAAACGTTTATTTTACGCTAAATGAAAGAATTAGAATCTTATATCTGTAAATACTGCATTAAAGAGTTTGAACCAAAAAGACGACGTGTGCAAAAATATTGCAGTGATACTTGTCGCTCTAAAGCCTTTCATGCTAGAAAAACAAATAAAGAATTAACGACTAAGTCTAATGACATCGGAATTCCTAATAACCAGCCTACTCCACCAAGTCAAAAAATGTCTACCGCAGGAGTTGGAAACGTTGTTGCTGGTGTATTGGCAATAAATGCAGCTAAAGCTATATTTACTAAAGAACACAATAAACCTGCTACCAAAGGTGATTTAAAAGCTTTGTCTGAAAAATTACAAGGACGTTATCATTTAGTAAAAAATTTACAACAGAATTCACATGGTCAACTTCCTTATTTTGATTTAGAAATGAATATTGTTGTTTATTTAAAAGTGAATTAAATATAACTTTTGATAAACGTTAATATTATCAGATCTAGTTTTGTCATTAAAATATTAGCAATTATTTACTGTCACTCTTACTTACCTTTAAAATGCTTGGTGAATACCTAAAACAACATTGGAATAAAAATCAAATCTAATTTCAAATTTCTTCTGGTTTGTTAAATTAAAAAACCATTCAGTTTTAACTAAATAATCTTCACAAGCTGTATACAAAGCGTATTTAGATATATTAAAATTACTTAAGTCCTTCATACACTCAATCATAATATTAACTTCTCTTATTGGAATGGTTTCATCTATAGTTTGAAGATATAAACCGTTATTTACAGAAGCAGTTAAATCACAAAATAGAACGAGGAAGTTATCATAATCCTCTTCGATATTAGGTGTAGACTCTATTTTGCTATAAATAAATGAATTGTTGATATAAAAATCATCAAAAAAGGCACTCATAATTAATTCTAAATTCTATGTTTTTAACAACAATAAAATTATAGGAATAGAATAAAAATATGAAGTAAAATACTAAAAATAGTTATCTACAAAATAAAATATTGACAAGCTGAAATTATTAACAAATCATACTTTTCTTATATGGTTTTTTATGGTTTTTTTAGAATTCGAATCAAAGATTCGAGGTATATATAAGTAATATAGTTAGACTTCTAGATCTAAAGCCAGTCATGTTAAAATAACAAACCAACATTTTACTGATAAATCTAAAGAAATAATAGTTCGTCAAGACCTTCCTTCAGCAACAAAACAAAAAATATTTACCCATGGAATTGGACATAATGTAATTGATGTGTTAGTAATAAATGTAACTAAGACTTTAATAGATAGCGAAAGTATCAGACCTGTAACCAAAAATCATCTAAAAGTTTTGACAAGAAAATTACAAGGACAGTATAATATCTTTAAAAAAGGAACTCAAGATCAATTTGATGGATAATGTACAAGTATATTCAGAATAGAATCAATATCTAAACTAATACTTTAAAATCTTAAAACACTTCCAACCCCATTCATTTTTTTTCTTATTAAAAGATTGAATAGCATTACAAGTTATTTCATCTTGATTTTTCAGACTGCCATTTTCTATATGACCTGGTGTAATAAATACGTCTTCTAAAAAACCAAAGTTTTGGCCATCATTTATTCTAATAGATCCGGTAACTTGTTTAATCGCCTTACATTCTTGATACTCATCTTTTGCAACTTCTTTAATGGTCAAGGCCTTGTAAAAACCCTCATTACCAAAAGGTTGCAACCTTACTTTATAGACGTCTCCAATTTCAGGTTTAATATTAAGACCTTTATATTTAAAAAATCCATGTAAAGAATGATCAGAAACGAAGTTGATAACGTTTTTATCATGATTTACAAACTCAACTGCAATACAGCTTTCTGGAGTGTCTTGAAACAAAATCTCATCAGCTTCCATACTATGTTTAGCATAAAGCTGCTTGTTACTCGCCTGAGATTCTGTATTTGCATACCAATCACTTTGCATCCAGTCAGATAATTGATTGGAAATCTTCCAACCATGTTCTTCTCTTATCGAAATTATTTTTTGAATCTCCGTTTTAGCTTCTTTATAATGTTTTCCTTTAATCAACAATTCGGCAAATTTCTGTCTTGTTTTAACCAAAAATTCTTTCGGAGCTCTTAGACTTAATGCCTTACAATAAGAAGCAAATTGTACTTTTTCATCATTCTCAAAAATCTCTGCCATTAAGTCCCAAACCCAAAAGTCATTACGCTGCTGCTTGGCAAATGGCAGAAAAGCAGACAGAACATTGTCGCCATCCCCTATAGCTAATAATAATTTAGCCTTAAAATATGGAGGATATTGATATTCAGGATGGTCAGAAATAATCTTATCTAGTTTGGGCATAAAAAGCTTTATTTTATCCTTATCAACTTCTCTAATTGCGCCAAAGGCATCTAGAGGTTGACCCTCCAATAATTTCTTCGAATATGCAATATAAGCTTGATCTGCAAGTGCCATTGTCTCCCGATCATTATAAACAGTTTTATCATAATCTTCTTTTTTGAAATTTTCAAAATTCCACCAATCAGCAAACTCTATAAATCGTGACCAATTTTTATATCCTTTATGGAAAGCTTTATATAGTAATGAATAACTTTCAGAAGGTTTTGTTAAATGAAAACCTTTTACAAGATCAAATACCTTATTTATTTTAGAATAATCAATAGTCTCAGCGGCTTGCAGTTTAAATACCATACTTCCTATTTGCCAAGCAGTCGTATCAAAAACCATAATCTCTTCTTGAGGTAAATTAAGCTCTTTCAGTTTAGTTAGATTATCGATAAATCCTTCAAAATTAGAAGCAGCAACATTCCTCTTAATATACTCATAATAGACCCAACTAATATTTCGCTTTCCCCAAATATTATCTGGTTGTGCGTCTAGCTCTTCCTGCGCTATAATAAGTGCTTCTTCTAACTTACCTGATTGTCTTAGTTCTTTGATTTCTTTAGCTGGCATAATTAGTGAGTTTAGCTATTAATTGTATCAGTTTTTTGTCATCGTCGCATTGAAAGCTTTTAGGCATTGCTGTTGAAAAACGAAATTTCCCATTGAAATAAAATTGGATATATGAACAAACAGCATCTGTTACCAGATAATAGTTGACATAGTATTGCGAGACTTGTTCCTCGATATTTGTAATAGAAATATCTAGACGATTACATTCATCTTGCATTATGGAATATAAATTTTCTAATGCTTTATGACTTGGTGAATATTTTAAAGTAATATTTAGTTTATCACTTGAATTAAAGATAGTTTTCAATTCTTGTTCCTTCTCCAATCCTATTGGATTTAAAATTTTAAATGTATCTAAAAAATGGCCTGAACCTTTATGACTAGCCTGCAATAAAAATTCTAAATTATTCGAATTTACAACAGTATAACATTCCAAAGAATCGCCTTTAGATTCAATATTGGTTATTCTGAAATCTGTTTGTTCCAGTTTTTCCAATAGACCCCAGTACTTCAAGCTCTTGCCCTTATGTTGATTAGTATTGTGAAAAGGTGACGTACTTACTGCTTCAAAATTTATGGTATTTTGCGGAATTCTTCCAATTTGTGTAATTGCTGAAAATTTAAGTTTACTGAAACTCGTAAAATAAGGCGCATTAAACGTATATAACGTATTTATAGCGCGCGTTGTTGCTGTATAAGACCAACGCAACGGGTCATCTGAAAGACCTACTCGACCTGAATAGTCCACAATAACCTTATCCCATTCTCCACCTTGTGCCTTGTGGCACGTAATAGCATACCCATATTTAACTCTTAATGCATTATAAAATGGATCATTTTTCAAGGCCGTTTTAAATTCTTCTGAACCCACCTTATAAGAATTTAATTTAAATGACTTTCTTCGATTTTGCTCTTCACGAAAGCGCATTACAAAGTTGATATATAACGCCTTCATCATATCAACATTTAAATCTCTATCGATAGAATTTAATAAAGAATCAATAATATAACATTCGATTTCTCCATCATAATTAGGAACTCTTATCGTCACTTTTCTAAATTCTAAAGTGATTGTTTTCTTTTCCTTTTTTGTGGAATTATTAACAAAGACTGGTGCTGACTGAGAAACAATTACATTAGACACTTTTACAACTTTGGCGATATCCCCATTAAATAATTCGGTATCATAAGTGTGATAGTTATTGTTGTTGATTAAAACTAAATCACCAGCTAAAATGCCTTTTTGCAGAGGAAAAAGAGTGTTTCTTATTCCAACATTGTAATGATAGCATTGAGAGTTAGAAAATGAAATTATAACACCATCACCTATTGCGGGATTTGGAAATAAGGCCAGATAAGTGTCAATGATATTTATTGCATTTAATTTTATACAGGATTCATTATCAAAATCAAAAATTAATTCATTTCGCTTTTCTTTTTCTAAAACTGACCTAATAGTTGTTGCGTTTTTAAGTATTAGATTATCTTCTTGCCGCTTTACTTCCTTCAAAACGCTTAGATCACAAGAATAACCTTTGCTGTCAAAATAAGCTTTATCTAAAGCATAAGAATTATTATCACCAACAGGCGCTAACTGGGCAGGATCACCAACAAAAATCACTTTATTATACTTATTAGACCCAAAAATATGTGATAACAAATCCGCCAATAAAATGTTTGTTCCAAAATCAAATAACTCATTTTTCGACTCTCTGCTAGAAACCATTGAAGCTTCATCTACTATTAAAATACGTTCATTATTATTTGATAGATCAATTGGAAAATGATACTTAACGGAATGCTCAGCTTCTTCTTTAGAGTTTGCATTAACTGCTTCAATAGCCTTTAAGTTGAATATAGTGCTATGAATAGTTCTGCCATGGCCAGTTTTATCTCGCAAAATCTTGGCTGCTCTGCCTGTAGGCGCAATTACCTCGAATGCTTTGTTTTTACTTGCTAAATAAGAAGACAAACCTTTAATAAGAGTCGTTTTTCCTGTGCCTGCATAACCTTGAAGAATAAAAACTTGATTTTGATTATTAAAGAAGCACTCAATTTCACATATTGCGGATTGTTGGTCGCTTGTTAGATTTATATTTTTAAAATAGTTGTAAATATTCATTCCTCATTTCTTTATCACAAAAATCAATAGTTTATATGCAATATATCTGCACATTACATTTTGATTAAAATCGTTTTAAGTTTTTCAAACCAATTGGATATCTTACTAGATTCTAATTTAGTTAGATTAAATCTATTATCAGGATGAATATAGTCATTTCTGTATTTTGAAATCTCAAAAATAAATTGAGAAATATTATCATCTTCTAAATTCAACTTTTCTCTAATTAGACACTGAACTTTATTACTTGTAGATTTATATGAGTGACTGGAAATAACATTGTTTTTAGAAATCAAAGTATAAGTTCTATCTGAATACTTACAAAATTTTACTTCTGTATTATCCCAAAATAACAGTATTCCATTCGCAGTTTCTGAAGTGACGAAAATATCGGCTAGACATTCAATAATTTTATACATTGAAAGCATTGCGACAGCATATTTGTTTTTTTGCTCAGACTCAAGGATCGTATATGATAACTCAAGCTCCTCTAAAATAAGATTTTGATAACTCAAGGCTTTTAACAGTTCAAAATTTGAGGTAAAATACTTTTTTAAAGGATTACTCTTTAGGCTAGTATTAATTGAATCTATATTTAGCCATATTTTCTTTAAATATTCTCTTTTTAAAGAATGCTTAATGAGGTTTAAACAACTAATAATATTATTTTTTGAAAACTCAGAATCCAAACTATTTTCAACATTTTCTTTAATCACAAAACCATCAGCACCAGCATTTTGTAATAATTGTAAGTTCCATATCCTATGGGTGGCAGAAAATATTATGACTTGTATACCTGGATTAAATTCTTTTATCTTGTTTAGAATCTGCATACCAGAAATTAAGTCAATGTTTACTTCATTATTATCAGAAGAATGTAATCTGAAATCTAAAATTATAACATCATAATTTATCTCTTGGGTTTTTGTATCTATAATACTATTGTAAGCGTCTTCTATAATTTGATCTCGACTTAGTGTTCTATAATTAATTTCAAGCTTGTCAAATTGTAAATCTTTACTCGCTTTAAATAAAGATTTAAAAATATCAAACCAGCCTTTTTTGTAATTATCGTCAATAAGTAAAACTTTACCACTAAAACTATTTAAAAAATTAAGCTCTGTTTCTCTTATTGAAGAAAATTTAGACGTTGGGTAGAGTGTTTGTAAATATTTAAAATAAAGTCTATTCTCAACTGTATCAAGAACATCATCGATTTTATCATATATAGGGTTAGGTATTGTAAAGTTCCATTTATAAATGGCCCATTCATTAGTTATCGCATGATTATCGTCAAAATCTTTAGGTATATTAAGCTTTAATTTTTGAATCTCATTTGGTAACTCTTCCTTTGTAAGGACCTCTTTTACTTCTAAAGCTGTTTTTTGAAATGCTGACTTTTGAAATGGTATTAATTTTACATTTTTAGTCTTTAAAATATTAAAGCATTCATGATTTAATATATAATCCATACCAACAAAACCATACAAATAAACATTAGTTAATTGATTCATTGTATCTGTGCAACGAATTAATGTTGCTAAACGAAGTCCGTTATAATCAGAAAGAATAGAACCAAAACACAAGGGAATAAATATGTTATCGTATTTAACTTTATCTAAATATTTCTCAATATAATCCGTGAATTTAGCATCGGAAATATCCTTATTAAATAAAGTTTCTTCCTCAGCATTTTCAATTGCATTTTGTATATAGTTTTTCGTCGTTCTAAAAACTAAAGATTTCTGATTAGGGATATTAGCAGCTTCAGCTTCTATTTCTCTTAAAGCTATCTTTAATTTCTCATTTAACTCATTTTCAATTTCAGGCTTATTTCCAAAAAGCAAAAAATTTAAATCTAAAACTTCTTCTTGTACTTGATACAAGAATGCCTCTAAATTTGAATAAAGAATAGAGACAGGTAAGTGAACAACATTATCTTCAAAATTACGATTGGATTTACTTCCACTAAAAAACACGAGATTAAAATCGCTATTAGTCTTCGCAAATTCCTCTAAATGTTTTCTCTTGTCTAATGCCTCATTTGAATAAAGTGAATTATCTAAAAAAGATTCATGATATAGCACTGTATTTCCTTTTTTGAATATATTTTGAGAATTTACAATTAACTCTTGAAGGTCATATATCGGTCTTAATTCATTTACAAAATTATTAATCTTGTCTTCATTAAAACCAAAATCAATCTTTTGTCTTTTTCTTTTATCGTCAATTAAATAAATCATTTTTTTATTTTTTTGGAAAAACAAACAAATGTTCAACACCTTTAAAATCATTGTCCACAATCAGCTCATTCTTTCTTTGTTTACCATTCCACAAATTAATTTGAGCAAACTTATTTTGACCAAAATCTGCCCTTAAATACATTTCACACAAACCATTGATTTGATTTCTAATCAAGTGACTATAGCTTTGCCCTAATCGCTCTTCTGTATTAACTATTGATTTTTGATATATTGTATTTATATGATGAATTGAAAATTGAAAATTATTATTATCGACGGATGCTGATAATTTTACTCTTGGTTTTTCTAACTGATATATTTCTGCTACTTCCAGAACTAGTAAAATAATTCTCTTATAGGCTTGAATAAGTTTGTCTATATCTGTAAAATGCTCAATGTTGTTAGGAAACGTATTATCCTCAATTATAAAATCAATTCTATTTTGCCATTGTTCAACTTCATTCTTTCTATAAATGAGTGATTTTAATGAGTTGTCGCTCCTAATATGAAAAAGGTGCTTGAAATGAATAACTAACTCACTAAATGATTGTAAATTTTGTCCTGTGATTCTTGATTCAATACTATCAAATTCATAGCCTGTATTTTCTCGTTCTTCTACAATACCAACACTAGGATTAGGCGGGACATTTGGGTTTTTATCACTCCACTTTTTTAAGTCTAAACAAGACCAATTAATCTTTATTACATCCGATGTCCATCCTTTTGACAATTCACCTTTATAATTTTTACCTGTTAAATACACACGAAATAAAGTTTGCAAACTTGCTGGTGCAAAATACTTTTTTTCATGAATTTCATAAGTTTCGATAATTTTCTCTAAATGCTTACTAAAATTATAATCTTCAGTATTACAATACTCTTTAATAATTCCTAACTCATCACTATCAATATCATGACATGTTGATTTCAATATTTTATTTTGATTATATCTTAATAAAAACGTGTATAAACTTTTTGGATAATAGTAATTGGGAAGTTCATCATAATTACTATTGTCCTCTTTGAGGTCTAATGAAGTTTCTAGATTTTTTTTGTTAAAATCACTGGATATAAACTCATCCTCTAAAATCTCTAAAGCATCTTTCTCTGTTCCGACTATAACAGCGTTTTTTACAGAAGCCTTCTCTAATTCTTTTAATCCAAATGATTTATCACTATCTACTTCTACAACCGATTCTCTAATTGATGATTTTTCAGAATTGTCTACATTCTTCACTGCACTCTCCATCAAAATCTCAATCGCTACTCTACTCTCATTCAATTCTGGCTTGTCATTTTGCTCTTTATCATTAACTAGACCATCATCTTCTTCTTCTTTATCTTCATCATTGCCAAAATCCCAATCATCAAATAAATAACTATCATCTGGTAAACCATTTGTATTACCCTCTTCACTTAACCCTAACTCTTTCTTAATCGCTTCAACATCCTTAATTAATTCATTATCTCTAACATCTGAATCCTCAAGCTCTTTAGATACCAACTTTAAAAACCGATCCTTTTGATTAGAATTGAATTTCTCATTTTCTAACAATTGTTTTATGAAACTATATTTATTCATAGACCGATTATTTTTCTAATTGATATTGTGACATTGCTTCATTGATGCCTTCTTTTTCCCAAACACTTAATATTCTTTCAATACTAGAATCTTTAGTTTTTAATAATTCAAAACGCTTTCTAAGCTTTAAATAAGTAGTATCATTTTGACCCTTTACCATCTTTAAATATTCTAACTTTCCACTAAGAACATTTTCAAAATTAGGTTGTCCTTTTTTTACATGGCCCTTTTCGACCTTATAATCTTGTTTAAAGATGTGTTCTGCCTTAAATCTGCCATATTTTTCCCAGTAATATAACCACATACGTAACTGCTTAATGTATCTAGAATTTACATTAACTTTAGTATTTACAATAAGTCCTGTAACTTCCTGACGATATCCTACTTGCTGTAAGCGAGTTTTTGTTAGGTTAATTTCGAACTTCTGATCATTAATAATTCTATTAAGTTCATCTAAAAACTCTGCTTTTCTAAACACATTAGTTTGAGAAGAAAATGTAATATCGTCTGCATAACGAGAATAGTTAATTATAAATCGTTTAGCTAAACCGTTTAGTCGTCTATCTAACTTTATACATAATATATTAGTTATTGTTGGCGAGGTTGGTGCTCCTTGTGGCAAAACAGTTTTCATCTCTCCATTTATTTCAAAAGGATGGGTACAAAGGCTAGCTAAACTAAAAGCTAAAGGTTCTGCATCTCCTCCAAAATTGAATGGTGCATACATAAAACCTAATTTCACACGATTTCTATCAAATGCATGAAAAAAGTCTTTAAGATCGATATTGTAAACATATTGGCTATCTACATGTTGTTTAGCATTATCTACAATCGATTTGCCAATTACAAAACCTGTAGCTTTGTGGTGTGGTTCAGCTACACTGTTCAGAATTATATTTAACGGACGTAAAATATGTTTAAGACCATTTACTGGTGCGTTGATAATTCGATCTCCTCCACTTTTCTTTTTTATACAAAATGATGTATATCTTGTTTTACTAAGTTTTGGATTTGCATAAAAATTAAAACCTTTTTCTGTTAACGGTCTATAATCTATACCATACAATAATTCATTAACGTAATTAATTAAATTAACGATGTCATTTTTGCTTTTAATTAGAGCAAACTGATTCTTAACTTCTTCTGTATGTTGTTTTTTTAATTTCATAATAAAAAGTCCTCAAAAACCTAAACCGATATTCTTTATGTATGATAAGACTTTATAAATACTTCAAAAGATTTAAAGATTTAAACTTTTAAAAGAATTATAAATTGAACAATAATTTGAATAATTAAGCATATTTAATGTGATGCTACTTTATGATGTTTATTTCATTTAAGACTTCAACATTATTTCTCTTTTATGTGGTTTATTACATTAGAGATTACTTAATTACCTACTTACTTTCGTCCCAATCTAATAGACTGGGATAATATGCCGATCGTTGTTTAAATACAAGTATTCAAACCAGCATACACTTTCAATACTTTTGGTTTAGGTTTTTCAAAGAACTTTGCAAATATGATTTACATATATGCAGTATACCTGCGTATTTGATTATACTTTCTGAATTTTACAAATCCATTGATCCTTAGCTCTCAAATAAATTCTTCCATCTGTTTTTTTACAGACTTTCACATTTTCCGTTTTAAACTTTGTTCCAACGGGATGTGATTTTCGTTCTTCAGAACTACATTCGATAAGAATATTTGTTGGTAACCCTTGTCCTTCCAATGGACGCACTCTTACTCTAGATGTTTCCGGATCCATAAAACTTTCACATTTTACATTATTAATAATATTTCCAATAACTAATAAATCTTTCATAATAACAAAATTTAAATCTTTAAATAAGTCAACTCACAAGACTTACATTTCCGTCTAGTTTGGTCTATATCTGCCACACTAAAGCGTTCTTCTATTTTCTCAAATATATCCAAACCCCTTCCTAGCGTAATTTTCCAACCATTATCGGCTGCAATAAAGCGATCATGATGACGCTCAAAACGGATGGTTAAATGAACACCAATACTTTGTACATTTTGAGCTAATTCCTCTAAAGAAGACCTAGAATCTTCCAAATATTCTTCATCATTCCACGTCACTACCTCCAAATTAATTTGATCTTCAGGATCTTTATTATTCCCTAACATGATGCAAAACTCTAATAAATTTTTAAACTGATAATACATCCTTATGTATGGATCTTGAATCGTAATATTTTTAGCCCCTTTAAGGTAATCGGCAAAGAGTTTTTTATAAGAAATCCCTGTTTGATTGTCTTTTAAAATCGTTTGGTGTGGTTTTAAATCTAATTTTGGTTTTATAAGGACTTGACCAGAATCTTCTTCATCCGATTCTTCCTTTACCTCAACAGCTGCTTTATAGTTTAAGTTTTCGAGTGTTTCTGGATATACTTCTACTCCGTTAGATAAAATAGTATACTTAAACTCCACAGGTTCAGATTTAAAAGTTTCATCGATGATATACAACTGATCCTTTACACGCTTACGACCTTCTACACTAAAATCTAACAATTCTAAAACTTCTTTTTCTGTTAGCTCCTGATGTGGATAAATCAATTTTACCAATCCGGAAAAGGATTTTCTAATCGCTGTTTTATCTCTTGTGGTCAATGAACCATCAAGAGTCACATAGTCATCCATAATGGATGAAAAATCATACTTCCTTTGTTCTCGTAACAGTTCCGCCAAATAATCAACTATAAATCCATATTCAGTTGAGAATACTGATGTTTTTAAAATACGCACTTCCCAACCTGGAATGTACATGTGCATTCTATCCAAAAAAGCCCCTTTTAAATAGCCTTCAGGTATGGATTCAAATAAGTGAGAGTTTTTCAGCATATAAGGTACATTGTGTTTCGTATTCCCTATAAATGCCATTGAGGCCGTTGCTTGATACGTTTCTTTACCTCTATTAAAGCTTTGGTTAGCCATGTAGTTCTGCATGATCTTCACCAAATCACCATCGGTACGTTTACCTCCCTTCTCTTGCTCAAATTCGTCTAAGGCAACAACATCCCAATATCCTACTAAACCAATAGCTCCTTTTCCTGTATTATTGACAAATAATCTTGCTTTAGAGACATCTCCTCCAGAAACTAAAACACCATGTGGCGATAATTCAGAGAATATATGCGACTTCCCTGTTCCTTTAGGGCCTAATTCAATAAAATTATAATTGTTTTCAACATGTGGAATTAATCTTGACAGTTGTATAAACTTATCACGCTTATTAAAGTATTCTGGATTTAAGCCAATGCTGTGCATTAATAAATCTAACCACTCATCAGTTGTAAACTCTTTTCTTAAGTTTATATATTCTGGCAAATTGATATTTGCAACTTGGATAGGTTTTAAATCTACAATAATCCATCTCATGTTAATATCGTCTGCATGAGAATACCCAACGGTTAAAATACACCAAACGCCACCACCACTCAATAATTTAGGATTATCCAATACCATTTGATCTGCAATAGGGACTTTGCGCAAACCTAAACTTGCAAAATCTGCCTCATACATATTTGCCTGCGTATCGTTTAAGGTTACATTTATTTTATCAATGATTTTATAGCTTCCTGTATTTCTTACTCTTGCTTTTACTAATTCAGCATCCGATCTGTGCACATAATTGTTTTGTATCACATTTTTAACCGTCTCAACACCTGCCTTAATAATTTCATCATCATCTACAGCGCAATGTTGACCTAACAAATACTCTAACACATATGCAGGTACTGGATTACTGCCCTTTACTAATGCCGTTAAATCTTTTCTAACCACTTTCCCTTCAAAGTGCTTTAAAATTTTATCTTTTAATTCCATAATTAAAATTCATCTTTTTCCATTAATGTATTCACTTTAATTAAATCGTTTGTGCCTAATGGATTTAATCTTGATTTATCGTCTTTATGATAGGCTTTGAGATAACAAAAGCTTGCATTAGAGCCCAAAGTATTTAGTGACAATATGATTTCAAAAATGCGTTCTTTTGGGTTACCAGATGTAGAATTAAAATGTACTTCCACTTCTTTTGAATATAAATCCCCTTTTTCAGAATACAATGCAAATAATACCTCAGCACTTTTTAGCTCATTATCTACAGGTTGATCTTGCAATAAGGTTACCTTAATACTTCCTGATGATATTCTATCATTTTGATCAATACGTTTAAAGCTTACTAAATCACTTTTCTCTTTTTTAGTATCCTTGAAAAATTTAACTACCGGCACCAATAACTCTTGTAAACTTGCACCTCCATGAACGAATTGCACACCTATATTCCCTTGTTTTCTGTACCTGTTAATCGCTCTAGGAATCGCTATTTTTAAATCTGTATCGATATTGGTTGTATTCTTCATTTCCAAGCCATAACCATCTAATTTCGATTCAAAATCATCAGCCACTACAAAGCGAGAATGATCTCGACTATAGCCTTTAGGTTTTGGTAAGTGTTCTCTACTTGACTCGGTTAGTGTTGTATTATTATAAAGAAATCCATGATCAGATGTCACTAAAACATTATACACATTCCAACCATAAATTTTCATGATTAGATCTTTAATATCTTCGATAGTCTTAGTCGATGCATTAAAGGTTTCGTGTTCCGTTCTTTTTTTATCACCAATAGCATCCATCCAATCATGATATATGTAAAGCACCCTATTATCTCTAAAGAAATCTCTTCCCTCATCTCGACTAAATTTCATAGCCCGTGAATAATCTAAACAAGCACTTTTAGGTTCACTGTTCTGTAATATTTTAGCTCTGTTTGTACTTACTGTAGACTTACCATCAATTTTAAACACTAAATCTTTATCTCCTTTTTCAACAGTTATACCTTTGTTTGGTAATAAATTAGACATCCCCAAATTTGTATAGGATGGTAAGGAAGCCAAATACGGTTCAATCTCTACCAAATTTTTACTGTCGGCCATGAGCTCATCATACAACTCATATCCCAACTCATACCTAAATGCATCCGAAATTATAACTACAATCTTAGAATTAAAATCTTGCACATAGTTTTTATGAAAATCAAATTGTTTATTCGTCTTTATGTTGTGGAAATTAAAATTATTCTCTTGTAATATTTTTTGCCACTCAGTATTTAATTCAATTAAAAAACGATCATACTTGCCATTGATTTCATTAAATAATGGGATGGCTTTGTCTTCAAACTCAAATAGCTTATCTCTAACACTATCAAAAGCTAAAACAGCCTTTCTATAATGCAAATCGACTTTATATAATTCGTTTTTATAAGTATCTATATAATCATCTGGTGTATTAAACTTAAACGATTTAAAGGCGTTTAGAACCTCTAACATGGATGCGACATGGTATATAAATACAACTTGTGATTTTAAGCGATCTTCAAGAATGTCAGATCGTTTCCACTTAATACTTTTATCTTTAGTTTCTATGGATTGATTCAATACCGTATCATACAATCCATTTATGATCGCGTTTAACATCGCTTCAGAATAATAACCATATTCCTGTTCTATGCTATACCAATCTAATAAATTTGAAGTTTTAATATCTCTTGCCAACATATTAAAAACTTCATCTATAGCTACTTTACTATTAGGATCTGTTTGCCAATCCTGAAAAAAAGATTGAACCTTATTGATATCTGCAGTACGCTCTAATTTTAATTTTGAATAGCTATCAGAACTTAACGGTTTACTAATAAATCCAACTAAGACATTATATTTTAACTTATTTGCTATTTCTGTTAGCGTTTCATAATTTAACTGACGATACTTGGTGTCCAACAAATTGTTAAACCACATCAATACGACTTCATCTAACTCTAATTCTTTTAGATTTTTAATCGTCTTATCTAACTTATTTTCATCTGTAGCAATTTCCAATAGTCTTGACATACAACTATTTTTATCTGTAACAGAATGATAATTTAAAGTAATAGCTATTAACCCTAACTTTAAACTATCCGCAGAAAAATGATCTGGATCAAGAATTTTAGCTAATTTTTTTTGATTGCTCTTTAGTTTTAATTGCTTGATATAATGCTTAACCAGTGGTAAATGAATCTCATTTAATTTATAATCTGATAAGAACTCTGAAGCAGCATCTAAACGTAATTCCGTATTGGCTTTTAGTAAGCCCAGGAATGGATATTTTTTAATTTTTGAAGGCAAAGGTTTTGCAAAGGGGTGGTATAAAAACACCAACTCTTTAGTCCATTCAAATTCTAATTTATATTTTAATTCAAAATAATTATCAGATACCTCAACCACTTTAATTCCAGAATTTTCAATAGCCGTCAGCTCCTCTTTAAACGATCCATCCTCATCAAAATAGAAAATGATGTTGCGCTTTTGCTGTTTTAATATGTTCTGTATTTTCTCTATCATCGCTCTTTCCTAATGCATTTTTAAATGCGTTTCTGCTATCGTTTGTGTTAATTGCTGCTTTACGTTTGCTTTATTGGCATAGCTATTCCAATTTGCAACCACTTTACTAATGGTTTTTATTATAGTCTCACCTTTTTTAATATTATTGGCTTTTGCAATAGTCATTAAATCATTTTGAGTTATTTGTTTATGTTTTCCATTAATACTTAACGTATGTTGGCTTACCCAAATATTAGTAGGATCGTATGAATAACATACGTCATACGCAGGTGATAATTCCCATGATTTTCCCTGTTTTAATCGAAACGAAAAGTTCTTGGTATGATCGTCATAGTTAGTAGCCAATACATTAAACACCATACGTCTAAACATTTCTTCTGCTTCTGGATATGGCAAACGTAATACACGCATGGTTTGAAATAGTTGTTCGTAGCTATAGCCCTGTAAATTATTATAATCGTAATGCTGTATACCACACCAGGTTTGAATATGATGTTTTGTGTTGCCATCACGATCAAAACGTTTGGTCATAAAATGTGCTCTACCGTTTTCTTCTAACAACTTACAGTCCATCATGGTAATTCCAGCATCTTTCGCCATGAGATAATAGGCATATTCTACGCGTCCCCAACCATGGGTTTCTCCAAATTGTGCATCACTCACACCATCTAACTTCAATAACCAATGCTCAAAACCTTTAGGTACTGTTGTTTGACCAGATTTTACATCACCTGTTTTTTCATTGTATGCAATTACAGCTTTTGGACGTGCTCCACCAGCTGAAGTTCCCACCTTCAAGACTTCCATTAGTGCCTTTTCTTCATCGTCATTTAAATTAGTATCTAATTGTTCTTTTTTGGATAGCATTTTATGTGCTGCTTCTACCAAACTACTAATTTGGATATCAAAGCTATTTTGTGGTGCTATTTGTGCCGGCTCAAATTCTAATGCTCCCATAGATCGTGTTCCAATAAAACAAAGTTGTTCTACAGGATTCATACTATCTGCAGGACGACCATTTTTTGCTAACCAAAGGTTAATTAATTGATTTCCATAACGATCTGGTAATGCATCTGCTAACAAACCAGGCAACCCTTTAAAGGTGCCTACACGCTCATTTTTTCCTTTTCGCAGTTCCGGGAAGGAAAAAATACGCGATTCTTCTGCGATCGGCATTTTAATAGGTGAGATATCCCATTGCTTTTTAAGAATGACTGGACTGTATTGAAAACTTGCCAATTGGTTTTGCGCATCCCAACGCACAGCGCCAACTAATTCGCCCCATATTTTTATTTCGGCTGCATCTACCATCCTAAATCGTCTTTTTTATTGGTTGTTTTTGTTGGGTTACCACTTGCGCGTTCGCGTTGTTCTTTTTTTAATTTGGCATAGGCCAAAGGACTTATAGCTTCACTAAACTCAAAATGATCCAACACATACAATACATCTAACGCTCTTAATAACTGAATTAAACTTGTAAGTGTTACAGACTCTCCATTTTCTATCTGACTGATCGTCCAACGGTTTAAACCAGAAGCTAGAGCTAATTGTTTTTGGGTTTTGTTTTTGCTTAAACGGGTGTTTTTTATAAAATGACCTATTTGCTCTATGATGGCAAGATCTGTCATTTGCACCCAATCTGTGTTAGTACTTCCCATCATTATGTGTTTTTTTAAAGCTTAACGCTAGTATTTCCCAACAAATATAATCAATTTAACTGTATTTAATACTGTTTGCATGTTGGTATTTCCCAACATTAATACTTTAAATTAAGGCTAATGTCGGGTTTTGCTCGCATCATTTATGAGATTGCTTCGTCCTTCGTCCTCGCAATAACGTTAAATAATAGCAACAGCTCCTTCAAATTTGGCATAGTTAACCGTTACACCATCATCTAAATCTATTTCTATTTGCTGGTTGGCTAATGCTTTTAAAACCTCATTGTAATCACGGCACTCTAACTCCCAATCGCGCATTAGTTCTAAACGTTTTTGCTGTTCTCTGTCTAGGCTATCTTCATCGCGTTCTAATTTATCCTTTTCGTTTTTAATATACTCTTGGTGTGGATATAAATAACTACGCTGTATCTGTTGTACCGTATATTTATCCATACGATGCATATACACCAATACTTTAAAAGCGGCTTGTTGTGGTTTTTTCACATTGCTACTAAACAACCAGTAAATGGGTTTCTTTTTGTACATACTAGTGTGGTATTTCCAGAATTTTTCTGTGAGAAATTTATGTAACTTCAGACCTAAACTCTCTTGTAGAAAGTTGATATTTTCGGTTAGTGCATCTTCTCCCCAAATGGCTAATAGCAAATCTTCAGTACGCGTTAAAGCATCATCTGGGAAAGTACAATCCTCGCCCATAAGTGGGACAATACCATCGTCGTCTATGGTTATTTTACGTGAGATTGCTTCGTTCCTCGCAATGATGTTGTAAGACGCTAATTCTTGATCTGTTGGATTTGGGTGTGCTATATTAAGTCCAGGCTTGTCTAAACGGTAGCGTCCTAAAAAGATACCAATACAATAACTTATAAATTGGCTTACTACTTCTGTTTTATTAATAGGCAAGCATATAGCATTTTGACCCTTTTCTCTAAAGGTTGATTCTAAAACTTCCAAATCACTTTTTTTTAGTTCTTCTTGTAAAATGGTAATATCTTTTAAAGCCACCGTTGGTGTTAACTCGTCTTGTAAGCCATAAATATCTATAAAAATACGGTTGAGCTCTTCTTCATTAGCATGTAGCTGAAAAAAGTCTTGCGTAACATTGTCTTTCCAAACACCGTAGGCTTCTTTTAATGTATTACCAACGTTTATTAACGGCGACAGTTTAAAACCCCATGAGGTTTCTCTGGAATTCCAGTCTTTTTTGGATAAAAAAACAGAGTGATTTGAATATTCAATTAATTTATTATTATTTACACTAATAAAAGGAAGATTAGAAATATTACCTGCTTGATAATTAATAGTAGGGTTATAAATTGATAAAAAATATTGAGACACAATTGAATTAAAATAGCCCAGTAAATCTACAGTAATTTCACTATCTGGATAACAAGCCGAACCACCTGCATCACAAAGAAAACCTTCTTCCGAATATCTGGCTCCAAATCCTCCAGCTGATACCGCAGACCAGGAAATGTTAGATTTAAATATAAAATCTAAATTATAGTTACTAGAAATTGGCCTTAATCCATTAGGATGCATTGTACTTCTAATTAACTTCCCGTCATTTTCCCAGTTAACTACATATTCATTGTTCCCATACCACTTCCTAAAATCACCTCCCTTTTTGTATGGAAACCACTTAAAGTTACTTTTTTGAGCATCTAATCTATTTGAATATTTAAGACCAAACTTTTTTAAAGATATTTCATGCCACAATTTTGTGAAACTCGAATTATCTCCAGTTACCATTCCTTTTCTTGGGTTTGTAATTTCACCAACTTTATCTTTTCTATCAAATATTGAAATCGCAACATCATTAACCCAATATCCAATAGTGCAACCTGGTATTTTGGTAAAGTTAGCTTGTCGTATGTTTGGATAAAATAGTTTTTGTCCAGTTATTGTGCCTTCTTCTGGAATTTCTGTTATTCCTTCATCACCTCTATATTGATTAAAATTGTATTTGTAGCCGGTTTTACCATTACTGTATAAAAATAGTTTTTCTATGTCTTGATATAAAATATGCTGAAAATTACGTTCGTGCAACCTAAAATAACTACCCACAGCACTGTTACTTGCTGTCTTTTTCATTGCAAATGCAACTGAACCAAAATCGATGCCAAAAATACCACGTCCCATATGTAGTAAACTATCAAAGGTAAATTGGTTAATATAGCCTGTTCTTATTTTTTCAAAAGAGGATAAAAATAACCAAGACGGTAAATTTATTAATGCAAATCGAGAATCATCAGCAGTAAGATTAGGTATGACCTCCATAAAAATGGTCATTAAATCATTTTTAGTATCAGGATAGTGCTTGTTTACATAGTCCTTTAACTCGGCATTCATACTCTTTTGCCCCATATATGGTGGATTTGCCACAACCGCTTTATATTGTTTAGCCAACACCAAAAACACCTCTAAAAACGGTTTTAACAGGTTAAAAATACTGGTTTCTTCTAGGTCAAGTTGGGCAGTGCTTTCTTTTAAAAGCCAATTATGATAGGTTTCGTTAATATGGTTATAAACTTCTCTACTTATGTTAAGTTTAATAGCAGAGCCCAAATTTTTACTTTGGCGTAATAGCTTAATGGCATAAAAAAACTCGCTGTAATTATGTGGTTTTTCATAGTCGCCCCAGAATAGCTCTAGTTCTTGTGAGTAATCTATGGCAATGGCGTCTTTACAATGTAATTTCAACAAGTCAACCATCGCCTCATTTAGCGAATCGCCTTTTTTATAGATTATTTTTTTGGTTTTAGTTTTGCCTTTTTTGGTTTCTGCCCATTCCATACTAATAGGCGCTACCAATTGCATTCCCAACAAATCGTGCCAATTACTTTGGCTTTGGCTATAATAGGCTTGGGTAAAACAATTACCCAAGGTGTCTTCTGGGAAACTGTAAACATTAGGCATTAGAGGCTCCTCTATAATAGATGTATCATAGTGTGCTGCTTTCAGCAACACTGCAAAACGTGCTAATTGCATGGCGCGATCGTCTATATCTAAACCAAACAAATTGTGTTGCAATATGTTTTGTACGGCTTGTTTGGCAGTATAACCTGCTTCGCGATACATTTTCATATATAACTCAAAACCTGTTACTAAAATGTGTCCACTACCTACCGCTGGGTCTATAAGGGTAAGTTGCTCGAGGTCATTTATTAATGCTTTGTGCTCGACTGCGCTCGAACTTACAGCAGTATCAGAATCGTTCTCCACAAGGTATTTCATATCCTCTTTTAAAGACGAGTCTGGCTCGTAATCAAGATAGATTTTGCCTACGGTATTTTCTACCATATATTTTACAATCCATTTGGGTGTAAAAATTTGGGTAGCTGCAGGAATGTCTTCGGCTCTTGCTTTTATATTCTTTTTAAATCCTTTAAAAACCTCATCTTTTTTATCGGAAATATAAAACTGGTACAACCAACCAATGAGTTCTACTTCTTTGTAATCGTCTTCGCTAATAGCATCGCTATTAATAAGATCGAGTAAGCCATTAATTTGTAGACTGTGCTGTGGAAACAGGATTTCGGTGTAATCATCTATACGTCCAAAAATATCGTGTAACAATTTATTGGTATGACATAAATTGGTGATGAGTAATGCAAAAGCTTCTTCGTCTTTATCTTCTTTTAGATATTCTATTAAGAGTTCTTTTTCAGCACGATTGGTGATGTTATGTTCACCACGTTTTGCGTTTTGCACTATGAGTGGTGTTCGAGACCCTTGAGTATAGGCTAATTGTTTTGGAATGTAACCATTAGCTTCTAAAATTTTAACGGCCATTAAACGGTTAAACCAAGTATACCCAGCTTCTTCAAGTATATCCTTAACGTCTTGCTTATTTTTAAGTTTAGCTTTTAGTTTATGCCATTTAGTAGGCACTGTAATATCTGTATAGGGATTGGTTCTGAAGATATAACCTCCTTGTGTAGTTTGTAGGTTTTCGGTATTTGTACCATCCTCTTGAAATCCCCAATATTTTAAACGCTGAAATACACCTTCTATTAGTATTAATCGTGCTTCTCTTGCAAATGATTTTATATCGTTTGTGTTCATATTAGCTTAAGTATATTTTTTTGTTTTTAGCCAACTTCACCATCAGGCGTTCTCTTAATTTAGTGATATAGGCCTCTAATTGCTCAGCATTCTCGATCGTTGTTGGTGGCATTTCTGCTACTAAAGACACATCGATACTAGTAGTATATGCTTTTCCCGATTTTTTAGCTTCTTCCTTAGCTTTAAAGTCAATAAGAACTTTAAAGTTATCTGATCTGAAATCTGAAGCTTTTAATTGGTAAATTTCTAACTGTGAAATTTCCTGCTCTTTATGTATTTTATTTAATACATGGTCTGCGTCTGCGGTTAAATTAGCTTCCGAAATACCTAACTCACTTTTCTTAAGTTGGATTTCACTAAAAATAGCTTCATAGGCTTTAATGACTTCGGTTTTTAAAATGGCTATTTTTTTCTTAAGGGCATCGTATAGCTCTTTATAACCTTTTTTCATTTGAGGAAACTTATCCCAAGGTTCTTGATCTTCCTTTACGTAAACCATTAATTGATCCGCCACAACTTGAGCCGTTTCATCTAATGCTGATAGGTTGTTTTTGTTATCGGCAATAAAATCCACCAATTTTTCGTAAGCTTTAAAGTTGTATTCAATAAATTCTTCTACATATTTAAAAGTGTCTCTAGACGCCTTTAGTTGCTCTTTTTGAGCTATTACTTGTTCTACTATTTTTTCTGGATTTCGCTCATTGTATAAGTCACTCAGTGATCTGTGAAACTTTTTAAGATGTATGGCAAATGGAAAGGTGTCATAGTCTTCCTTCATTCGGTTAAGTGCCTTTAATTGAGGTTCTAACTTTAATTTGAAAGTGCTAACAGCCTCTTTATAATCTGTAGTGCTTGAAGGCACTATAGTCTCTGCGAAAATATCGTCATTCACAGTTTTTATAAAGTTGATTACCTCATCTTTAGAGTGTACTTTTTCCTTGTGGATTGTTACTGCGTCTCTTTCCCTAGAGTTTAAAGCTTTTTCTGCATACAGTTCTAAAGTTATTTCTTCGTTTCTCCATTCAAAACGTCTGTGTCCCTTTCTCGCAATTTGTAACAATACGTCTAACGTTGAAAGATCTTTCCAGCCATAAGGTGCTTTTTCGAATTGTTTAACGATATCCCCAACTACTGGACCTTCGCCACTTAAATTTAATTTATTGTTTACTTCCTCTTCTGCAGGTGTTAACTCATTGGTGGTTGTTGTTTGCTTAGACTTTGCATGTGACAATAAGTCGATATTAGAAGATGCATAAGCATTCGCTAATGCATTTTTTCGGTATACCGCTTGCATGTGAAACTTCACCATTTCATCGAATCTCGCATTTGGTGTACTACCTGTTATATCACTAGACTGAATAACCTGATTGCTAGAGATGAAAGCAGTTTCCATGAACTTTTTCTCGAAGCGCAATTTAATCTCATTAAGCAATAATTTATTAGTTTCCCTAAAGTTTACTAATGTTTCTGCTCTTGAGCCTGTAGCTGCTGAAAAATTGCGACTAATATATTTTTGAGTCCTCACGTAATCAGACACTTTTGCTGCCAGATCCTTATCATGCTTAAACCAATCGTGGATCCCAATGATCATATCTTGAGACGCTGTAGCGTGTGCTAATTGGTCAAGATCCGTTCCATCATATATAGAAAATCTAAGATTAAAATCGCCTCTTGAGCCGATTTCTTTATCGTCTATGTTTATGGCAATCTTAAAATTTTTGTTACCCAAAGGTACATTTGGATTTGGTTTAACCACTTTTTGAATCACATCATCGTAGAGATAGGTTAAACGATCCTCATTGGTAATAGGTGAGTTCTTTATAAGCTGGGCAACTTCAATTTCGTCCTCTTTTAAAAAGCGATACTTCCCTTCTGATATTTGGATGATATTTTTTGAAACCAAAACATTTAATACAGTTTCTACTTTTTTCTGCATTTCTAATTTTGGCGTATCCACAGCATCCATAATTAACAATGCAATATTTTCAATAGTCGCAGGAAAATTAACACTTTGAATATCTCCTAAATTAGATACCATAAATAATACATTCACTACACGACGCGCAAATGGATTATTTTTAACATCATCAATATTGTAAGCTTTATCTAATATCCCTCTAGCATGGTGGGTCAGATTCTTTGTAAATTGCTCGTTAAAAAATAAATCAAATGGCACAAAATATCCAATGTCTTCATCTTTACATAAGTTAGCTGTAAAATGAGTAATCCCTAAAATTGCACGTTCCGTATTTTTTACGCCTTCACCAACATAACCTACATTACTAAAGGATTCAAAAACATCGGATACCAAACGGAATTGATACGGTACAAACGGATAGGTTAGAGTAAAATCTTCTTTATCTGAATAATTCTCATACAAGTCGTGATCAAACACAAATTGGTTTTCAATGGCACCTTTATAATCTTTGTAGTAATCGTTTAAGTGACCAATACCTTCTGATTTTTTTGATAAGATTCTTCTTTTTGTAATATAAGCAGCATCCTGACTTTCTAATGAAATCATAGTTTCAAAACGACCTAAAATTTTACCAAAGTCTTCACCTTTATTATCTGTGTTGTTGATTAAGTTCGATAAATCTTGTTGTGCTGTACATACGATCCATACTTGTGTGCCGACTTGAACCCCTATTTCTTCAACAATCGTTTGCAAATTGAGTAACAACGACGTGTTTGATCCTATATATTGAGACACCTCATCTAATAAAAATAACAATCTATAATTCTCGTCCTTAGTAGAAAGGTACTCTTTAATTTCCTTGATAAAAGCCTCAATAGTATAGTCTTGGTTTCGGTCTAGAATACTCGCTTTTATAGATTCCTTATCAATATCAGCATCAAATTCTTTAGCAATTTCAATAACCTTGTCTAAATACCTTCTGATAAAACGTATTTGATTTCCATCCCAATTTTCATTAAACGACGATTTAATTTTATCTTTAAATGCCTGAAAATTTCCATTTTCATCTAAAGGTTTTTCGAGATATAAGGCTAAAGCAATATTGGTGTTATTATACCCTCTAAACTCATTTAATTTTTTGAAAAGCACTCGCGTAATCCTTTCCTTTTCATCTTTATTATCCGCTACAGCATCGATATTAAACATGATCTCATCAATCTGTAGTTTCTTTAAAGACTTTTTTAAACTTTCAATTTGTGCTGGATTTGGTTCATCTAAAGAATCTAATAACTTAATAGAATCTTCAAATCGTTGAATCGCCTGATCCTTAAATTTGTCATTTAAACAATAGAATAAATATTTTATAAAATGCGATTTACCACTACCATAATACCCACTAATCCAAGCGCCTGTTTTGCCTTCTTTTTTAGTGGCGACAGCATTTAAAAACTTAAATACATTTTTAGTAATTACTGGTGTAAACTCATATTCATTGATCTCTTGGTCAATGTAATACTCCTCCATTTCACTAACTACAACAGCAGGGTTTATTCTTCTGGTAATATCTTTATCGTATAACTGTTCAATACTCATTATGATGCTATTTTATATTATTCTCCTAGTTGATTGTTTAAATGATTTGCTCTGTACAAATTATCGTCGTTTAATTCGTTAAATAAGCTATAGTTGGAATTTTCATAGGTGCCTGGATAAAACACAATCACCTTAAATTCTTTAATTAGTTTTTCTGTTTTCTTTAAAAAATCTGAAGCTCGCACATAAGGAAAAACAGTTCCAAATCCATAAATGATCAAAAACACGCGTTTATCATTTTTATCTTTAAAATGATTTTTTACTTTTTCCTCAAAATGTGCATAAAACCCATTGTCAACCTCATCTAAAATCCAATTCAAGGCATCTTCATAATCTTCCTTTTCTTTTTCCATTATGGAATCGAATATAGTAGAACCAGAGAATGAATCAGCTTTTAAAAATGTTATAAGTTCTTCGTAAATATTAACAACTAAACAATCTAAATAATGATTGGGTCGTTTTAGTTTTTTAATAAGTTGAGTAATTTGATCTCTAATCTCATATTCCAACTCTGGCTTATAAGTATAGACGTAAGCTGGGAAAAACAAATTCCCTGTTCTAGGCTCCTGAAAGCCTTTGTCACTCATTAAGTCATAAATTTTATCTGCGCTATTCATTTCTTATAAAAGTTCTTTTAATTCGTGGTCTTTAAGAAATATGGCTTCTAAAAACCATGTATCCCCATTTTTTAGTATTGCTTTTAAAACAGAATCATCGAACTCTATTTTAATTAACTTACCTTTTTGCATCAAACCTAATTGTTTCAACATTGTTATAGCAACTTGGCTTAATTTATTTCTAGTGTTTTCTGTAATCTCCGATAGCTCATCATGCTTGCCCATTTTTTTATAAATAAAATTTTGGAAGTCATCAGAAGTCAAATCAAGATCAATATTATTCCATTTATGCAGTACGACTTCTAACATAAAATCAGCTAGTAAGTCATACAACTTACAAGACGCATAAAACAGAATTAGTTTTTTGTTGGACTCATCAGAAATTTGAAACAATTCAATGAACTTACTATCATTTAAAGCTCGTAGTCTTTTTTCTAACTCTTGCCTAATGCGCTTTTTTGAAGCTTCAGAATTATGAGGCAAAAACTCTTGTCTAAGCCCTTCCTTACCTAACAAAAACTCTTTTGAATCATTAATAGCATTGATTACAAATGGTGCTTCCTTATACAGAAGTGCACCACTTGTAAATCCAGTACTATATTTCTTAATTTCGTTAGTCAATTTGTCTATTTTATTCAATTAACAGTTCACCCTCAATTTCTAACTCTAAGGCAGGAATACTCTGAATAGCGTTACCCGCAATACCCTTGATAGAACCATGCATAGCTATAGCATTAGCTCGCACACGTTCAATCTGTTTATCACGCTTTTTCCAGATACTCTTCATTGCTGTTTTTTCTTTCTGCAAATCGATATCCATCTGCGTGAACCCTTCAACCACACCTTCCATTTGTAATCTAAATTCATTACTTGTTAGGAAGTCATAAAGCATTTCCATTTTATCTCCTTTATTCTCCTGATTTAGCTTTACACGACTCCACTGAACAATAGATTGACGCAGAACAGCACATAATCCTTTAAATTCTTCAAAAGTGCAAATCCAAATTCCATTACGCAATCCCATGCGATCCATATCACTAGGCATGACTTCAGTCACCAAAACACCTATATTAGCATTCTTTTCACGGATATCATTTTTAAATTTCTCTATCCAAGCTGGTTGAAAGGCCTTTGTTCGTTTACTTTCGTAATAAATAGTACCACAGTTTTGTAACTCTCTAGTATTGACTATTTGCAAACAGTCGGCACCATTAGCTCCTTTCTTAATTTCATCAATAGTATCCAGAGGGAATTCTCTTGCTAACCATTCTTCTATAGCCAGCTCCAATACTTCTCCTTGTAGCTGCATAGAGCCTTGTTCGTGTTTACGTTGCATCTCTTCCATCAGCCTTTTCTGATCTGCTAACTTCTTCTCAAACTCTTTTATTTTTAATTCATTTGAATCTTCGGCCTGCTTTTTGATTTTATCGCGCTCCTCCTGAAGCTTTGCATTAAAGGCTTTTTCTTGTTCAGCCTTTATAGTCTCTTCCATTTCATTCTTTTCGCGCTTCAATCGTTCGATTTCTGCCTTACTCTTATTTAACTCTTTAAGCTTTTCAGACTTTTCGTTAAGCTCTTTGTTTAAAGCCTCTAGTTGGTCAGCATTTTCTGAACTTATTTTTTCTTTAAGAGCTGCCTCTTTAATTAAAAGACTTGCTTTTAATTTTTCTTGAAGACGTTTTTGAAATTCGTCTTCCGTTTGCTGCTTACTTTCTAGAAAATCAGCCTTCTCTTTATCAAGAGCCTCTTTATGCTTTTCGATTATTTTGCGCGCACCAATCTCCTTTACAGCATATTCCTTCCTAATACTATCTTCTAATTGATGTTTTAAAACATCATTAACATCGATATTTTCTCCGCAATTTGGACAGGCAATTTTTGATTTCATAACTCAATACATTTAAAGTTCGATACAAACATCATATTCAAGTGTGCAAACTATCTGCATATTAATAATTATTATTCATGTCTTTAATTCTTTCAGCCATTTCTTCTCTAACACCTGGAGGAGCAATAACCTCTAAATCTGATCCAAACGACAATAGCAACTGGTACAATTCATTATTTGGAATGACCTCAATCGTCAATGTTCGCTCATCTTCGTCTGCCTTACCCGGCTTCTGTGTGCCATGCAAAGGTTTTGTCAAGACATAATTAATACGCTGCACCGAAAACTTTAATAAAATCTTTTCTAAATTTCTTTCTTCTGGTTTTGTCACCCCTATTATATCGTCAAAATAATCTACCCAATTAATTGTACTCGATTTAAAACTATCAGCCAACTCTTCAATATTGATTATCCTATCTAATGGATAATTTGAAATGGACTTGTACTCTTCATTATAACAAAACAAAAACCAGCGGTTATTGTATTGCTTCAAATGATACGGACAAATAATGGTTTCTTGTTGTGGTTTTCCGTAAGGCTCGTAAATTAATCTGGTTTTTTTTCTTTTGAGAATTAGATTGAATATTATTCCTATAAATTCTCGCCCTTTTAGGTATATATTTTCTTGATAGCTTATTGCACCATTTTCACCTTTTGCCACTAAATCAAAGCCCTGCTTCATTCTAGGAATTAATTCTTCTAACCAGGAGAACTCAGCTCTATTTTTGTAACGTGATAAAATGGCTATTGTGGTTTCTAATTGCTCCGAATCATTGACATTAAGAGGGTGATTAGAAATCGAGAAGCTTTTATTCTTGTAACGGAACGCTTTTTTACGAACTAGCTTTAAATCTTCATCTAGATCAATTGCCCAACCTGAATCTGATTTCATGTGTTCAATATCGTACTGAATCTGACGTAATTTAATACCTTCTGTACCTAAATCGTAAAGCACAGAATTCACTTCTTCTAAAAGCCCATCATAGTCGTACAGCCTATTAAAGTTGCTGAAGCAACGATCTAGTAGTGTATATCGTATTTGAGCATGCCGATTGGTTGCCATGGACTTAAAATTTTAAAAAGGCAATTAATTAAGGTGTTTAAAAATAGTAAAATTGAATCGTACTAAACCTGATTTAAGTCAATAATTTATGACTTTTTTTTACATGCAGATGTATTGCATAGATAAAGTAGATTTGTGTACGAAATAGAGCTATGAAAACTACTGCAATAATAAAATTAGACGATTTAAATGATCATAAAAAATTAATGATTTTAGTTTAATTTGTTATGCAGTTATGTACATGAGCAAATCCTTTTTAGACAGTCTTTTGGAGGATTCTATAGTGTATGAAGATATTGGAAAAGAACAATTTGTAAATAAAATTAAGCTTACAAGTTTAAAATCTGAAGGAGATACTGAATTATTTTTCGCTTTATTTTGATATCAAGAATTAAGTTATTAAAGATATTTATCATTGTAATTGGTATGGTGAAATTGATTTTTTAGACAACTTTTAGTGAAAAATAAAATTATAACCTATAAACAGATTGCTTATTTACTTTTTCCATGACTCATAAGATACAATTTACTGCTAGTAATATAAATGATGAGGAAGGAAAGGTTTCATGACTTTCCTATAACCGTTGCAAGACGTTGCTAATGACTAAATTTATAGTCAAATTTCATGATTTAAGCTAAAATCTAATATTGAAGCCGTTGGAGTTAAACTTATTTGACTATGATTATAGTCACCAAAAAAATTAGTATTTCAAATCGAAATTCAATTATTTTTTCTAAATTTGAGTATCATTATTTCTAACAAAAAGTGAACATAAAATTGAACACAATTTGGAACACGATTTAAGATTTTGTAAATTTTAAATACTTGATTATCAGTATTTTAAAAATATTTAGAACTAATTCATAACTCGGAGGTCACGAGTTCAATTCTCGTTCTCGCTACTAGTATTAGTAAATAAAGTCAAGATTTTAAATCTTGGCTTTTTTTAATTACTAAAATAAAGCTAAAACATTTCATAGAATTCTTAGACAAATTATGTATGTTATTACAGCTGATGCAATTAAATCAAAGTAAATCATATTGTATCTTTTTCTAGATAACTCACTCTTTTTTAGCAGAAATACCGTTTATTAACCTCAGCTATTCCTCTCAGAAAAGGATATTCTTTCTAAGAATGTATTTAAAGCTCTTCGACTAGGTGTATTAATATTAGGTGAATGAAATGTTTGTGTTGCTGAATCTAAATTTGATTTAGTCTGAACAGGTTGACTGATTGGTTCTGCACTTGAAACATTGACGTCAATAGACTTACCATTAGCCTCTATCAATCTATCAACTGCTATATAAAGGAGATTCTGAACGTTTAATATAGACGCTTAGTCTAGTGTAATCACTTCGCTCTTCAATATCCACTTCCCATTAACTAGTTCACTGTGTGTTACTGTAATTTTATTGGGACCCGTTTTTTTAAAAACATCAATAAGTTTTAGATTTTTATGGACGGTAGTATTAATTACAACAGGCTCGCTCAGCAAAGTACCATTGGTTGCATTAAAAATATATAGGCTCTTGGTAGTGGGTTTTATATCCCAAAAACCAATTTCGTCTGCACCGTCGCTATTAAGGTCTTTAAGATTTTCTAATTGTGATCGGTACGCACCTATGATCGTGATGGCTTTAAGGTCTTTATTACTAAAGGTGATCACGCTGTTGCATCCTCCTTTGCATTGTACAGCATCAGTACTTTGAGCATCCGCTGTTGTAGCGGAGCTTATTTCTGGGGAGATCACGGAAGCATAGTCTGATAGACCATCTCCATTAAAATCGCCATACAGTTGCCTGTTTCTAAAGATAACGGCATTGTCGCCACGAGAGCTGGGAAAAATAGGAGCATCAATATCTTTAGCATTATCAGCAACACCTTCTCGTAGTATTCTGAACTTACCATTTTTTAATATCAATGAAAGATACGAGTTGTAATCTGCTTCTATTCCGTTGTAATTTACACGTTTGGTAAACATCACAATATAGATCCCAGCCTCTTTAGTAATCACCAATTGATCATTTAAAGCACGCTGCGTATAGTCTGGGAATTGTTCAAACAGCAAATTTTTATCTTGCTGCACTTGCGTTCTGGTGCGCTCTTTCCCGTAATAGGTTACAACATCCATATAGTCACGTCCTAAATAGGGAGACTTTACTTGTGTGTGCGTATCGTTCCATTGTTTTACAAAGACACGTACCTCTTTCTCATCCTTGGGATTGACCTCCTTACAACCAAATAGTAGTGCGACGAACATACAGAAAACGAGAGGGTAGAACTTCATAGATATAGTGGGATTTTAGCTTAATAATTGAATCTTAAAGATACGGGATATTTTGATGACTTTAGGTTCCATGTGCGTATATAAAAACGCTAATTTGATGACCTCTTTACGAAATCACATAAGATGCTAGGTCTTTTATGATATGTATTCCTTTTTCCCTTCTGCACTTATAGATTTAAAACCATTCTACCTTTAAAAGAAAAACCAAAAGCTTATCATGCCAGAAAAACAACCAAAGCACTAACTACTAAGTCTAAAGACGTTGTAGTTCCCAATAACCAGCCTACTCCACCAAGTCAAAAAATGTATACCGCTAGAGTTGAAAACGTTGTTGCTGGTGTATTGGCAATAAATGCAGCTAAAGCTGTATTTACTGTCACTCTTATTCACCTGTAAAATGCTTGGTGAATACCTAAAACAATATTGGAATAAAAATCTAATCTAATTTTAAATTTCTTTTGATTTGTTAAACCAAAAAACCATTCCGTTTTAACTAAATAATCTTCACAAGCTCTATATACAGCATATTTCGAGAGCTTAAGATCATTTAAGTGATTCATGCGCTCAATCATAACGTTTATTTCAGATATTGGAATGGACTCATCTATGGTTTGTAGGTACAGATGATTATTTATAGACGCTGTTAAATCAGTAAATAGAACAAGAAAATGGTCATATTCTTCTTCGATTTCAGGCCTACGATACAGCATCGCTTCTATTTTGCCATGTCGATCTATATTGTCGTAATAAAAATCATCAAAAAACGCACTCATAATTCAATTACAATTCTATTATTTTTAGAGCAATAAAATTATGAGAATAGAATAAAAGTAGAAAGCAAAACGCTAAAAATAGTTCTCTACAGAATAAAATGTTGACAAGCTAAGATTATTAACAAATCATACTTTTCTTACATGATTTTTTAGGATTTATAATTTTAGAAAAACTAAATAGCAGATACCATTTAAATAAAAATATGGATGTTAGTTTTAATCGTCAGTATCCTTATTATGATTTGGACACTAATACTCTTATTTATTTAGAGCATAAGGTTCAATAACGCTTTAATTAACTAGCTCTCTTTGTGTCCCAATTCTAAAACAACGCTCCTCCCCTAAATACAATGGATTCCCGTGTTTTTCTGACCAAAAGCCCTCTAA
>NZ_DEXW01000064.1:96641-115933 GCF_002364335.1 Winogradskyella sp. UBA3174 | reverse complement strand
GGATAAGTCTTGTCGTACATATTAATTTTCCGAAACATCGGAAATCTTTTTTATTAATGTTTGTATACAATAGCATTAATATTCATGCCTGCACCAACACTAGCAAACATAATAACATCCCCCTTATTAATAGACTGATTTTTAAGTTTTCCTTTTAGTATCATATCAAATAAAGTAGGTATAGTTGCTACACTAGAGTTGCCAAGTGTGTTTATGGTCATTGGCATTATACCATCTGGCATTTCCATATTATGGAGTTTATAGAAACGTTTTACGATAGCTTCATCCATTTTTTCATTGGCTTGATGTATCAAGATTTTTTTAACGTCATTTATTGAAAAACCACTTTCTTCTAGACAAGCTTTTAAAGCCATTGGCACATGTGTGATTGCAAATTCATAAATCTTGCGACCATACATTTTAATATAGCGCCTTTGATCTGTTATTTCAGGATGATTTGTTTCTCCAAAATAAATAAAGTGAGCCTCATCAAGAGTAAATGTTGCAGTATCGTGTGCAATAATACCTCCAGATTCATTTGTTTCTTCAACAATAACAGCACCAGCACCATCACTATATATCATCGAATCTCTATCATGTTTGTCTATGACACGAGATAATGTTTCTGTACCTATAACTAAACAGCGTTTAGCTAAGCCAGAAGCGATAAACGCTTTCGCTTGTATTACCCCTTCAATCCATCCAGGACATCCAAACAGTAAATCATAGCCAACACACTTCGGGTTTTCTATTTTCAATAAATGCTTAACTCGCGATGCAATACTTGGTACAGTATCACTTTGCTCTGTGTTATGTTTTACGTCACCATAATTGTGAGCACATATAATATAGTTGATGCTTTCTTTATCAATTTTAGCATCTTCTATAGCTTTTTGAGATGCATAAAAGGCTATATCAGAATTAAGTAATTCTTTTTTTACATAACGTCTTTCTTGTATACCAGTAATAGCTTTAAATTTCTCTACAATTACCTCATTTGGGCTATTTATAGAAGAGCCATCTGCATTTAGAAATTCATGATTATAAAAATCTTCATTCTTTTCAACAATACTTGGTATATAGCTTCCCGTTCCTGTAATTCTAATGCCCATAGTTATTTAATTTCAATTCTATTATTACGAATCTACTTAATATTACATAAATTTTATTCGATTAGGCTTATAAAAACGTGATTTTTTATGAATTCTTAAAATTTGTTAAAAAAATTAAATAAAACACAAAAAAAGTGCTCATTTTGAGCACTTTTTAAAATTATTCTAAAATTATTTAAGCTTCCATATATTCTTCAATTGGAGCACATGTACACATTAAGTTTCTATCTCCATAGGCTTCATCAACTCGTCTCACGGTAGGCCAAAATTTGTTATCCATTACATAATCTAAAGGATAAGCAGCTTCTTCTCTCGTGTATGGAAATAACCAGTCATTAGACGTTAGCATCGCTAGAGTATGAGGTGCGTTTTTTAATATGTTATTAGGCTCGTCTTTAGAAGCCAAGTCCACTTCTTTTCGTATAGAAATCATAGCATCACAAAAACGATCCATTTCTGATTTACTTTCACTTTCAGTTGGCTCTATCATCATAGTTCCTGCAACTGGGAATGATACTGTTGGTGCATGAAAGCCATAGTCCATAAGACGTTTAGCGATGTCAGAGACTTCAATACCATTAGTTTTAAAATCACGACAATCAATAATCATTTCGTGCGCAGCTCTACCATTTTCACCTGTGTAAAGTGTAGGGTAGTAGCCCTCTAAGCGTTCTTTTATATAGTTTGCATTTAATATAGCTACTTCAGTAGACTCTTTTAAACCTTTAGCGCCTAACATTTTTATATAGCCGTAAGAAATGATACAAGCCAATGAAGATCCAAAAGGTGCAGCAGAAATTGCTGTTATTGCTTGATGGCCTCCTGTTTTAATAATTGGATTTCCAGGTAAAAAAGGAACTAGTTGTTTTGCAACACAAATTGGACCTACACCAGGTCCACCACCTCCATGAGGAATGGCAAAGGTTTTGTGTAAGTTGAGGTGACAAACATCTGCACCAATATTTCCAGGATTTGTTAAGCCTACTTGTGCATTCATATTAGCACCATCCATATAAACTTGGCCACCATTATCGTGTATTAATTGTGTGATTTCTTTGATTGCAGATTCAAAAACACCATGTGTAGATGGATATGTGATCATTAAGGCAGAAAGATTATCTTTATGTAATTCTGCTTTTTCTCTTAAATCGTCAACATCAATATTTCCATCTTCAGAGGCTTTTGTTACTACGACTTTCATACCAGCCATAACTGCACTTGCAGGATTTGTGCCATGAGCAGAAGATGGTATTAAACAGATGTTTCTGTGATTATCACCTCGAGATTCATGATAAGCTCTAATTACCATTAGACCTGCAAACTCTCCTTGAGCACCAGAATTTGGTTGTAAAGACGTCGCTGCAAAACCTGTAATTTCAGTTAATTGATTTTCTAAGGCATTTAGCATTAATTTATACCCTGTAGCTTGTCTAACAGGTGCAAAAGGATGCATATTTCCCCAGCTACTCCAACTTAATGGTAGCATTTCTGAAGCAGCATTAAGTTTCATAGTACAAGAACCAAGTGAAATCATAGAGTGGTTTAAAGCTAAATCCTTACGCTCTAAACGTTTTATGTAACGCATTAATTCAGTTTCAGAATGGTATGAATTAAACACATCAAAAGTTAAAAATTCTGATTGGCGTTTTAAATGATTTGGAATAGTTTCAGCTGTTTCAATTTTTGTAATCTTATCTGTTGAGTTACCAGTAACGGTCTCAAAAACTGAAATAATTTCATTTAAGTCTGAAATATTAGTAGTTTCATTTATTGAAATAGTTACGGTATTGGTATCTGGATAATGAAAGTTTATTTCATTCTTTTCAGCTTCATATTTTACGTTAACAGCATCTGCTTTTATCTGTATCGTATCGAAATAATGAGAATTAGTTTGTTCTAAGTCTAAATGTTCTAAGGCCTTGGCAAGAGCAGACGTCGTGTTTTGTACTTTATTTGCTATAAAACTTAAGCCTTTAGGGCCATGATATACAGCATACATACCTGCCATTACTGCTAACAAAACCTGTGCAGTACAAATATTAGACGTTGCTCTATCACGTTTTATATGTTGTTCGCGCGTTTGTAAAGCCATACGTAAAGCTCTATTGCCATCTGTATCTCTGGTTACGCCTATAATACGACCAGGTAAATCACGTTTATAAGCTTTTTTTGTTGCGAAATATGCAGCATGAGGTCCGCCATAGCCCATTGGTATGCCAAAACGTTGTGTTGTGCCTAATACAACATCAGCACCAAATTTACCAGGAGCTTCAAGTTTAACAAGACTTAAAATGTCTGCTGCAACTGCTACTTTAATGTTCGAGGCATTTGCCTTTTCTATAAAAGATTTTATATCAGTTATCTGACCATTTTTGCCAGGATATTGTAATAAAGCGCCGAAGAATTCTTCAGAAAGATTAAATTCCGCCTCATTACCAATAACGAGTTCAATACCTATTGGTGTTGCTCTAGTTTCTAAAAGTGAAATAGTTTGAGGTAGCACTAAATCTGAAACGAAAAATTTATTGACATTTGCTTTTTTCTGAGCACGTTCTCTCACAGCAAATAATAAACTCATAGCCTCTGCAGCAGCGGTACTTTCATCTAAAAGTGAAGCATTTGCTATTTCCATACCAGTTAAATCTGTAACCATGGTTTGAAAATTTAATAAAGCTTCTAAACGTCCTTGGGCAATTTCTGCTTGGTAGGGAGTATAGGCTGTATACCATCCTGGGTTTTCTAAAATATTTCGCTGTATAACTGCTGGTAAATTAGAAGGGTGATAGCCTAAACCTATATAAGATTTAAAAACCTTATTGTGTTGTGACAACTCATAAATATGATTTAAATACTCCTGCTCACTCATGGCAGGATCTAAATCTAAATCTTCCTTAAGACGAATACCTGAAGGAATAGTTTCTGATATTAGTTGTTCAATACTAGTAACACCAATAGTGTTTAACATGGCTTTTTGTTCATGAGGACGTGGGCCGATATGTCTAAGTGCAAAAGAGGTAGTATCCATTCTTTTTTAGCTTTTTTTTTGAGATATGCAAAAATAAGCATTTACCCTTTTTATTATGTTAACTTAAACTAAAGTTTTTAACCGAAACGTAAGTTTATTAACACAATGATTATTTTTGTAGTGTGAAGTTTTTAAAACGTGTATTTGATTTTTATTTGAATAGTAGTATTCATGTCGCATTAAGCGCGTTTGCGTTAACATGGTTAACGCTTATTCAGTATAATTTAAGTTATGATAAGAATGTACTTTACTTTGTTTTTTTTGCCTCTATTACAGGCTATAATTTTGTGAAGTATTTTGGTGTTGCAAAATTTCATCATAGAAGTCTTGCTTCATGGTTAAAAGTGATTCAGGTGTTTTCACTTTTAGCCTTCCTAATAATGTGTTATTATCTTTTTCAACTTAAACTCTTAACACTTCTGTATATTGGTAGTTTGGGTATCGTTACGTTTTTATATGCAATCCCCTTTATTCCAAAAAAGTATTTGTTTGATGAGCAACAAAATCTAAGAGAAATAGGTGGTTTAAAAGTCTATGTTATTGCTTTGGTTTGGATGTTTACAACCGTTATTTTACCATTAGTTGAAAATGAAGTTACTATAAATACAGATGTTATTTTAACAAGTGTACAACGTTTTTGTTTTGTTATTGTTTTAATGTTGCCTTTTGAAATAAGAGATTTAAATTACGATAACCTTAAGCTTGCAACTATACCTCAAAGAATAGGATTAAAGCGCACTAAAATTCTCGGTGTTTTACTTTTGATGCTATTTTTTATGTTAGAATACTTAAGAGATGAATTCTCTAGTGCGTCAATTGTTTCAACATTACTAATTGTGTTTATAGCACTATTGTTTTTAGTATTCTCTAATAAAAATCAGTCGAAATATTATAGTGCTTTTTTTGTGGAGAGTTTGCCAATACTTTGGCTTATAGTTTTACAGCTGTTTAGCTAATTCTTTGTCAAAAGTAATTTGAAGCTTTTCTTTAGTAGCTTTATCTAAGACTTCAACTTTATTGGTTTTTACTAGCTTGGTTAACTTCATGTTTCTGCTTGTGTATTTTCTACAAACTCTGCAGTAAAGCAGATGTAAGTTAAGCTTAAGCATTTCCCAAATACCAGCCTCCTTATATTGATTTTTATCACAAACATGGTTTGCTTCGTCACAACTTAATTTAATCTTACTCATAATTTAAAACCAACTTTTCTCCATGCAATCAGCCAAAGCAGTTCTTGCTCTATGGACGATTACCCAAAGGTTAGACGCAGTAATGTCTAATTCATTACATATTGTTTCTGTCTCATAGCCTAAAATCGTTTTCATTTTAAAAACTTCAGCTTGTTTCTGAGGTAATTTAGCTAGGCAATCGTGGATTGCATCACCAAGTTCTGAATTTTCTAAAGTGTCTTCTGCAGTTTTATCAAAAGGGTCTGCTACGCGCTCTTCTAACCAATCTCCTTCAGATTCGACATCGCTATTATAACTCATTCTAACTTCGGCTTTACCTTTTTTAGAATTAATTTTACGGTAGTGATCAATTACTTTTCGTTTTAAAATAGAAATTAACCATGTACGCTCACTAGCTTCACCTTTAAAATTAACCATTGATTTGAGGCCTGCCAAGAATGTTTCCGAAACTAAATCTTGTGCAATCTCTCTATCGCTGACACGTGTAATGGTGTAGTTAAAAAGATAATCAGAATATAATTTTATCCAATTATTTGGATCTATCTTATGATTCGCCATTTATGTTATCATTGCTTTTTCAAAAATAGGATAAATAAATGAGAACTAAATTATGATTTCACAAGGCTTTCTATAGCCTTTTCAATAGTGTTATATTTAAAATAGAAACCTTCATCTATCAATTTTTTAGGAATAACATTTCTACTTTTTAACACTAATTCTGATTCTGTTCCAATGATTTTAGCGCCAATTTTCAGTAACCATTTTGGATGTGAAATACCAAACGGAATGTTTAAAGCTTTACGGAATGTTAGCATTAAATAGGTGTTCGTTGTAGGCTTTGGGGCAACGATATTAAATGTGCCTTCTAAGTTTTGGTCAATTAAAAAGCTAACAGCACGAGCAAAGTCTATTTCATGAATCCAACTTACCTTTTGTTTGCCGTGCCATTGTTTTCCTCCAAGTCCAAATTGTGTCAATCGTTTTAAAGGAATAAGTGCACCACCTTTTTTTCCTAAGACTATTGAGGTTCTTAGAATGATATGTTTTGTTTTTGGTGTTATAGTTTTATTAAATGCTGCTTCCCAAGATTTGGCAATATTCATTGAAAAGTCGTCGCCTATGTTACCATTAACTTCCGTCATTTCTTTTGTGTATGAAACCTCATATATTGTAGATGTAGACATATTTAACCAAACTTTAGGTGGGTTTTTACACAGGTTTACGGCTATACCTAGTACGTTAGTAGAATCTATTCGAGAGTCATGTATAAGTTTTTTATTGACTTCTGTATATCTACAATCTACAGACTTTCCCGTGAGGTTGATTAGAACGTCGGTTTCACCTAATGTTTTAGTCCAATAATCTAAATCTTTAGCATTCCAATAGATATCATTACTTTGTTTAGGTGTTCTCGTTAAAATATAAATAGTATGACCAAGCTTTGTGAAGTAGTCTGTTAAGACTTGTCCAAGAAATCCGCTTCCGCCAGCTATTGTGATTGTTTTAGTTTCCATATATTTTCAGTATTAATTTTTTATTTAGCTTTGGTTGCACTAATAATATAGTACCCAAAACTCTTCATGTGTAAACCAGTGAGTAATGCATAGAATGATCCTTTCAAATTAAGAAAGCTCTCTCGTTTTATGGTCTTAAAGCTTAATAGTTTTTTAATTATAAAACTTGTAATTGCGAAAGGAACATGCAAAACAGATGGTGCAACTCTAAAAGAAATGTCGTCTATTTTAATAGTTTTAAAACCTATATTCTGTAGTTGCTCTTTAATATAAGTATGTGTTTCCAATTTTTCTAAACTCCAATGACTACAGAGTTTATGGTATGAGTATTTCGCGCCGTTGCAGAGCTGAGATTTGTCTTTCTTTAAAAAGGCATCAGCAATAACTAGACGTCCACCAGGCTTTAAAATTCGGTACACTTCTTTTAATGAATTTTTGTTATGACCAGAATGACAAAAGCTTTCTATAGCAACTGCAGAGTCGAATGAATTAGATTGAAACGAGGTGTTGTTATAGTTTTCTTTTAGAATAATACCATTTTTACCTTTCAGTAATTCATTGCCTTGTTGTAATTGAAAATTAGACAAGGTTACACCATAAGCTATTACATTTTTATACTGTTTTAGTGCGTAACGCATCGTGCCTCCCATACCGCAGCCCAAGTCTATTAATCTGTTTTTTGCTTTATTAATGTTTAAGCGTTTAAGTACTTGTGAATTCATTTGATTGAGCATTGTATCTCTTTTAAAAGGATTGGTCTTAAAAGGAATAAAATAGCCAAAGTGCATGTTGTAGTCGTTACTCCAAAATTCGTAATCTTCTGTAGCTTCGTTATAGAAATCGATCATTTCTATTTTGCTCTGTTCTGAAAGATTTTGATGTGTTATCGTTTGTGTTTCCATAATAATTAAATTTTATAGGATTGCACTGATATTATAAACAAGTAACCAAGTATAAACTACAACGAACATTGTAAATAGCGTATTCATAAAATAGCTACCTATTTTAAAAATAAGCTGTTGTGGTATTTGATACATTGGGTAATACGCAATTTGAGTTGCAACCTTACCAATCCAATAAGTAGCAATAAGTCCGGTTATGGCAATGGCTAAAGATGTCCCGTTTTTTAAATCATTTGGAAGTAAGATTGCTATTAAGCCAAATGAAAAATTTAGACCTTGAATATACCTTCCGTATGTTTTAGCTATTTCTTGGTTTAAGGGTTTTAGTTGTTTAACATCAGTGTACCAATCAAATACCTTATGCCTAATGTATGGATAGATAAGCGCTGTGAAAATTTGACCACATCCTCCAAGAATGATAAGCCAGTTTGGGATTTGAATATTCATAATTTATTTGTTTTTAAACTTTCAGAAAATATTGAAAGTTTTATTAAAAAAAATATGATTTATTTAATGAGTTTAAAAACAGACTTTGTTAGCCAGTTTTGTTTTTGATTTACTAATTTATTCATCAACGTATCTAAATCGTCAGTAAGCTCTTTTAAGGCTTTGGTTTGTTTTATTAGTTCTTTAGTTTTTGCAGTACCATCGTCTGTGATAGTAGAGACGTCTTGCAATACTTTTATAACAGGTTTAATTTCTCTTCGACTACGTTCTTTTGCAACGATGCGTGCCAGTTCTTGTACGTCTTTTTCAGTAGTAAAAAACTCTTTACGTTCACCAGCTATTAAAACCTTAGTTACAATTCCCCAATCCATTAGTTGACGAAGATTCATACTTGTATTGCCACGAGATATTTTAAGATCTGCCATGATATCTTCCATAGACAAAGGTTTTGTGGAAATAAAAAGAAGTGCTTGTATCTGAGCCATAGCCTTGTTTATGCCCCAAAGTGTTCCTAAACTTCCCCAAGTACTTATAAATTTATCTTTTGCTTCTTGATATTCCATAAAGTAAATATACAATAATTATTAAACTTTCAATAATTATTGAAAGTTTAATTTATTTGCAAATGAATATGATCATCGTGTCTAACAGCTTTACAACCATGAAATCTAACTTTAGATTCTCTACTTAGGCTTAATGATTGTTTTAAATGGGGTTCTATAAAGAGCTTTTCTGTAGAAGAAATGGATAATAATTGCTTAATTAATTGAGTTGTTCTTTTACTATCCAATTTCAATTTATTGTTAATCCCAAAACTTAGATACTTTGTAAAATCGTACTGCCAATTACCTTTTTTAATACAAGTCTTTGAAGTGTAGTTTTTTTCTGAATTTGCAAATGCACCATAACCAGACGTACTCGGTTTTTTGTTGCTTTCCTCCCCTAATTCGTTTAGATACATAAAGGTGATATCAATCTTTTTTCCATCATTATGACTTAAATGTGGTAGTAATGGATAACCCTTAAAAAAGGGGAAATTAGCATCTAAATAAATGATAGATATATTAGAAGAGGCCAGGTTTTCGCTAGAGCTAATAAGTTCACGCTTTAATCTTGGTACAACATAGTTTCTAAATGCTAATGGATAAAACCAATTAATCGGTTTTAAGCTTTGATTAAAAACAGGTAACTGTTCTCTCCCAAAGTAGGAGGCAACAGGTGGTACAATTATTAAGTTAAAAATGAAATAAAGCAATGGGAAAATAATCCGTTTTTTCTTTTTTAGCTTGTTTGAAATTAAAAGACTTATTATCCAAATTACACCACCAACCTGCGTTATTATGGTTAGTAGTGTAATTATAATTAAATGTGCAAATAACTTTAATACACTCATTAAAACTAAACGGAGTAAGTTGTTGGTTTATTTTATCAATCCAGCACGTCTCAGTAAAGCTTCAGGTTTTGGCTCTTGTCCTCTAAACTTTTTATACAATGTCATTGGGTTTTCTGTACCGCCTTGTGATAAGACAAAAGCTTTAAATTTGTTCGCAACTTCTTTATTAAATATACCTTCTTCTTTAAAGTATTCAAAAGCATCTGCATCTAAAACTTCAGCCCACTTGTAGCTGTAATAACCAGAGGAATAACCACCTTGAAAAATGTGTGCAAAAGAAGTGCTCATACAATTTTCTGCAACATCTGGATATAAGCTTGTATCACCAAAAGAAGCAACTTCATAAGCTTTTACATCATTAATTTCTGATGGATCAACACCATGCCAAGACATATCTAATAACCCGAAACTTATTTGACGTAAGGTTTGCATGCCTTCATGAAACGTTGATGAGGATTTTATTTTTTCGATGAGTTCCATCGGTATAACAGCACCAGTTTCATAATGCGTGGCGAATAATTTTAATGTTTCTTCTTCGTAACACCAGTTTTCCAAAATCTGACTTGGCAGTTCTACAAAATCCCAAAAAACACTTGTGCCAGATAAACTAGGATAGGTTGTATTAGCTAAGATGCCGTGTAGAGCATGTCCGAATTCATGAAATAATGTAGTTACTTCATTGAAGGTTAGTAATGACGGTTTGCTTTTTGTGGGTTTTGTGAAATTACAAACGATAGACACATGTGGCCTTTCATTAATACCGTTTTTTATCATCTGTGGTTTGTAAGATGTCATCCAAGCTCCATTACGTTTTCCTGCTCTTGGGAAAAAGTCAGCATAGAAAATAGAGACTAATTGACCATTATGATCTTTAATTTCATAAGTTAAAACATCGTCGTGGTATTTATCTATAGTATTTATCTCTTTAAATTGTAATCCAAATAATTTTTCGGCAACAGTAAATGCTCCTGCGATAACATTTTCTAATTTAAAATAAGGCTTCAGCTGTTCATCATCTAAACTGAATAATTTCTGTTTCAACTTTTCAGAATAATAACCAGAATCCCACTTTTGTAAATGGTCAATACTATCTAGATCTTTGGCAAATGCTTCTAGCGTGGCAAATTCTTGGACAGCAGCTGGCTTTGCTTTTTCTAATAATTCATTTAAAAATGTAGTCACCTTTTCTGGTGTTTGCGCCATGCGTTCTTCTAACACAAAATGTGCATGAGTTTTATAGCCTAAAAGTTGTGCGCGCTTACACCGTAATTTTGCAATTTTAAGAACATTGTCTTTGTTGTCTAGTTCATCATTATTAAATCCTTTGCTGCCAAATGCTTTAGAAAGTTTTTCACGAAGTTTTCTTGAATCAGCATAAGTCATAAAGGGAATATAACTCGGGTAATCTAACGTAATTAACCAACCCTCTTTGTCTTTGCTCTCAGCTAATTGTTTTGCCGCTTCTTTAGCACCTTCTGGTAAACCTGACAAATCAGATTCGTCAGTAAGATGCATTTCAAATTTATTAGTTTCAGCTAAAATGTGCTCGCCAAATGTTAGTTTTAGATGGCTTAATTCTTTATCGATGGCTCTGAGTTCTTTCTTTTTATCTTCAGCTAAGTTGGCTCCGTTTCTCGAAAAACCTTTATATTTTTTACTTAAAAGCGTCTCTTGTTCTGTCGTTAAATTTAAATCTGCTTTAGAATCATAAACTGATTTTACACGTTTAAATAAATCTTTATTAAGTGTAATGTCATTACTAAATTCTGAAAGTAAAGGTGAAACCTCTTGAGCAATTTTTTGAATTGCATCATTGGTTTCAGCAGAATTTAGATTGAAGAAAATACTTGACAAGCGATCCAATTCCTCACCCGAATAATCTAAGGCTTCTACGGTGTTTTTAAATGAAGGCTTATCATTAGAATTAACAATAGCATCTATTTCTGATTTTGCTCTTTCAATTCCTGCTTTAAAGGCAGGTAAATAATTTTTAGTTTTTATTTCTGAAAAAGGTGCAGTCTTATATAGTGTTGTAAACGGTTTATTGAGTATCGTCATTTTGTTGCTGTGTAAGTATTCTTACGTATTATATTGATAATGTGAATTTTAACTAATATTTAAGACTCTTAAAATCAGATGTTAGTTATTGTTTTGTTTATCTTTGTATTGTCTTTATGTAAACAAATTTTTTCATAAAGAATTGATTAATAGCTTAAAAGCCTTAGCGAAAGTTGAGGCTTTTTTTAAAGGTCTTTAGCAGATTTAATCACTTTAACTTTTAGTCCTTCTTTGTAGATCATTATTTTATCTAAAATACATTGGTCTGAGGTACCCAAAATTTGAGCGGCTAAGATTCCAGCATTTTTTGCACCATTTAAAGCGACAGTTGCTACAGGTACTCCTCCAGGCATTTGTAAAATTGATAGAATAGAATCCCAACCATCTATAGAGTTACTGCTTTTTACAGGTACACCAATAACTGGTAAAGGAGAAAGTGAAGCAACCATACCAGGTAAATGTGCTGCGCCTCCTGCACCAGCAATAATTACTTTGATACCTCTTGTATGAGCGTTTTTACTAAAGTCGAATAGTTTTTCTGGAGTACGATGTGCCGAAACGATATCGACTTCAATTTCAATATCAAACCCTTTTAATATATCTATAGCGTCTTGCATTACTGGCAAATCGCTTTTGCTTCCCATTATTACGGCTACTTTACTCATAATTTATTCGCTAATTACTTCGATTGTACGTTTTACTTTTTCTGCGATTACTCGTGCTACGGCAACATTTTTGTTTACAATAGTTACGTGTCCCATTTTACGAAATGGTCTCGTCTGTTTTTTACCATAAATATGTGGTGTAACTCCATTCATGGCTAAAATGGTTTCAATATTTTTATAGACTACGTTGCCAGTATGGTTTTCTGCACCTACTAAATTTACCATAACTCCAGCAACTTTACTTTCTGTATTTCCGAGAGGCAAACCTAAAATACATCTTAAGTGTTGTTCAAATTGTGACGTGTAACTCCCTTCAATACTGTAATGACCAGAATTATGTGGTCTTGGAGCAACTTCATTAACTATAATTTCGTCATTTTCAGTTTGAAACATCTCAACAGCTAACAAGCCAACGTGTTTAAAAGCAGCTGCAGTTTTAAGTGCAACTAACTCCGCTTTTTTAGCAATAGTATCAGGTATTCTTGCAGGACAAATCACATATTCAACTTGGTTCGCTTCAGGATGAAATTCCATCTCAACCACAGGATATGTTTTTAATTCTCCTTTTTCGTTTCTTGCAACTATAACAGCCAATTCATTTTTAAACGGAATTAATTCTTCCGAAATGCACTCTACATTAGGTAAATGCTCTAAGTCAGATGCTTGTTTCACAACTTTTACGCCTGTACCATCGTAACCAAACCGTGCACTTTTCCATACAAACGGATAGCTTAGTCCACCATTCTCAACAGCCTCATCAATTTCTGACGTGTATGCAAACCGAGAAAAATTAGCAGTTGGTATATTATTATCGCGATAAAATAATTTTTGAGTAGCCTTATTCTGTATTGTACGTAGGGTTTTAGATGAAGGAAAAACTTTTACACCTTCATTTTCAAGTGTTTCTAAAGCATCTACATTTACGTTTTCTATTTCAATTGTGAGTACATCTACGTTTTTTCCAAAGTTAACTACGGTGTCGTAATCTAGTATATCACCAATGGTAAACTCATCACATGCCAATCGTGATGGTGCATCAACACTTGGATCTAGTACACAGGTATAAATATCAAATTTGCGTGTATCGTATAAAATCATTTTACCTAGTTGGCCACCACCAAGAATACCGAGTTTAAAATTGGAAGAAAAATAGTTCATCAACTTTAGGTGTTTCCATACAAATCGGAAACTTTTTTAAGATTAAAATGTCTGATTATGAGTTGCAAAAATAAACTAATTATAGAACAAAATTCTAAAATCACAAATCAAAAATAGTCTATAGTTAATCAAATGATTATCTTTGCATTTCTAAAATAATAACGCTGTGATTAAGCTTCACGATTTATACTTTAAACCTTTTATTTCTGAACAAGAAATAGATACCGCTGTGCAGAATATGTCAGATGCTATTGCAAAAGATCTTGGAGACGAAATGCCAGTCTTTATAGGTATTTTAAATGGGTCTTTTATGTTGGTTAGCGATTTTGTAAAAAAATATCCAAAGCCTTGTGAAGTTACATTTATAAAATTAGCGTCTTATGAAGGGGTTAAGTCCACTGAAGATATTCAACGTTTAATTGGATTAACACAAGATTTATCTGGCAGAACAGTTGTTATTTTAGAAGACATCATAGATTCAGGAAATACACTCGAAGAAGTACATCGTATTTTTGAAAATGAGAATGTAAAACAATTGCTCATAGCAACGTTGTTTTACAAACCTGAAGCTTATAATAAAGACTTTAAACTCCATTACGTTGGTATGGAAATTCCTAATAAATTCATTGTAGGCTATGGCTTAGATTATGATGGTTTGGGAAGAGACTTACCAGAAGTATATCAATTAAAAACAACACAACACATGACTAATTTAGTCTTATTTGGCCCTCCAGGAGCAGGTAAAGGAACACAAGCTAATTTTTTAAAAGAAAAATATGATTTAGTTCATATTTCTACTGGTGATGTATTTAGGTACAACATTAAAAACGAAACGGCTTTGGGTATATTAGCTAAATCTTTTATGGATAAAGGTCAGCTAGTGCCAGATCAGGTGACTATAGATATGTTGAATAAAGAAGTTGAGAGAAACACAGGTGCAAACGGATTTATCTTTGACGGTTTTCCGAGAACATATGCTCAGGCAGAAGCCTTAGATAAGCTAATGGATGATAAAGATTCTCAAATTAATGCTATGGTAGCTTTAGAAGTCGATGACGAGGTTTTAGTGAAACGTTTGTTAGAACGTGGTAAAACTAGCGGAAGAGCAGATGATGCAGACGAAAGTATTATAAGAAACAGAATTAAAGAATACTATACTAAAACAGCAATCTTAAAAGACTACTATGCCAAACAAAATAAATATTATGGTGTTAATGGTGTTGGTAATATTGAAGACATCACTGTACGTTTAAGTGCTGTGATAGATAAGTTATAATCATGGATTTAATCACACCAGAATTAGGTTTGTTGCTTTGGGCGCTATTCGTTTTACTTATTTTAGTTTCACCTGTATTAGCGCTAATTAGTATCCTTAAAAATAAATTTAACAATAACGAGAAACTTATTTGGGTATTGGTTGTTATACTACTACCTTTTGTTGGGTCACTTCTTTATTTTATTATAGGCCGTTCAAAACGTCTTATAATAAACGCTTAAACTTTTAAATAATTAAACTTTTAAACCCATCAGATGACTGAAGGAAATTTTGTTGATTACGTAAAAATGCATGTATCTTCTGGTAACGGAGGTAAAGGTTCTGCGCATTTGCATCGCGAAAAGTATATTCAAAAAGGTGGACCAGATGGTGGTGATGGTGGTCGTGGTGGACACGTTATTCTAAAAGGTAATTCTAATCTTTGGACGCTTATTCATTTAAAATTCAAACGCCATATAAAAGCTGGTCATGGTTCACATGGAAGTAAAGGTAGAAGTACTGGTTCAGATGGTGAAGATGCATATTTAGATGTGCCACTTGGAACGGTCGTTAGAGATACTGAAACCAATGAGATTTTGTTCGAAATTACTGAAGACGGAGAAGAAAGAATCGTTGCTGAAGGCGGAATGGGTGGAAGAGGAAATTGGCATTTTAAAAATTCTATAAACCAAACTCCACGTTATGCACAACCTGGAATTCCACTAGAAGAAGGGTATATTACTTTGGAGCTTAAGTTACTAGCAGATGTTGGTTTGGTTGGCTTCCCTAATGCTGGTAAATCTACTTTATTATCTGTGTTAACATCTGCAAAACCAAAGATTGCAGATTATGAATTTACGACCTTAAAACCAAATTTAGGGATTGTTGAGTATCGCGATTTTAAGTCGTTTGTAATGGCAGATATTCCTGGTATAATTGAAGGTGCTGCGGAAGGAAAAGGTTTAGGTTATTATTTTTTAAGACATATTGAACGTAATTCGATCTTGTTGTTTTTAATTCCTGCAGACGCTAAAGATATTGTAGAACAGTATGAAATTTTAGTTGATGAATTGCGACGTTACAATCCAGAGATGTTAGATAAAGAACGTTTTGTGGTGGTATCAAAATCAGATATGCTAGATGACGAGCTTAAAGCTGAGATGGCTGTTGTTTTAGATAAAGATTTAGATTCTAAATACTTGTTTATTTCTTCAGTAGCGCAACAAGGGCTTACGGAACTTAAAGATCACCTTTGGAAGATGCTGAATGATTAACTACTAATAGTCATCATGAAAGATTACTTGAAAAATTTAGTTGAAACCAACAATACGAAGCAGAGTAAAATTTTCGCATTCTTTATTCAGTTTTTAATTATTCTTTCAGTTATTACATTTTCAATAGAAACTTTACCAAATTTAAAGCCTCAGACACGCGTTATTTTAAATTCAATTGAAACGTTTTGTGTCATCATCTTTACGTTCGAGTATATAGCTCGCATATATGTCGCAGACAGCAAGCCTAAATTTATTTTTAGTTTTTTCGGTATTATAGATTTATTGGCCATTCTTCCTTTTTATCTATCCTTTGGTATTGATTTAAGATCGCTTAGACTTCTAAGAATGTTTAGGTTGTTTAGGCTCCTAAAATTAGTGAGATATAATAAAGCGATGCATCATTTTGGTAAAGCCATGATTATTGCGAAAGAGCAAATAGTGTTATTTATGTTTATCACTTTAATGCTAATTTATTTTGCAGCAGTTGGTATTTATTATTTTGAGAATGAAGCGCAACCAGAACATTTTTCTTCAATCTTTGAAAGTTTATGGTGGTCTATAGTTACGCTAACGACTGTAGGATATGGTGATGTCTATCCGATAACTGTAGGAGGTCGGATTTTCACCTTCTTTATTCTTTTAATTGGTTTGGGTATTGTGGCTATACCAACAGGTATAATTTCTTCGTCTCTTACTAAAGCAGTTGATAGTAAGACGGAAGAGTAATAGTTAAATTTTTATGAGCCTCTCTATTTTTTAATATCTTTAAAATAAAAAAGATGAAAGCCTTCAAATATATATTAGTCGCATTTATGTTAACATCTTGCGGAACAGTAGTTAACTTCGATTATGAAAAATCTACAGATTTTACACAATACAAAACCTATAAGTATTTTGATGATATGAAAACGGGTTTGAGCGAACTCGATAGCAAACGTCTAATCAAAGCTATTGATGATAAGCTTAAAACTATGGGGATGATGCGTTCTGATAATGCTAATTTTTATATAGATATTCAAAGTCAAGATATTCAAAATCAAAACAATTCTAATGTTGGCATAGGAGCTGGTGGAGGAGGTGGAGGTAGTTTTGGAGGTGTTTCTGTTGGCTTTCCTTTAGGCGGTAATCAAAATACTAGAGAATTAGTTATAGAGTTTCTTAAAACTAATAGAACAAGTGTTTTTTGGCAAGCGGTTAGTAAAAGTTCATATAAACCCAATGCTACTCCCGAAAAACGAGAGGAAATACTTAAGGCATTAGTTGAAAAAATTTTTGCAGGTTATCCACCTAAAAAATAGTTAATCTTCTGTCTGTAATTTGAGTCTATATTAGACTCACTAAAACCTTCAATCAAATCAAATGAAATCAAAGATTCAAGAACTCATTAAGAATATTATAAATTCTGTGATTAAAAACCAAATTCAAATTTTCTTATTACTTATTTTTTCGAGCAGTTCGTTATCCTATGCGCAGAACGAAATAAAACCACTCAAAGGCTATTCAAATGACATTGGAAACATGATTTCTATGCTCGATAATTTGAAGCAACGTGTAGAACGGCATGTTAAAAATTTAGATCAAGCTGGTACAGATTTTTTACTAGATGAAAACTCTAACAGTCCAGGTGCTATGATTTACCATTTAGCAGCTACAGAGGCCTATTACCAAGTTTACACTTTTGAAGGCAGAGGTTTTAATGCAGAAGAAAAGGCAAAATGGGAAACAGCATTAAGTCTTGGTGAAAAAGCAAGGGATGAGTTTAAAAATAAACCTATTAAATATTACATGGGTTTATATGATGAGGTTCGAGAAAAAACCAAAAAACTACTCAAATCTAAAGATGATGATTGGTTTAAAAGCAAGAAAGGTAATGTGAGCATGCATTGGGCTTGGTTTCATGTTATGGAACATCAGGCAAATCATATGGGTCAATTAGCATTAATAACTAAACGTATTAACTAGTATTACTTTCATCAATCAAAAACACTTTTATTATGTCATCAAGAAACCAATCATCTTGGTCCTTATTTGAGAAAATTGGATTTAGATTTATTTCAATTTATTTTATACTCATTATCTTATTTCAAAATAACGGAGCATTTCCTTTATGGGACACAATATTTGCCTATCCGACGGAATGGATTAAAAAATTAGTACCATGGTTAGGAGCTAACCTTTATAGTATATCAGATGAAGTTGTCGTAAGAATTACAGGAAGTGGTGATACCTTATTTGATTACTTGGTAGTTTTAACCATGTTTTTAGTTGCTGTAACAGGTTGTTTAATCTGGTCTGTAATAGATAGAAAGCGTAATGATTATGCTAAAATGTATTATTGGTTAACTGTTGGCATCCGTTATTATGTAGGTTTAATGCTTATTAGTTATGGTATGGTTAAGGTGATACAGTTACAGTTTGCTTATCCAGGATTTTACAGACTATTAGGCACTTATGGTGAATCTTCACCTATGGGATTAGCTTGGGCGTTTTTAGGTTTTTCTAAAGGTTATAACATATTTATGGGTGTCGCTGAGATAAGTGCAGGTTTTCTTCTTTTTAGAAGAACTATGACCTTTGGTGCCATTATTACGTTAATGACTGCTATGAATATTATGGCTGTAAACTATTTCTATGATGTCCCTGTTAAAATATTATCTACACATTTGGTAGTAATGACATTGTTTTTGTTGTCTAGAGATATTAAAAGATTGGTGTTATTCTTTTTTACCAATCTAAGTACTAAGCTTGAGGTTATTAAACGACCAAAATTTAATAAAGGCGTAAGCATAGCCATGAATAGTTTTAAAGCATTAATGCTAGGTTATGTTTTTATTTTCGGGTTTATAAACACACTTGATTCCGAAAAAATATATGGATCTAAGGCAACAAAACCAGAATTATATGGTGCATACGAAGTCAATAATTTTGTAATAAACGGTGACACTATAACCAATTATAAAGATGAAAGACTTTGGAAAAATATCGTTGTTCAAAGAGAAGGATCACTTCAGATAAAAAAATTCAATAATACCAATTCGTATTATGGTGTAGAAATGGATAGTTTACAGGATAGATTAAAGCTAACTAGCTGGCGCGACGATAAAGAAAGTTATTATTTAAACTATAAAAAAATAGACAGCACAGGTTTAGATTTTAATTTTATTGTTAAAGGAGATACGATTTATGGTTCTTCAAAGCTATTTAAGGAGAAAGACTTTTTGTTGAGAAATCGTGATTTTTATTGGATAAGTGAATATCCTTACAATAGATAATTAAAATATAGAACTAAAAAAAGAGAC